>NZ_KB911512.1:0-371329 GCF_000383535.1 Nocardia sp. 348MFTsu5.1
CGCGGATCAGCGCCGCTACCAATGCCCGGGACCGAGCCGGCCGGCGACCACGTCCAAGGAGTTGCCGGGGCAATCAGGCTGAACGCACCCGCCGCCCCGACCACCCCGCCGGCCTTGAGCATGTTGCGCCTATTGAATTTGTCCATCTCGACTCCCCGTCCCCCGATACCAGAATGTGGCATTGATACGGTTTCCGTATCTTCGTCTCATTGGAGCATCTCTGTGTCGTGATGACAAGCGTGGGTTTCTGTGTCCAATCGGCGCGCCGTTCGCTGCTGAGGTGTTGGTGCGTTTCGGCCTCGGGTCGGGTGCACCCGGCGCCAGATGGCCTGCGGCGAGGCTGCCTTTGGCGCGCACACCTCTCGCATACCTGACGTGGTTTCGCGGGTGATCGTTCATTCATATGACATATATCGAGCAGAGTCTCGTATGGTGATGTGAACGAGATGCGCTACACACAAGCGTATTTAGTTTCATCTGCAACCAATCTTGGGAATTTGCACCATATTCGGGTGTGGTGGTTGCAATGGAAGCCGAAGTATGTGCACTGAGTACGGTGAGCAGAAGGCCACCACCGGAACAAATCATCGAACGAATCTGAGGTCTCGTGCCCCAACAGCAAACGCCCAAGGCCCTCAATTCCAAGGCGTACAGCACTTTCATCAAACTCGGATCCCGCTTGAACGCGCGGGTTTACAAGATGAGCGGGGGCAGGTTCGGATCAAAGTGGCGGCTCGGTGCCGGCTTCAAGAAACCGGTACCGGTCATCCTGCTGACGACCATCGGGCGCAAATCCGGGAAAGCGCGCACCGTCCCACTGCTCTACTTGCGTGACGGCGCCGACGTCGTGGTGGTCGCATCGCAGAGTGGCTTGGCATCGAATCCGGCGTGGTACCTGAACCTGACCGCAAATCCCGATGTCACCATTCAAGAAGGTTCGACCACAACGGTCATGCGGGCCCACGAGGCCACCGACACCGAGCGTGAACGACTGTGGCCGCAACTGGTGGAGATCTACGCCGATTTCGACACCTACCAGAGCTGGACCGACCGAAAGATCCCGGTGATCATCTGCCAACCGAAGTGACCTGTTCACTCCGACCGGCCGGGTCTGCGTCAGAAATCGGTCGCCGATATCACGCCGATAAGCTATTCTGACTACGGATGTTATCAGAATAAGGGGGCGGGCGAATGACGGGAAGCAAGCGCGCGATGTCGCGTACCGAGATGGACCAGATCGATAGCAGATTGTTTGCGCGGTCCCTACTCTCGATGGGACGGACGATGACGACCGCGAATGTGATCATGCAACTCGCCAATCCTGCAGTCGGGTACGGAGTGGCACGCAGCAAGGTAGAGAACGGCCGGCTCGATCGCCATCCGGTCAAGAGAGCACGAACCACGACGTCCTACCTCGCGGTAGCCGCATTGGGCAGCGCCGCAGATCGTCGGCGCTACCGGCAGGCGGTCAATCGCCAGCATGTGCAGGTGCGATCCGACAACGACAGTCCCGTTGAATACAACGCAATGAACCCGGAACTGCAGCTCTGGGTCGCAGCATGCCTCTACTTCGGCTGGGAGGACATCTACGAACGGGTTCACGGCCCGCTTGTCGGTGTCGAGCGGGAAACGTTCTACCAACAGGGGAAAGTCTGCGGAACCACCTTGCAGATGCCTTCGGAACTGTGGCCGAGGAATCGCACGGCGTTCAATGACTACTGGCACCGACAGATCGCGAACATCGAAATCAGCGATGAGGTGCGCGAATTCCTGCTCGGCATTGCCCATTTCGAATACGTTCACCCAGTCATCGCGCAGAGGTATGGGCCCGTCAAGTTTCGTCGCACCATCGGCTATCTACCGCCGGAGTTCAGGAACGCGCTCCGGGTGCCGTGGACAGACGCCGATCAGGCATGGTTCGACGGGTACATTCGGCAACACGTCGAGCGAGAACGACATACGCCACTCTGGTTGTCACAGTTCCCGTTTCGCGCCCTGCTGTGGGACGTACGAGTACGTGCGCGCCTAGGACGCCCACTCGTCTGATAGCCGCGTCATAACCCTGCCGTCCTCGCCTTTGTCGACCGGGGGATCCCGATCCCGAAGCGGAAAGCTACATGGTGTAGCTTATTGCCTATTAGGGTTCGACGGGATGAGGTAGGGGACAGTGCGATGACTCGTGTAGGTCTGACGGCCGACCGTCTCACCTCGGCGGGCGCAGAGTTGGCTGATGAAGTCGGTTTTGAACACGTCACCCTCACCGCCCTGGCCCGTCGATTCGGCGTCAAATCCGCGAGCCTGTATTCGCATGTCCAGAGCACTGATGACCTGAAAACCCGAATAGCGCTTCTTGCTCTCGATGAACTCGCGACGCAGGCGTCGGAGGCGTTGGCGGGTCGTGCGGGTGGAGATGCGCTGATTGCGCTGGGCAGTACCTACCGCACGTACGCTCGAGAACACCCGGGTCGATTTGCTGCGGCCAACCACCGGGTCGATCCGCAGACCGCAGTCACGAGCGCCGGCCCGCAACACAGCCAGATGATGCACGCGATCCTGCGTGGGTACGGGGTACCGGACGAGGATTTCACGCACGCGGTGCGGCTGCTCGGGAGTGTGTTCCAGGGATACGTGACCTTGGAGTTGGCGGGCAGTTTCGACCACAGCGCCCCCGGTCCCGATGAGTCCTGGACCCGGATTCTGGACGTGCTCGACGCGCTGCTGCGGCACTGGCCGACTCCATAGATCATCGGGTTCACCACAATGAAAGCAGAGTCATGTCCCTCTCGAACGTAGGCTTCACCACTCCGATCACCTCGGACATTGTCCGAGGCGCGATTGAATTGGAACGGACAGCGGGCGGCGGCACCCTCATTCACCGCCTTCCGGCGTGGGCTCGTGCTCAAGGCGCTGATTCACAACTGACGATGGCGGAGGCCCAGCCATCGGGCGTGCGACTTGCCTTTCGGACCAGCGCGACGGTGATCGAGCTCGTTGCTCTTCGATCGAGAGTCGTCTACGAGGGTCTGCCGCCGCGTCCTGATGGCGTGATCGAACTCCTCATCGACGGTGTGTTCGTGAGTCGCGCGACCACCAGCGGTGGCGTCTCGAATACCGTCAACATGGCGACGGGTTCCGTTGAGAACCAACAGGGTCCGGCCTGTACGATCACGTTCTCCGAGCTCCCGGCCGATGACAAAATGGTCGAAATATGGTTGCCGCACAACGAGGTGATCGAACTGATCTCGCTGCACTCCGACGCACCACTGGATGCCCTGACTTCGCGTGAAAATCCGGTGTGGCTGCACCACGGAAGCTCGATCAGCCAGGGCTCGAATGCGGTGTACCCCACGGACATCTGGCCGGCGGTAGCCGCCCGCGCCGGCACCGTGGACCTGATCAACCTGGGTTTCGGCGGTAGCGCACTTCTCGACCCGTTCACTGCGCGCACCCTGCGGGACACCCCCGCAGACCTGATCAGTCTCAAACTGGGCATCAACATCGTGAACACCGACGTGATGCGTCTTCGCGCCTTCGTACCGGCCGTGCATGGATTCCTCGACACAATTCGCGAAAAGCATGCTGACACTCCACTTCTCGTGGTCTCACCGATCTATTGCCCGATCCACGAGAACACTCCCGGCCCGGCGTCGTTCGACGTCGACGCTCTCGCCAAAGGATTGGTCCACTTCGTCGCCACGGGACGCCCCGACGAAGTGGCTCAAGGCAAACTGACTCTCGGTGTCATCCGCGACGAACTCGAGCGCCTCGTTCGGCAACGGCAACAAACTGATCCGAACCTGTGGTATCTCGATGGGCGCGCACTATATGGAGAGACGGATTCACAGAAGCACCCACTTCCGGACAACCTGCATCCGGATTCGTTCATCCATTCGCTCATCGCCGAGCGTTTCAACGCCCTCGCCTTCGGCGCAGGCGCACCACTCGATCCGAGTCAGGTCTCAGAGCCGAGTTCATAGCCGGGACCTGACGCGGGTCAGGATGACAATTCGTCGACTGTCAATCGTGGCGGTAGAGAGCCGTGTGGAATCGATGGTCCGACGGCCAGGCGACTGCCCGGTGTGCGGCCGTTGCCCCAGCCGAGTTCTGCTCGGTAGGAGCCGACTTCGGCATCGAGCAAAACAGACCGGTCTTGCAAGGGCGTGGACTCCGGCCACACGAAGAGCGCGTCGGTAGGGCAGTACGCCTCACACATGAAGCATGTTTGGCAATCACTCTGGCGCGCGATCTGCGGAATGCCATCGGGGCCGCGGTCGAACACGTCGGTCGGGCAGGCGTCGATGCATTTGTCGCACCCGATGCAGGCCTGCGCCAGTACTAGTTCGATCATGAGGCTTGTGCCAATGCAGCCGAGTCCGCTGGGCTCGTTGACGTCCACACGCTATCGAGTCCACCCGTGAGGATGTGGTGATGCTGATGCGGATCCAGTCCGGGATGGTCGTCGCGCTTGCTCATCCCTCGAGATTCGGTGCGGGACAGCGCAGAACGGTACATCCATCGTCCGACTGCGGTGATCGCCGCGGCCTGCCGGGAACGAATGCGCTCGATCCCGTCCGTGGGCGCCAGCCCAGACGAGAGGTCGATCCAGAGTTGGTCCAGTTGGTCCGCCGCATCGACCATCCGATCGCCGTGGCGCAGGTAGTTCTTGTCGAACGGGAGAAGTTGGGACTGGGCCGCGGTGATCACCTCATCTGCCTGCAGGGTTCGCTTCCCGGAGGGATGCAGTCCGGCACGGCCGGCGCCAAGGACATCGGCGGTGGCAACCTTTCTGGTTTGGCGGAGTGCGTGGGCGGCCGCACCGGCGCCGGCCCATGTTCCCGACGACATCGCCCACGCCGAGTTGTGGCTGCCCCCACCGGTGAAGCCGCCACAGATGCGTTCCCGGGTGGCCGCGTCGCCGGCCGCATACAGCCCCGGAACAGTGGTGGCGCAGGAGTCGTCGATGACGTTGATGCCGCCGGTGCCGCGGACCGTACCCTCGGCGAGCAGGTCGACCTCGAAACGGTCGGTGAACGGATTGATCCCCTGGCGATCGAACTGCAGGAAGAAGTTGGGCTGACCCCGTCGCATTTTCTGCTGGACGTCTTCGTTGGCCCGGTCCAGTTGCGCAAAGACCTTTTCTTGCAACAGGGTTTCGGCGATCACCGATCGCCCGTTGAGCGACCCGGCCCCCTCGATCACCCGGCCGTCGCCGTGGAAGAAGGTGGCATAGCCGTAGTACGCCGTCTTGGTCACGGTCGATCCGGCGGCGGCAATCCCGTACGCGTTCGAGAACTCCATCCCGGACAGTTCGGCCCCCACCTCTGCGGCCATGAGTGCGCCGTCGCCGGTGTTCACATTGGTGCCGAGAGCTCTGGACAGAAACGCACAACCGCCGCTTGCGAGAACCACTGCACCGGCGAGGATTGTGTAGTCGCGGTTCTCGTGGCGTTGGTATCCGGCCGCGCCACGAACCGAACCGTCAGTTTCGACCAGCAGCTCCAAGGCCGGGGAATGGTCGAAAATCCGAACCCCGGCTCGCTGGATCCAGGCCCGCATGCGTCGCATGTACTCCGGTCCCTGGAGTCCGGAGCGGTCCGGCGCGCCGGTGTTCGGGTCGATGGGGAAGGGGTAACGTCCCTCGGTTCCGATTCGCTTCATGTTCGTGAAAGTCTGTGCCAGAACCCGATCCATCCAATGATGAGAGGCCAGGTGGCCACCGAGCGCTTCGCGGCCGGCCTTCGCGGCGCTGCGCAGGTCGGGGTCAGGGGCGACGTACCAGACGCCGGTTCCGGCCGGTGCGGTCGCACCGCTTGTTCCGCAATAGCCTTTGTCCACCAGGATCACTCCGGCACCGCTCTCACGGGCGTGCAGCGCGGCCCAGGCGGCGGCCGGACCGCCTCCGATCACGAGCACATCGGTGGACAACTCCAGTGGTGTGGACATGTATCTCCTGACAAAGGCCGCTCACCTGATCGGCGACATGGGGTGTTTTGGGAATACTAGGACCGGGATTGCGATGCGGGCATGGTTGTGGTCAGGGTGATTCTGTTCGACCAAGGGCAGGACTCGCGATCGAATCAATTACCGCACAGAGGTTTTAAGGCTGGTACTAGCGGCGGTATTTGGCAGCATGGTCCACCATGAGCCTTCAATCGATCGAGCTAGCCGCCGGCACGAGCATCCCGCAGCTGGGACTGGGCGTTTTCCAGGTGGTACCAGAAGTGACCGAGTCGACTGTCGAGGAGGCGCTGCGCGCCGGATATCGGCATATCGATACGGCGGCGATCTACGGCAACGAAGCCGAAGTCGGCAGGGCTGTCGCAGGATCGGATCTCGACCGCTCAGACATCTTCGTGACAACCAAGCTGTGGAACAGCGAGCAAGGCTTTGAGACCACGCTGGCGGCGTTCGAGAAGAGCCGAGCCGCGCTGGGGCTCGACGTGATCGATCTCTACCTCATCCACTGGCCGACGCCGGAACGCGACAAGTTCGTCGACAGCTGGCGCGCGCTCGAGAAGTTGCAGGCCGACGGCGCTGTGCGAGCGATCGGTGTGTCGAACTTCCGCGTCGTGGATCTGCAGCGGTTGCTCGATGAGGGGCTGTCGACGCCGTCGATCAACCAGGTCGAGTTGCATCCCTATCTCGCCCAACCGGAACTGCGCGAGTTCCACCGGAAGCACGGGATCGTCACCGAAGCCTGGAGTCCGCTGGGCCGGGGCGGCGCAATTCTTGCCGACCCCGTTGTCACGAGTATTGCCGCGGAACTCGATGCCAGTGCGGCGCAGGTGTTGATCGCGTGGCAGCTGGCAATCGGGAATGTCGTCATCCCGCGATCCACCAACGTCTCACGGATTGCCGAGAACCTCGCTGCAGCTGAAATCACCTTGACGACAGACCAATTGAATCTCTTGAACAGCTTGGACCGGGCTGAGCGGATTGGGCCGGACCCCGCCGACCTCAACTGAGGGCGTCAGGTCCGCCGGGTGGCACGACGCCGGTCGCCAGGTTCCGTGCGCTGGTGAATCGGCCGAGTGCTGCTGTCTCCTGGTCCATCAGCGGAAGGGTCGTCGGTACCGTCTCGGCGAGTTGACGACCGACGGCGGCGGATGAGAATGCAGGCTTGAACCAACGCATCAGGCCGACCCAGCGTGGCACGTAAACACGGCGCTTGCGCCGTTCGATCCCGCGAACAAATGCGCCGGCACAGTCTTCCACCGGCACCAGCTTGCTCAGCGGCCCGGGCAAAGAGTCGAGCATCTCGGTGAACGTGGACAGATCTCGCTGAGAGTCACGCACCAGCGGGGTATCGATCCACGACATGTGGGCGCTGCCCACCGCAACACCCTGATGTGCGACTTCTAGCCGCAGGGCGTTGGCAAAGTTCTCGACCCCGGCTTTGCTGGCGGCGTAGGCGGCCATCCCCGGCCCCGCTACGTAGGCGGCCATCGATGACACCACCAGCACGTAGCCCTGTCGTGCGATCAGGTGTGGCAGGGCTGCCCGGACCGTATGGAAAACCCCGGTGACGTTGATGTCGATCACGCGGCGAAACGTCACCGGATCGACGTGCAGCACCGACCCGTAGCTCGCTATTCCGGCGTTGGCCAGGACCGCATCGATCCCTCCGAAAGCATTCACGCCGGTGTCTACGGCGGCCTGCATTGCGGCCAGATCGGTCACGTCCGCGACCGCGGAGATGGCGGCTTTCGGTCCGAGTTCGTCGGCCAGTTGACGGAGCGAATTCTCGTCGACGTCGACGAGGATCACTTTCGCGCCACGAGCGGCCAGCGCGCGGGCGGTGGCGGCGCCGATACCGCTCCCGGCCCCGGTGATGAAAACGACCTTGTTGCGCAGTGTCGCCATGGCTGCATCCTTTGCCGAGGTGGGGGCGATCTCTTGCAGGTGTGGACAGCTAGATCCTAGTAGCCCGCCGGGGTCGGAAAACAGGGAAAACGTCGCAGATCGGTAGATCCGGCATCCTGTAGTTGTGGATGCGTTCTTCGAGTTCGTGGGCAACTACTTCTGGCTGGTGTTCGTGTTCGGTGGCGCCATCGGTGGTGGTCTCAAGGCGATCGGTGCGGCCAATGAGCGTCGCGCCGAGCGCAGACAGGAGCGGTACCGCCTCAAACAGCAGACGAAGCTTGCGGAACTCGAGGCGTCCGGTCAACGGCGGGTGGACGCCGAAGCTGTGCGACGGGACATCGCGAAGAGTCTCGATCAGCACAACCAGACCGATGTGCGCTGGTTCGCCTACGAACTCGATGCGGCGACCTTGCTCGACTTCCCGATGATGATCGACCTGCGTGAACCGCTCACCATCGAGTTCCACCGGGCGAAACGCAGGACCGATTTGTTGCGGCCGGACAGCGTCGATGACCTCGTCGACGACAGTGATCGGCGGCGTGAATATCGCGATGCGGTGCACGCATACGCCACCGCCTTCGATGTGGCCGAGACCGAAGCGAAACGGCGTCGCCGGTCGGGGTTCAGTGACGAGGAGCAGCAGCGTTTGCAGCGGGCGCAACGTCTGCTCCAACTGGCTCAGGATGCCGGCGCGAGCCCGGAGGAACGGCGCAGTGCCTATGCGAGAGCCCGCAAAGAACTCGACGGGCTGATCGTGTTGCCGGCGGCCACCACGCAACAGCTCGAGCAGCGGGTGGCAGGTCAGCTCGAGCGGTGAGGTCCGCCGATCACGATGCGGTGGTCGGGACGCGTTTGCTCAGGAGCCAGGCACCGATGCCCACGGCAGCAAAAACCACGGACACCGTGATGAGGGTCAACACGAACCCTTGGTCGCCGCCACCGTAGACGGCCATCAGGGCAACGCTGACCGCGCTTCCCACGGTGAATCCCAGGTACCGGAGCACCAAGTTGAAAGCCATTGCGCTGCCGGTCTCTTCGCTGGGAATGTGCGGAATGATCAGCACCGCCAGCGAAGAGAAGCTGAATCCGCTTCCCAGACCCCCGATGGTCATCCAGAGCACTGCCCAGGCGACGTGGTTGTGAGCCACGGCCAGACCCACGGTGGAGCACATGAAGATCGCGCAGCCCAACGGCAGCACCAGGTCTGGGCCGAATCTGCTCACCGCAGCCAGCGACAACCGACTGCCGACAACGCTCATCAGAGAGTAGGGCGTCAACATCAGCCCGGCGACGGTGAGCGATTTGTCCAGCCCCCAGTCAGGGTTCTGGACGAGCACGATGACAAGCGTCAGCAGCGTGTACATCGCGATACCACCGCCCGCTGCAACAAGGTTCGGTGCCGCAACCCCGGGCCGGACCGCGAGGCGCAGGTCGACAAGTGGCTGGTCACAGCGCAGCGACCACACGATCCACAGCGTGAACGCGGCGACACCGACGACTGCCAGACCGAGCGTACGAGCGGAGAGCCATCCCCAGGTCTCACCATGGCTGACAGCGAGCAGGAAGGTGCCGGTACCGCTCGACAACAGCAGCGCGCCAATCCAATCCACCGGCATCCGGGTGGAAGCACGCGATGAAGGAATGTATCGGAGGGCCAGGATCAGTGTGATCAGGCTGAGAGATGCACCGAGCCAGTAGGCGGTATGCAACCCCCACAGGTCTGCGACGGTTGCGGTGATCGGATAGCCGAGTCCGGCTCCGGCGACACCGGCCACCGACAATATTGCGATTGCCGGGGCCAACCGCGACACCGCAAACGATTCACGGGCAACTGCCATCGCAAGGGGTACCAGCGCCATGCCGACTCCCTGGAACGTCCGGCCGATCACCAAGGCCACGAAACCCAGTGGCAGAGCGGACAAGACGCAGCCGGCGGTCACGATGAGAAGTCCGACAAGAATCGTCGGACGTCGCCATGAACCGCCACCCAGCCGGCCGAGGACCGGCGTCGAGATGGCTGCCATGAGCAATGTCGCAGTCAGTGTCCACTGGGCCTGGGTGATCTCGATGTCGAACTCGGTGGAGATCTTCGGGACCAGGGGCGCGCCGAGACTGCTGACGATGGACGTGATCGTGGTGACCAGGCTCAGGGTGAACAGCAGGACGCCATACCGGGGCGGTTGGCTGTTCGCGGTCATCAGTGAACGGGACCCACCGAAAGTGTCACCGTGCTGAGTCCCACTGTGCCAACACCGTTCTCAGGATGGCCACCAGCGGCAGCGGCTGATCAAACATCGGGTGATGACCGGCATCCGGGAGGTCGACCACCGTTGCCGGGTTCGCGAACAGGCCAGCGATTTCCTGGGCCATTTCGGGACTGACCATGCCCAGCTCGCACCGGATGTACAGCGACGGGGTCACGATTTGGGTGAGCAGTTCGCGCAGATTCACCATGCGACCGGCTTCGTGCCGTTTGCGGAACATCTCCGGATCGAACTTCCACACCCACCCGGCCTCGGTCTCTTTCACCGATTCTTCGGCGACATGCCGGGCCACGTAGGGCAACAGGGTGTCCTGCCGTGGCTCGGTCCGGAACCGGACGCAGATCTCCTCCTTGTTCGGATGCGCCTTCGGGACGCGCGCGAGCTGCCGGATGATGATCTCCTCCGGCGGTTCGTCGAACAGGGGTGAGTCGATGATGACCAGGCCTGCCGCGGCATCGTTGTGAGTTGCGCCGAGTATCGCGGTCACCCATCCGCCCATGCTGTGCCCGACCACGTAGGGCTTGCCGGAAATCCCGCCGGCCTTGGCCACCTCGATGACCTCGCTCGTCCACTGGTCCATCGGGTACTGCTCGCGGATCTCGCTGTCACCGTGGCCGGAGAGGTCAATCGCGACCACTCGATGCGACGACGCGAGGAGCGGGGCGATGTGGTCCCACCAACCGGAATGAGCCGAGCCACCGTGGACCAGAACGACACCGGGCCTGCCTTCGTCGCCCCAGCAGCGCAGGTGCACGCGCGAGCCGTTGATCTGCACATCGCGGTGTTCGGGCTTGTTGGCCAGCGCGGCGGCAAACCAACGCGGCTCCGTGATCGGGCTGGATGTGTCGGCCGTCATCAGTTACTCCTTCGCCACGCAAATGTTCCCTCAGCCTATCGACCAGCGGAAACCGGTTGTTTGTCGGGACGCAACTTCTTGAAATGGTTGCCTCGGGGCTCAGCTGCGCCCACGATTGATCGATGGCGAGTGATCTCGACAAAGACGAGTGGGATGACAAGGAACGCAACGAGACCCCGACTGAGCGACTCGACCGCAACTGGTTGAGCCTGCTGCAGGAATTGCGTGTGGTGCAGACGGGTATCCAGGTACTCACCGGCTTTCTCCTCACGATTCCGTTCCAGAGCCTCTTCTACGATCAGGACGATTTCTTCCGGACCGTCTACCTGTTGACGCTGTCGGCATCTGTCGGCGCAACCGTGCTGTTGCTGGCACCGGCCTCGATGCACCGCATCCTTTTTCGCAGGCACCGGTTGGCGGAACTGGTGCAGTCCGCGCAACGCTTTGCGCTCGGTGGCCTGATCCTCATCGGGGTGGCGATGACCGGGGTTGTCATGATGGTGTTCGAGCTGGTGGTGGGGCGGATCGCAGGGTCGGTGGCAGGTGGGGTGGCGGCGCTGTCGTTTGTCTACTTCTGGTTTCTCTTTCCGTGGCGGTACCGCCACATCGACTAGTTTTGATCATGACGGTCATGAACCCGCCGAATCCTGGTGTGCGTCACGACCCCGGTGGCATGCTCGATTCATGGCCATCGACTTGCCCACGGCTCGGCGACTGTGGCGGTTCCTCGAACCTGTGCATGCCGTCACCTACTTCTCCGACGAAACCCGTGAGGCGCTCTCGGCGGCCGGGTACCGCGGATTCTGGATGGGCTACTTCGCTGCCCGGGCCGCACCACTCGGACCGGTGGGTCCGGAGATCGTCACGGCGCTGTTCTACAACTTCGCGCCGTCCCACGTAGCGCGGGCCATCCCGGACGCGTGGGACTTCGCCCCTCCGGAGACGGCATTGAAGGTCCGTCAGGATGCCGCGGTGGCGACGCTGTCGCGCATGCTCGGCGACGGGGCCGCCGATGCCGTCGATCGGGCGGTCGCGGTGCTCTACCCGGTGGCGCAGAACGCGGACCTCGGCGGGCGGGCACTGTTTGCCGCCAACGCGGCGTTGCCCTGGCCTGCCGATCGGATCGGTGCCCTTTGGCATGCGGCGACCCTGTTGCGCGAACACCGGGGCGACGGCCATGTGGCAGCTCTGACCACGGCCGGGATCACCGGGCGGGAAGCCGGTGTCCTGCATGCCACCGCGACGGCGATCCCACGGTCGGTTCTCGAAACCAGCCGCCATTACACCGAGGAAGAATGGGAGTCGGTGACGGCAAGGCTGGCAGATCGTGGTCTCCTCGACCTCTCCGGCGCGATCACACCTGCCGGTCGCGCACTCAAGGCGGAGATAGAGAACACCACCGACCGGCTCGCTGCACCCGCGTACGCGCGACTGACCGACAGCGACGTCGACGATCTGACGACGTCATTGATGGAACTCACCACAGCGGTGGTGGCAAGCGGTGAGATCCCGTCGGTGACCCCGATCGGTCGTGGACTAGACGAGGTGGGGTGATCACCACTTACACTCGGCACCATGGGTTTCAATGACGACATCATTGCCGAGTTCCGGACCAACGACGGCAAAGTCGGTGGCAACTTCGAAGGCGCGCCACTGCTGCTGCTGCACCACAAAGGCGTCAAGAGCGGCAAGGACTACGTAACGCCGCTCGTGTATCAGGCGGGGGAGGGCGCCAATTACATCTTCGCCAGCTACGCCGGACACGAGGAGGATCCGCAGTGGTTCCGCAACCTGAAGGCCAACCCGGACACCACCATCGAGATCGGTGGCGACACTGTCGCGGTGACCGCCTCCGAGGTCACCGGTCCTGACCGCGACCGGATCTACGAGCAGCAGCGGTCAGTAATGCCCGGCTTCGCCGACTATGAGAAGCGAACCACCCGGGTGATCCCGGTGGTTGCGCTGACTCCGGCCTGAGGCCCCGGCGTTCATCGGCCGGCGTGCGTCAGGCGGCTGCTTTATAAGGCGGGACCAGGGCGCCGCGGTCGGTGTCGACGATCTCCGCACCGAGCGGGAGCAGTGAGACCGGGATCATCTTGAAGCTGGCGATACCCAGCGGGATGCCGATGATGGTGCAGCACAGAAGGATCCCGAAGAAGATGTGCCCGATGGCCAGCCAGATGCCGGCGAAGATGAGCCAGATGACGTTGCCGATCGCTGATCCGATACCGGCGGTGGGTTTGCGAACAACTGTCCGGCCGAACGGCCACAGGGCATAGGCGGCGATCCGGAACGACGCGATTCCGAAGGGGATGGTGATGATCAGGATGCAGCAGATGATGCCGGCGGCGATGTATCCCAACGCCATCCAGAATCCGCAGAGCACGAGCCAGATGACGTTCAGAATGGTCTTCACTGGGTTCATTGTGCCAAAGTTCCCTGAGTTCTGTTCGGGTGAATAATTTTTCGGGAGTGGGGCGATGAGCCGGGCGGGGGTTCAGACGCCGAGGTAGGCGAGGACAGCCAGTACCCGACGGTTGTCGTCGGCGGAGACCGGCAGGTCGAGTTTGGTGAAGATGCTGTTGGAGTGTTTGCTCACGGCCTTTTCGGTCACGAACATGGCGTCGGCGATCGCCGCATTCGACCGGCCCTCGGCCATCAGCGACAAAACTTCTCGCTCGCGGGTCGACAGCCGATCGAGGGGTCCGTCGGAGTGCTGGCCGGTCAGCAGCTGGGACACCACTTCGGGGTCGAGGACCGTGCCGCCGCCATAGACCTGACGGACCGCATCGATGAACCCGGCAACGTTGGCTACGCGGTCCTTCAGCAGATATCCGACCGCACCTTCACCGCTTTCCAGCAACTCACGAGCGTAGAGCTGCTCGACGTACTGGGACAGCACCAGCACCGGAAAACCGGGGCGCTTACGGCGAATCTTGATGGCGGCCCGCAAGCCCTCGTCGGTGAAAGTCGGGGGCATCCGGACATCGAGGACCGCAAGGTCGACGGATCCGTCGGCGAGTGCGGCATCGAGTTCGGTGGCATTGTCCACGGCGGCAACAACATCCATCTGGTGAGCGGCGAGGATGCGCGACAGTCCATCCCGTAGCAGGGCGTGGTCTTCGCCGATCACGACGCGCATGGCACCTCCATGGAGACGATCGTCGGACCACCGACCGGACTGTGCACATACAACGAGCCGTCGAGGGCCTTCAGCCGCTGGGTGACACCGTGCAATCCCGATCCCGTGGCCACGGCCCCGCCGATCCCGTCGTCACCCACCTCGACTCTGAGCACACCCTCGAAGATACCCATGTAGATCCAGGCGTTCCGGGCGCGGGAGTGTTTGCCGATGTTGGCCAGGGCCTCGGCGACCGCGAAGTACACCGCGTTCTCCATCGCGGCCGGAAGACGTTCATGGACAGCAAGATTCAGGGTGATCGCCATTGGCATGTCGAGCGCGAGGGCTTCGACGGCGGGGCCCACCCCACGATCGGCGAGTACCGGTGGATGGATTCCGCGCACCACCGACCGCAGATCGCCCAGTGCGGCGATCGCAGAAGCCCTGGCCTCCGCCATCAGTTGTTTGGCGGCGTCGGGATCTTTGTCGAGCTGACTCTCGGCCAGGCCGATGGTCATGCCCAGCGCCGCGAGCCGGGCCTGGGCCCCGTCATGCAGATCCCGCTCGACGCGGCGTAGCTCTTCGGCTGCCGAATCGACTGTCGCAGCACGGGATTCGGTCACCTCGTGGACCCGGGCCTCCAAGACCTCGGCGCGGCTACGGTTCAAGATCCCCAGATCCATGGCGGCCCGGGCCTTCATCAGCGGTTCGACAAACGGCAGCAGGATCAGGGTGGCGGCGAAGATCACGCCGACGAGCGAGATCGCGAAGCCGACCGTTGATGCCAGCGCGAGCCATCCGAGATCCCGCCAGCGCAGTGAGTCCGAACTCCACACCGACAGCAGGTGAAAGATCCCGCGGCGGTTGTGGAGAGGTTTGTAGTCGCCAGGCCGCCACGGACGATCCAGTACGCCGGCCGAGATCCGGCGATGGAGGTTGCAGAAGGCACCGACGATCGGGACCTCGACGTACAGGACCAGGGCACCCACGGAGATCAGTACCAGCGGGATCGCGACGATCTGCACGATGAACAGCACCAACGCCACCGGGGCCAGCAGCGTGGTGATCAGGGCGAACATTGCCGCCCGCAACCACCGGACCACAAGCGTGGGTTCCTCGTGGGCGTTCACGGTGTCCTCTCCGACCTCGGCGCTGGTGCCGTGCATCTGGTGTTGCTGTGGTGCAAGAACTCCATGGTGCAGGGCTCCGCGGCAGAAAGCAGTAGTGCTGGGTCTACCTCCATGGTGGACAATTTCGCCGCCGCCCGGGGGCTTATCGCTCCTGACCTGGCCGGCTGCAGCGAACAGGGTGGTAGTTGCCCGGTGTCCACCGGGAAATTCCATCCCGAGGCAGATGCCTCACAGCATCAGGAGCTCGACATGAGACAGATGACGCGAGGGCCACAGGCGGTGGCCCGGTGGAGTGCGCACAATCCTTGGCGCGCAATCGGACTCTGGCTGGCACTGGTGGTGGTCGCAGTGGCGCTCAGTGCGCTGATCCCCACCCAGGAGACCGACGACGCCGACTACCGCGTCGGTCAGTCCGGGACCGCCGACCAGATGATCCATGACGCCGGCCTGGCCGCGCCCGACACCGAGTTCGTGTTGATCACGGGTGATCAGAACGACGCGGTGCTCGCGGCGGCAGAGCTACACGAGTACCTGGCAGGTTCGACGGAGGTCCAGGAGGTGACCGGTCCGGTTCAGTCGCCCGACGGCGCGACCCAGCTCGTGTCGATCTCCCTTCGGGCGCCGCCGGGCGAA
The DNA here is from genome assembly GCF_000383535.1 of Nocardia sp. 348MFTsu5.1. Lineage (NCBI taxonomy): Bacteria > Bacillati > Actinomycetota > Actinomycetes > Mycobacteriales > Nocardiaceae > Nocardia > Nocardia sp. 348MFTsu5.1. The sequence goes on from NZ_KB911512.1 coordinate 15,868, forward strand.
GAGGAACCGACCATCGCCGACATCAACGCAGCGGTTTCGTCGGTCAGTGCACAGCATCAGAACCTGCAGTTCGGGCAGACCGGCGACGTCACCCTCGACGAGGCGGTCAGTGAGCGCGTTGCCGACGATCTCGCTTCGGCCGAGGCCATCAGCATCCCGATCACGCTGGGCATCATGCTCTTTGCGTTCGGCGCCCTGATCGCTGCCGGCATTCCGGTGTTGTTGGCCATCACATCCGTGGTCGCGACCATCGGTATCTACGCGCCGATCTCGTATCTGGTGCCCTCCGAAGAAACCGCATCGTCGATGGTGCTGCTGATCGGAATGGCTGTGGGCGTGGACTATTCGCTGTTCTACCTGAAACGAGAACGGGAGGAACGGCGCAAGGGACACGGGACGCTCGACGCGGTCGGTATCGCCGCGGCGACCTCGGGGCACTCGATTCTCGTGTCCGGTGCGGCGGTCATCGCCTCGCTCGCCGGTGTGTACGTGCTCGGAAGCGCGACCTTCAATTCCCTGGCGACCGCCGCCATCATCGTCGTCGCCGTCGCGGTGGTCGGTTCGCTCACGGTGTTGCCGGCCCTGCTGGTCAAGTTCGGACGGTGGGTCGATCGTCCACGGGTACCGCTGCTCTGGCGTCTCAATGCGCGCATCGGTGAGGGCGGGATCAGCTCCCGTATCATCGGGCCGGTTGTCACCAGGCCGGTTGTCGCCCTGGTCGCCGGGCTGGCGGTGATGCTGGCCCTGGCTGTTCCGGCGCTGACGATGAACTTGCGCAGCGCCGGTTTGGAGACGCTGCCGCAGGACATCCCGGCAGTTGCGGTCGCACAGCAGTTGGATGCCGAGTTCCCGTCCGAAGGTTCATCCGCCAACGTCGTTGTCTCCGGCGGTGATCCGGCTGCGATGTCCGCGGCACTGACCGAAGTGGGTGAGGAAGCGACCGGGAGCGGCGCCTGGACCGTCACACAGGAGCCGGTGACCTCGGTATCCGGGACAACTGCAGAACTGCGGCTTGCCAGTACGTTCGAGCAGAACGACGCCCGCGCCGACGACGCGATGCTCGAATTGCGGGACAGTGTGGTTCCCGACAAGGTCGACGGCATCTCCGGTGCCGAGTATGCGGTCGGTGGTCAGATCGCCGAACAGTACGACAGCACCAAGGCGCTGTCGGACGGACTGCCGGTGGTGGTCGCGGTGATCCTGATCCTGACGATGGTGATGCTGGTGGTCACCTTCCGGAGCCCGGTGATCGCATTGGTCTCCACATTCCTGAACCTGTTGTCGGTGGGCGCGGCGTTCGGTGTGCTGGCGCTGGTGTTCCAGCACACCTGGGCCGAGGATCTGCTCGACTTCACATCCAACGGGACCGTCGTCGAGTGGATCCCGATGTTCATGCTGGCGGTGCTCGTCGGGCTGTCCATGGACTACCACGTGTTCGTGCTCGGCCGAATCCGTGAGGGCATCGACAAGGGCCTGCCGCCGAAGGTTGCGGTGCGGGCCGGGGTCACCCAGACGGCCGGCGTCGTCACCAGTGCCGCGCTGGTCATGGTGTCGGTGTTCGCATTGTTCGCTTCGCAGAGCCTGGTCGAGATGAAGCAGATGGGTGTCGGACTGGCCGTGGCCATCCTCCTCGACGCCACCGTGGTTCGGCTGGTGTTGCTGCCGTCGATGCTGGTGCTTCTCGGCAACCGCGCCTGGTGGCCACGTCATACCCGGACCGAGCAGCCGGTGATACCAAATCGGGCGGTCGTACCTGCGACGATGTGACGTGGTGCACAATTGAGGGAGTCGGGGCGGTATCGACCGAAACGGAGGTGACGCGGTGGGTGAGCTGCAGGCACCTGCGCGCGACTTCTGGACCGCATTGGAACCAGGCGAAGACAAGGCCACCAGGCTGAAACAGGTTCGCCGGGCCCACGAACTCTTTGTCCAGACAGGCACGTTGTCCCCGGCCACCGGCCCCACCTCGGTGAGGTCGGTGGTTCGGGATTCGTGGATGCGTTCCGCCAAAGGTGGCGTCAACCCCTCGGGGATGACGGATGACAGCAGCATGTCGTGGAACGACTTCCTCGAGTACCGCAACGGCCATCCGATGGCCGCCGCGTACCCGCTGGTCCGTTCGCTCATGCTCGACGAAGTGTCCGACTCAGGTGTTGTGGTGGCTCTCACCGATGACGTGGGTCGGCTGTTGTGGGTAGAGGGTGACCACAAAGCGAGAGACCAGGCCTGCGACATCAACTTTGTCGAAGGGGCGTTGTGGGCGGAGCAGGTTGCCGGCACCAACGCCCCGGGTCTGGCTCTTGAGGTGGACCACGGCGTGCAGATCTTCGGGGCAGAACATTTTGCGGTGCGGGTGCAGGACTGGAACTGTGTGGCAGCGCCGGTGCACGACCCGGTGACGGGTGCGGTGATCGGCGTCATCGATGTGACCGGTGGCGAGCGGGTGGCCACACCGTTTGCCTTGTCGATGGTGAAGTCGGTGGTCGCCGCGGTGGAGGGTGAACTGCGGATCCGTTCACTCACCGGTGAGTTACCCCGTGCGGCGGCGCCACCGTCCGGTCCGGACCTGACCGTGCTCGACGGTGATCGGTACTTCTGGCGGCCGGTTGGTGGTGGTCCGTCGATGCGACTGTCGCGTCGCCATGCCGAGATCCTGGTGCTCCTCGGTGAATATCCCGGGGGACTGGGTACCGAGCAGGTCGCGACGATGCTCGCCGAAGACGGCATCGATCCTGTGACGGTCCGAGCGGAGATCTCCCGGCTTCGCCGCGACGTCGGGGCCGATGTTGTTGCGTCCCGGCCATATCGATTGACGATGCCCATCGACTCCGACATCGGTCAGGTGCGCCGCATGCTGCGGATCGGCGAGATCGCCCGTGCCATCGAGAAATTCGGTCGCGGTGGACTGCTCAGTGCGTCGATGGCGCCCGGTATCGCCGAGGTCTTCGAGGAACTCAAAGAGGATGTCCGATCGGCAGTCCTGACCTCCGGCAACCCGGAGTTCCTGCGGGCCTGGACCGCGTCGGTACACGGACGCGAAGATCTGTCCGCCTGGCGCCGGTGGGGTCAATCGTTGCCCCCGGGCCATCGGGACGAAGCCCTCGTCCATGGGCGTCTGCGTCTGCTCGATCGCCGCTTCGGTATGTGAACCAACCCCGGCCGGGCGCTTCAAAAGTGTTGTGAACAACGGAATTCGACTTCGGTTGTGCCTTTCGTCCTATTTCGAACCGATGTTCATCGGGCCGTTGATGAGTGTTCGTGTCGAGTTGTCCGACGGCTGCCCAATTCGGCGTTTACTTCTTCTCGCACCCAGTGTGTCGCCAGAGATGTTGGCGGGCACTCAAACACGCACGTTTCGAGTTCTGGCCCGCGCCGGAGCTGACCCGAGGGGAACACACCGCAATGAAGTTCAGGAACAGGCTCGTCGCCGTATCGGTGATGGTGGTCGCATCGATGAGTGTGGCGCTGGGCGCCGCGTACGCCGACCCGGCTCCGGCACCGACCGAGGGCACCAATTGGCAAGCGGTCCGCGATGGATCGTCGGTGATCATCACCACCGACAACGGATCGCTCTCCAAAGAAGGCAATCAACTCGTTCTGCATGACAAGCAGGGCGCGGTGGTCGAGTCGGTACCGCTGACCCTGGCCATCGACGACTTCCAGCGGCCGGTCAACGCGAAGGTGACGCCTGCCTCGGCGACACTGTCGGTGGACGCGAACCCGTTGGCCTTGACCTTTGCTCCGGTCAAACACAATGTGGACCTGGCAGCAGCGGTGGCGAGCGTGAAAGACAACATCACGCTCACCGCTGCGGTCGGTGGATTCCTCGGTGCGGCAACCGGATTGGTCGGCGGATGCCTCTTGGGTGCCGTTGCTGCCGGCGTCGTTTCCGCGCCCGTTGCCCTGCTGTTCGGTGCCGGGCCGCTGGCCGGATGCATCGGCGGCGCGATCCTGCTCGGATCGACCTTCTCACTCGCCGGCACGGCCATCGGCGGGCTCGGTGCGGTCGCCGCCAACGTGGGACCGTTCATCCAGCTGCTCAACGCGCCACCGAAGGCAAAGTAGGCGACCCCTCACACCTGGTTTGCCCTTTCCCGTCAGGTCCGTCCGGAACACCGGGCGGGCCTGGCCTCGCTTTGCAGCGGGCGTGATTAAGCTGCCTCCATGGAACTACTACGCGACGTCGTAATACTTCTGCACATCGTCGGTTTCGCGACCACCTTCGGCGCTTGGGTGACCGAAGCGGTCTCTCGTCGATTCCGGACCACCCGGGTGATGGAATACGGCCTCCTGCTGTCACTGCTCACAGGCCTGGCGCTGGCCGCGCCCTGGCCTGCGGGGATCGACCTCAACTATCCGAAGATCGGGTGCAAACTCGTGATCCTGGTGATACTCGGCGCGGTCCTCGGCATCGGGAATGCGCGCCAGCGTCGAACCGGCGAGCCCGTGCCGCGGCCGATGTTCTACGCGGTAGGCGCGTTGTCCTTGCTGGCAGCGGGTATAGCCGTCATTTGGTGAGTTCTGCGGATCAAGCTGCGATCCACGTCGCGACCTCGGAGGCGAGTGCCAGCGTCGCCGGATCGTCGGTCGCAACGTAGCGATCGGCTGCGGCGTCGTAGGCGGCACCGGCGATCGATCCGTGGTCGGCGCCGAGTTCGATCAGTTCGACCGGCCAGCCGTTCTGCTTGAGCGTCAAGGCGAAATCACGACTCGCGGTGGGCGGAACAACATCGTCACGCAAGCCATGGATCAGCGTGAAGGACGACCGATGTGCGGCGTCGGGTAATTGCTCGGGTAGGTGTTGACCGGTGATCGGATCGGTCGCCATGAACGCACCGGCGAGACAGATCGTACGGAGAACGCGAATGCCGAAGTCGTCGGCGTGGAGAGTCAATCCGGCCGCTGCCAGACCTCCGAGGGACCAACCGACCAGAACCAGGTCAGCCAGACCACCGGGCTTGTCGGCAGCGAAGTGCGCCGACGCGAGCAGGTCGGCTTTGCCGCCGTCCGGGGCGTGCGAGTTCCAATCAGGTGCGACGACATGGAAATCCTGATCTGCCACGCGTGCCGCAAGCGGCCGCACCGCAGCGCGGGCGTCGGTCTGCATCCCGTGCCAGAGCAGCACGGTCTGGTGGCGTGGGTCTCCGAATACGTCCGCCGCGCGGCCCGGAGCATATTCGGTGGTCTTCATGTCCCGAGTCTGCCCGACGAGCCAAAGAACCAAACTCCGAAAAGCCAGAATGATATTCTGACCGAACGTGAGGCGACTGGTGGGAGTGCACATGAATGCTGCGGTAGAAACCCTGACCGGGCGTCGAATCATCGTGACCGGCGGTGCCAGTGGGATGGGTGCCGGACTGGTACGCGCATTGCCGAAACTCGGTGCGTCGGTGGTGTCGTTGGACAGCGCGGCCGAGGCCGGAAGTGTGGTCGCCGCCGACGCGGGAGTGAAATTCATCGAATGCGATGTCAGCAACCCGGTCGAGGTGACCGCTTCGGTGGCGGCTGCCGTCGATCATCTCGGCGGTCTCGATGTCCTGGTCCATTCAGCGGGTATCGCTCCGGGCGCGCCCGCCGGTGAATTGCCGATCGAGCAGTGGAACGCCGCGATGGCCGTCAATGCGACGGGCACCTTCCTGATCAACCAGGCCGTGCTCCCCGCGTTGATCGAAGCCGGTGGCGGCCGGATCATCAACTTCGCATCGGCGGCCGGGATCACCGGCTATCCGGGCAAGGCCGCATATGCCGCATCCAAGGGCGCAGTGGTGGCCTGGACCCGCACGGTTGCGCTGGAATGGGCAACCTACGGGATCACGGTCAATGCCATCGCGCCCGCGATCTGGACGCCGATGTATGACCGCACCCGGGCGTCGATGACTCCAGAACAGCTGGCGGCGCACGACGCGAGCATGGCCAAGACGGTTCCGCTCGGTGGCCGGCTCGGTGATATCGACCGTGACCTGGTGCCGGTGGTTGCGTTCCTGGCCGGTCCGGGTTCGGGCTTCATGACAGGTCAGGTCTATTCGGTGGACGGTGGCAAACTGATGCTGCGCTGACCACCGATCGGTGGTTACGCGACTGACGCCGACCTCGGAGGTCAGGTCAGCAGCAGCATGGTGACGTCGACACCCGCGATGGCGATGGCACCGTAGAAGGGGGCTCGGCCGGATCGGCGCATTGTTGTCAGTGCGATGACGACCACCACGCCCAGGCCGATCCACAGCCACATCACCTGCGAGTTCGCGACGACAGCGATGGCAGTGGCGCCGATGAGCAGGCCGGCCGCGACGCCCGGAATCCGCCGCGCACCCAGCCGGTGGGGAAGGCCCGTGATGCCGGTGGCGGCATCATCGTCGAGGTCGGGCATCACGTTGAGCAGGTGTGCGCCGACGCCGAGCAGTCCGCTGACCGCGATCATCCAGACCGGCGGCAGGTATGTCGGGTCTGCCGTCAGCGTGACAACGACCGGCAGCGAACCAAATGCGACAAAGTAGGGAAGCCAGGACAGGTAGGTCGACTTGAGCCCGGCGTTATAGGCAAGGGCAGAACCGATGCCGAGCACCAGATGTACAGCGGCGGCGGCCAGGCCGCACGCCAGTGAGGCCACTACGCACACAACACCGGCGACCCCGACGGCGACCACTGCGGTCGTCGGGCTCAGGTCGCCGGACGCCAGTGGCTTGTCCGTCCGTCCCACCTGGCGATCCCGCTCCCGGTCGATCAGGTCATTGGTCCAGCCGACGACGAGCTGGCCGCTGAACACGGCGACCATGAGGATGGCAATCGAGCCGATCTCCAGATCTTCGGCGACGCCGACCGCTGCGGTCAGCAGCGTCACCGCAGCCGCCGGGATCGTGTGCCCGGCCACCAGCAATCCGACGGCGGACTTCAGCGGAGACCGCGGATCACGATTGCGGGGACGAGTTGTTCGGCACTGTCCCAGGAACCGTGATTGCCGACAAGTGTGGACTCGAGTGGTTCGGCCACCGAGCGGATCATCGCGGTATCACCGCGGGCAGCGGCCACCACATCTCCGATGCGAACGCGGATGTTGCCGCGGACCGACTGTCCGAACCAGGCCGCGTCGATGGCGTCGTCGCGCCGGAGAACCGTTGCCCGATCGGCGAGCATCGTCTGCCAGGCCTCGTGAACATCTTCTGCCGCACCGTCTTTCGCGTAGACATGCCGGACCCGAGCTTCGCCGGCGATCGCGGTGGTGCCGGCCGTGAGTTCGTTGTGTAGGTCGATGTCGAACCGGCCGGCAGATGTGTCGACCATGCCGTGATCGCCGGTGATGACCAGCACGCGACCCGCCGGGAGTTGCTCGGCGAGCTCTCCGACCATCGCATCGATCAGACGCAACTGCTCGCGCCAGGGCTCTGAACCGGGACCGGTGAGGTGGCCGGCGAGGTCGAGCCCGCCGTAATATGCGTAGCCGAGTGTTGCTGCAGGCGTGCTCATCTCGGCAAGAATCGAGGCCCGCAGATCATCTAGATGCTCGGCGGCGACCACCTTGGCGGCACCACGCAAGGCTGCCCGCGACAATCCGGAGTCGATGTGCAGTCCCGGCACGATCTGCCGCGTGGCGAAACCCTGGGCATGGCATTTCTCGAAAATTGTTGTGGTGGTCTGGAAGTCCTCGGGGACCACCGTTTTGATGAGGCTGTGATCGTGATTGCCGTGCACACACCAGCGCAGGGAATTGAGAATCGGCGCTTCCGGGATGAGCCCCCCGGCACCGGCCCGGAATGTGTATCCCAGGATGCCGTGGGTGCCCGACGGGCGTCCGGTGGCCAGGCTGGTGAGACTGACCGCGGTGGTGGCGGGAAATCCGGCGGCGACGGTCGTGGAGTTGTCCAGGGCGGCGGCATTGAGGTGGGGTGCGTCGTCGGGGTGGGAGGCAACGAGTTCGGCGCCGAGACCGTCGATCAACAGCAGTGTCGCCGACTGCGCCGGCACCATCTTCAGGTGGTTGTCGAGGTCGGCGGCACCGAGGGAGGCCGCCATCGATTCGAGGACGGCCGACAGCGGTGGCAGGCTATGGCGCGGATCCAGATCACTCATCATCGATGACGCTAACCTGTGGCGTCACCGCGCAGGGGGGTATGTGGCTGCCGGACGTCATGGCGTGGCGGCGACAGTCTTTCGCGGCAGGGAGATCAGGGATGCGACCAGGAAGCACAGCGCACCGATGAAGGTGCCGCCCTGGCTGAGGAGCGGCTTGATCGCCTCTCCGGAGGTATCCACGTATGCGCCGATCGCGGAGAAGCCGAAGGCAATCGAGCCGATGGTGTTCAAAACGGTCGCCGACCAGCCGGGTGCGTCGGGTTCGTCGCGGCGCCGGTAGATCTCGGTGGCGAACACCGCCAGCGCCGAGCTGACGAGGAAGGCGATCGACCCGTACACGTCCGGACGCCAGCTGTAGTGGTTCGTGTTGACGATCGAATGCACCACCAGGGCCGCCCCGGTGCTGATGTTGAAGGCGATGGTGCCGAACTGTTGCACCGCGGCCGACAGCCATTCGGAGCGGTGGACCTTTCGTCCGACCCGGGCCGATCGGGCGATGGGTTCGGCGGCAGCACGGAATGGCCCGCATAGCTGGAGCTGGACAAACGCCGCGAACGTGAAGAACCACGAACCGACGAAAAATGAGCTGTTGGCCACCGTCGTTCCGGCCCACTCGGCAAATCCGGGTGCCGAACCCAGTGCGAAGAGCGCCGACCCGATGGCGAAACCCCAGCATTCGGTGCGCTCTGAGTGGCGGATCACGAGTTAGACATTAGCGCCCAACCCCGGATCAGGCGTCCTCTGACCACCGAAGATCCTCATTGCAACTTTGATGCAACGGCCCCGCTCGTAGTGTGTGTTTCAGGTCACAAGGGGCCGACCGCTGCGGGTCGGTCACCGAGAGACATATAAGGCGAAGAGGAGCTCAGAAATGACCGTTTATGCCAATCCCGGAACACCCGGTGCCGTGATGAACTACGAATCACGGTACGAGAATTGGATCGGTGGCCAGTGGACGCCGCCGGTCAAGGGACAGTACTTCGAGAACCCGTCACCGGTGAACGGCAAGACCTTCTGTGAGGTCGCCCGGTCGACGTCCGAAGACATCGACCTTGCTCTCGATGCGGCCCACAAGGCTGCTCCAGGGTGGGGCAAGACGTCGGTCGCCGAGCGTTCACTGGCCCTGCTCCGCATCGCGGACCGGATGGAAGAGAACCTCGAGAAGATCGCCGTTGCCGAGGCCTGGGACAACGGCAAGGCTGTACGCGAGACCCTCGCCGCCGACATTCCGCTCGCGATCGATCACTTCCGCTACTTCGCCGGCGCGCTGCGCGCCCAGCAGGGTTCGCTCTCGCAGATCGACGAAGACACCGTGGCCTACCACTTCCATGAGCCGCTCGGTGTTGTCGGACAGATCATTCCGTGGAACTTCCCGATTCTGATGGCGGTCTGGAAGCTCGCACCCGCACTGGCCGCCGGCAACGCGGTGGTCCTCAAGCCGGCCGAACAGACACCTGCCTCGATTCTGTTCCTCATGGAGCTGATCAAAGATCTGCTCCCCGCCGGAGTCCTGAACGTTGTCAACGGGTTTGGCGTCGAGGCCGGCAAGCCGCTGGCATCGAGCAACCGGATCCGCAAGATCGCGTTCACCGGCGAGACCACCACGGGCCGTCTGATCATGCAGTACGCCTCGGAGAACATCATCCCGGTGACCCTGGAACTGGGCGGCAAGAGCCCCAACATCTTCTTCGCCGATGTGATGGCAGAGGACGACGGCTTCCGTAATCGTGCGCTCGAGGGCTTCACGATGTTCGCCCTCAACCAGGGTGAGGTGTGCACCTGCCCGAGTCGCGCGCTGATCCAGGAGTCGATCTACGACGACTTCATCGACCTCGCGGTGGAACGGACCAAGAAGATCAAGCAGGGCAACCCGCTCGATACCGACACGATGATGGGTGCGCAGGCGTCGAACGATCAGTTCGAGAAGATCACCTCGTACCTCGCGATCGGTAAGGAAGAGGGTGCCAAGGTCCTGACCGGCGGCGAAGCCGTCTCGCTCGATGGCGATCTCGCGGGTGGCTACTACATCCAGCCGACGATCTTCGCCGGAACCAACCGCATGCGGATCTTCCAGGAAGAGATCTTCGGCCCGGTGTTGTCGGTGACGAAGTTCTCCGATTACGCGGACGCGATGTCGATCGCCAACGACACGCTCTACGGCCTCGGTGCCGGTGTGTGGACGCGTGACGGCGCCACCGCCTACCGCGCGGGACGTGAAATCCAGGCCGGCCGGGTGTGGACGAACACCTACCACGACTACCCGGCGCACGCGGCATTCGGTGGCTACAAGCAGTCCGGTATCGGCCGCGAGAACCACCTGATGATGCTCGAGCACTATCAGCAGACCAAGAACCTGCTGGTGGGTTACGCTCAGGATGCCAAGGGCTTCTTCTGATCCAGCTCTATCCTCAAGCGTTACAAGCAATTTCATCAAGAAGGTGAACACAGATGACTCCCGCAGACAGAGTCGTCGCAACTGACTCCGCCGTGGAGCTCTTGACCAAGTTGTCGGAGCTCCACGGCGGCCTCATGATCCACCAGTCCGGTGGATGTTGTGACGGCAGCGCCCCAATGTGTTACCCGGCAGGCGAGTTTCGTGTCGGCAGTCGTGATGTGCTGCTCGGTGAGATCGAACTGCCCGAACTGTTGCCGCCCGTCCGGGTGTGGATCCAAGGCGACCAATACGAACTGTGGAAGCACACCCAGCTGATCCTGGACGTGGTTCCCGGACGTGGCGCCGGGTTCAGTCTCGAAGCGCCGGAAGGTGTTCGTTTCCTCGCTCGCTCGCGGGTTTTCGACGAGGCCGAGAACACCTGGCTCGACGCGTGCCCGCCGCGTCGGGGCGCGGACGTCACCATCGAATAGCAAATCCGGCCCCGTCCGCGGAGGCGAGTAGCCAGGCTCCTTCGGCAGACTGCCTGGTCATGTCATATTCTTCCCCCAGCCGTTCATCGCCGTGGTGGACGCCACCGCAGGCCGGCGACCTTGATTCCCGGCTGCGCTGCCCCGGGAAGGAACGTTGAGAATTGGTACAGGTCGAGCTGTGACCGCGCCCGGACCGACCAGGTTTCGTACCGCGCTCCGAAGTCTGGGCCCTGCCAGCGCCGCCGGTCAGCCGCGCGAGGTTGTTCGCGCCGGGCTCGGGGTGATGATCGGGCTCGGTGTGACCGGTCTGATCTTGCTCAGTCCCGGGGTGGATCTCGAGCTCGGGCTCTACATGATTGCCCCCTTCGCGGCGACCGCTGTGCTGGTGTTCGCGGCGCCCAGCAGCCCACTGGCCCAGCCCTGGTCGGCCGTTGTCGGCAACACACTCTCGGCGGTGGTCGGTGTCGCCGTGACGATGCTGGTCTCCGACGTCACCTTGAGGGTGGCCCTCGCCGGCGGGCTGGCGGTGGCCGCAATGATTCTCGCTCGCGCGGTGCACCCTCCCGCCGGTGCAGTCGCGATGACGGCGGCGTTGTCGCCGGATGCCGTTGATGCTCTGGGATTTCGTTTCGCTCTCGCGCCGGTGGCAGTCGGCACCGTCCTGATCGTGATCTGCGCGGCCCTCTACGGCCGCGCGACCGGTAGGCACTATCCGTTTCGGCAGTTCGATGCCGCTCCGCCACCCTCGGAACGTCTCGGTCTCAGCGAAGACGAACTGGCGGGAATTCTTCAGCATTACCAACAGACCCTCAACCTCGGTGTCGCCGACCTCGCCCGCCTGATCGGTGCCGCCGAACTGCAAGCCGCCACTCACCTGACCGGACCGCTGAACGCGGCCGACATCATGTCGCGCGACCTGGTGACCGTGGGACCCGAGGCCACGCTCGACGAACTCGCGGAACTGTATCGGCTGCACGGGTTCACGTCGTTGCCGGTCGCGGCCGAGAGCGGTGAGTTCCTCGGTGTTGTCTTCCAGATCCACCTGATCGTCCGACTCCAGGATCCACAGGCTCGCGGTGGATTCGGGAAGGCGACACTGTCGTGGGCAGATCGACGTCCACCGGTGGTGAGGGCGAGCGACATCATGGCTGTGAAACCGGCTGTCGCGTCGCCGGCCACCCCGGTCGCCGCACTGTTGCCGTTGCTGTCCCAAAGTGGTTGCCATGCAGTCCCTGTCCTGGACGGCGACCTGATCGTCGGAATCGTCACACAGACCGACCTGATCGCTGCGCTGTCCCGGCAGGCACTGAGGTTGGACCCCGACCTGATCTGAGCGGCCTGCGACTCACTCGACGAGTGAGATGGCCTGTCGTGGGCACTGCCGCACGGCTTCCCGGATCCGTGTTTCGTTCTGCGGGGTCACGTCGGGTGAGCGCACGTGGAGGTCATCTCTCTCGTCGAGGTCGAACACCTCCGGGATGAGGCCCGCACAGATTCCGTTGCTTTCGCACAGGCCGAGATCCACTTCGACCCTCATCGGAGAACCCGGACAGGTACGTTGCTCCATCCCGCGACGTTCTGCATGGTCACCCGCTTGCAGCCGTCCCAGTCAACCGTGTAGCGGGGCATGAAATCGAGCAGCTTGTCCAGGGCGATTGCACTTTCCATGCGAGCCAGCGCGGCACCGAGGCAACTGTGGATCCCGTAGCCGAACGCGAGGTTCTGCGCTTCGGTCCGGTCGCGGTCGATGTCGAACACATCTGGATCTGTGAAGGCCTCGGGGTCGCGATTCGCCGACCCGCCGAGGAGAAACACGGGTTTACCCGCCGGAATTGTTACGCCGTGGAGGTGTACCTCCTGGAGCGAGTAGCGCACGTTGTACTGGGCCGGGGCCTCGTAGCGAAGGAGTTCTTCGACGGCGGCCGGAATCTTGCTGCGATCGGCGAGTAGCAGCTCCCACTGATCGGGGTTCTGCGCGAAGACAACTGCCGCATTGCCGATCAGCTTTGCCACGGTCTCCGCTCCCGCACCGCCCAACAGCGTTGCGAAACTGGCGATCTCGATGTTGTCGAGGCCGGTCATCTCGCCGTCTTCGCGCTCGATCTCGGCACCGACCAGCTTGCTGAGCATGTCGTCCTGCGGGTTGTCGCGGCGCTCCTTGGCCAGGCCGTAGTAGAGCATCGCGGATTCGATGGCCGCCTGCATACCGGCCTCCGACATCTCCACCTGGCCGGGTTCGCGGTGCAGCAGTTCATCGATCCACAGCCGCACCTGCTGGCGGTGTTCGGCCGGGACGCCGAGCATCCGGGTGACGACCTCCACCGGGAACAACACCGAGAAGTCCTGGACGAGGTCGAATCCGTCGGGGTCCACCTGGCCGAGGAAGCGATCGATCTGCTCGGAGACCATCGGCTCGAGGGAGCTGATCGCGCGCGGGGTGAACACCTTGCTCAGCAGCCCGCGCATCTGGCGATGCTCGGGCGGGTCCATCACGATGATCGACTTGTGCTCCGCGATCCCACCGGTACGCACCTGGGCCAGGTCCACTCCGCGCGACGACGAGAAGGTGGCGAAGTCGGTGAGACCCCGCGACACATCCGCGTGGCGGCTGAGCGCGTAGAAGTCGTATTCCTCGCTGTAGTAGACCGGCGCCTCTTCGCGCATCCGCCGGTACACGTCGTACGAGCCGTTGAAGAACTCCTGCGAGAACGGGTCGAATACGAGTTTTGCCTTGGTCATGCATCCTCCTTGGGGCACGAAGCGATCGGCCAACTACCTGGTCACTTCGGCAAAATTTCCGGCCGACTCACCCACCATACCGGTTACCGTAAGCCATACTATAGGTAACTCCCATCCGCCGCGAGTCGGATATCGCCGGATTGGGGATCCTGGGGCCCGACGGGCATCGAATCGTCTGGAGGAGTGCAGTCGAGGGGGTGTTGCCCGGGTCACAGGATGAGGTTACAGTTGTGCTTACAGTGAATGCTTCGAGCGATGGGATTCTGACAAACATGGGTACTGGGCAGCGGAGAGTCATCGTCGTCGGCGCCGGATCGGGGATCGGCGCGGCCACCGCGGCCCATTTCCATGCGCGCGGGGATTACGTTCTCGCAGTGGATGTCAGGCCGAACGAAACCCCGGCGTCGAAACACTTGCAGGTTGATCTGCGCGACCCCGAGGCGATCACGGCGCTGCTGACCGAGATCGGTCCGGGCTGGGATCTCTTGGCGCATGTCGCAGGAGTCCCGGGGACCGCGCCGGCGAACGACGTCTTGCTGGTCAACTACCTGGGCATGCGGTTGATGACCGAGGGCATCCTGCCGCTGATGAACCACGGAGGTGCGATTGTCGCGGTCGCCTCGGTTGCCGCCCTCGGCTGGGAGCAGCGGGCCGGCGACCTCGCCGGGCTGCTCGACGCTACCGATCCCGAGGCAGTGGTGACCTGGCAGGCGGGTCAGGACCCGGCCTATCCGGTGTACAGCACGTCGAAGCAGGCGCTGATCCTGTTCGCCAAACGTATTGCGGGCCCGGCCTGGACGAAATACGGGGTCCGGGTCAATACGGTGAGCCCCGGTCCGACGGACACCCCGATCCTGGTCGACTTCGAGGCGTCGATGGGCAAGGACGTGCTCGACATGGCCAAGGCCGCGGTGGGCAGACATGCCCGGGTGGACGACGTCGTTCCGGTCATCTCCTTCCTCGGGTCGCCGGATGCCGGCTGGATCAACGGGCAGGACCTCCACGTCGATGGCGGGTTCCTGTCGTCGCTCACCGCGGGTACCCCGATCCAGCTGTAGGCGAACCCCGGTTCGGTAGCGGCAGACCAACACATCACCCCAGAGGAAATCCATGACGATCGACAGCCCACCCACGTCGCCGCATCTCTATCACCGACTTGACATCTCGGACGAGAACTTCTGGAAGACCGGTGACTTCCGCACGCGCGATGAGACCTTCGCCCAATTGCGTTCGGAGGAGGGGCTGAGCTGGCATCAGCCGATGTCCGCGGTCTTTCCGCACGAGGAGACCGGCTACTGGGCGCTGACCCGGCACGCCGACATCCGTGAGGTCAGTCAGAACAACGCGGTGTTCGGATCCAGCCTCGGCGTTGCGCTCGATCCCATGCCCGCCGAAATTCAGCGCATGACAACGTATTTCCTCTCGATGGATCCGCCGGATCACACCCGCAACCGGCGCCTGATCAGTTCCGCATTCACTCCGCGACAGGTCAAGCGCATCGAAGGGCAGATCAAGGAGAATGCCCGGCAGGTTGTCGACGACCTACTCGTGGACCTGCGGACCGGCGATCAGCTCGACTTCGTGTCGGCGTGCTCGGCCAAACTTCCGATGAAAACGATCTCGGACATGATCGGCATCGAACCGGAGGATCAAGAGGCGGTCGCCTACGCTGCCGAAAGCCTGTTCAGCAGTAGCGATGACGAGTACGCGTCGTTGGAGGAACGTGCGATGCACGTGATGGGCCAACTCGGCATTCTCCAGAATGCCGGGATCGAGCTCGCCAAACTCCGGCGAGAAGATCCGCGTGAGGACCTCATGACGAACATCGTCAACGCAGAGGTCGACGGACACAAGGTGTCCGACAACGACATCGGATCGTTCATGGTGCTGCTCGGCTCGGCGGGCAACGACACCACCAAGCAGACCACCACGCACGTCTTCAAGGCACTGGTCGAGAACCCCGATCAGCGGGCCTGGCTGCTCGAGGACTTCGACGGCCGAATCAACACCGCCATCGACGAATTCGTCCGTTGGTCCACACCCGTCGTCTCGTTTGCCCGGCACGCCCTGGTCGACACCGAGCTGGCCGGCACCCCGATCGCCGCCGGTGAAAAGCTGGGCATGTTCTACTGCTCGGCGAACCGGGACCAGGACGTGTTCGACCGTCCGCACGAGTTCGACATCACCCGCACCCCGAACCCGCATGTGGGCTTCGGCGGCGGCGGTGCGCACTTCTGCCTGGGCGCGCAACTCGCGAAGATGGAACTGCGCCACCTGTTCTACGAATTGCTCACGCGCGTACCGGACGTCACGCTCGGTGAGCCCGAGTACCTCAACAGCAGTTTCGTACACGGCATCAAGCGGATGCCGGTGAGTCTGGCGTAGCGCCGGCCTCCGTGTGCTGATGAATCACCTATTCGAGGTCGAACCTTGTCGAGACGTTGGGAGATGTCCATGTCGGTCGTGACCGAGCAGCACGGGTCTGTCCTGATCGTGACGCTGGATCGGCCGTCGCGGCACAACGTCGTGGACGTCGAGATGATGGCGGGTATCGGCGGCGCGCTCGCCGATGCCGAATCCGACGATTCGGTCGCCGCCATCGTGATCACCGGCACCGGTGAGCGGATGTTCTGTGCCGGGCTGGATTTGAAGGCGTTTGCCGCGGGTGGTGCACGTCGTCCGGTGGGTGGCCCGGGGCTCGAGGTTCTCCTGGAGCGGACGTACCCGAAGCCCATCGTGGGTGCCGCGAACGGCAGCGCATTCGCCGTCGGCTTCGAACTCCTGCTGGCATGTGATCTCATCGTCGCCGCCGACCACGCCACGTTCGGCATCCCCGAGGTGAAACGCGGTCTCGTGGCCGCGGGCGGAGGAATTTCTCTTCTGCCGCGGCGGATTCCGCTGGCGATCGCGCTGGAGATGGGCTTGACCGGCGAGCCGCTCGATGCCGTGCGAGCGCATTCTCTGGGCCTGGTGAACCGGGTGGTCCCCGCCGAACGGGTCCGGGACGAGGCAGTGGGACTGGCCGAGTCCATCGCGGCGAATGCGCCGCTGGCGGTGCGTTTCACCAAGGAGCACATGTACAGCGCCGTTGCCGGTGATGAATCGGCACGCCGCCGCATGCACGAACTGTCCCAGGATGTGTTCGCGAGCGTCGACGCCAAGGAGGGCGCGCAGGCATTCGTGGAGCGTCGAAAGCCGGTGTGGCGTGGTCAGTGATACCGCAAGAGTGCAACTATCGAAGTTATTCGGAACCATTGACAACATCGACGCCCTGGAGGTTTTCGTATGAGCCCGAGCCAGACAACCGGGTCCGCCCGCGAGGTGACCGCCGCGGATCGCCCGCTCGACGAGCTGGGCTACTACCTCCTGGCCGGTGCCGGAGGCTTGGGGCCCGCGACGCTGGTCGACGAGGCCCGGCAAGGCGAACAATTGGGTCTGGGCACCGCATTCATCTCCGAGCGATGGAATGTCAAGGAGGCCTCGTCGCTCGTCGGTGCGGCTCTGGCCGTGACCGACCGAATGCAGATCGCCACTGCCGCAACAAATCACAACACCCGGCACCCGCTGATCACCGCATCGTGGGGAACCACCATGCACCGGATGTCCGGTGGTCGATTCACATTGGGTATCGGCAGGGGTGTCGCGGCCATGTACGCGGCGTTCGGTGTGCCGGCGGTGACCACCGCACAGATGGAGGACTGGGCGCAGGTCACCCGCAGGCTGTGGCACGGCGAGATCATCCTCAACCATGACGGACCGATTGGTAAGTACCCGGTCCTGTTCCTGGACACAGAGTTCAATGAGGACATCCGATTGGCGATCGTCGCCTTCGGCCCCAACACCCTCAAGCTCGGTGGCCGGGAGTTCGACGACGTCATCCTGCACACCTATTTCACCCCCGAAACCTTGCAGCGGGCCGTCAAAACGGTGAAAGATGCCGCGGAACAGGCGGGACGCGACCCGGCCAGCGTACGGGTGTGGTCGTGCTTCGCCACCGTCGGCGACCATCTCCCCGAAGAGCTGCGCCTGAAGAAGACCGTCGCGCGACTGGGGACCTATCTGCAGGGCTACGGCGATCTGATGGTGTCGACCAATGGCTGGGATCCGGCTGTGCTGGAGCGCTTTCGGGCGGACTCGGTCGTGACGTCCATCCCGGGTTCGATCGATGGCAAGGCCACTGCCGAACAGATCGAGCACATCGCCACACTGATCCCCGACGAATGGCTCGAACCCTCGGCCACCGGGACGTCGCAGCAGTGCGTCGATCGGATCCGCAAAGAGTTCGAGTACGGAGCCGACCGGGTGATCCTGCACGGCGTGACACCCGAGGAACTCGCGCCCATCATCAAGACCTACCGAGAGAGCTGAATTCGGTGACGCGGCCAGAGGATCTACCGTCGTCGACGGTTGCGGGGGTCGGTGACGCCGGACGGGGGTTCGGTGAGAAGCCGCTCGCCCAGACGGCGGTCGCGGCTGCGGCCATCCGGGATCTGATCGGCACGCTGCTCTCGCTCGAGCACGATCACCCGGCGGCAGACGAGGTCATCGCCCGCTGCGCCGAGTGGCAGCGCGAACTGGCGCCCGTGACACCACCGGACAACGCGCCCAGAATCGGGGTGGGTGCCGAGGACCCCACGCGGCGGCTCTATCTCGACCACGCCTTCGACATCGGTTCCTTCAACCCGTGTTTTCCCGAGTACCGGTTCGATCACCTCGATGCCGAAACAGCCTCCGGCACAGTGACGTTCCCGATTCCGTACGAGGGACCACCGGGCCTGGTTCATGGTGGATTCCTGGCTCTGTTCTTCGATTGTGTTACACAGCAACAGAATTGCGCCGCAAGACTGTCGGGCAAAACGCGGTCACTGACCACGACCTACCGGCGTCCGACACCGATTCTGACCGAGTTGACATTCGATATCGTCCGCACGGCGGAGGACCGCAACGTGGTCTCGACCGCTCGGTTGTTGCTTGACGGGGAAGTTCTCTGCCGCGCCGAGGTCGTCACGGTGGCCTTGGCACCCGAACAACTTGCCGGTAGCGCATACGGCAGACGCCGGACAGCGCACCGATGATCAAAAAGGAGATTGACAGATGACCTTGTCGAGCGTTGGAGGTGATCGGATCCTCTTCGATGTGGATCGTGACACCCGGATCGCCACCATCACATTGAACAACCCGGAGCGCCGCAACTCCTATGACGCGGCGATGCGTGATGATCTCGCCCGTTGCCTCGATCAGGTCGCCGAGGACGACGACCTGACGGTGGTGCTGCTGCGTGGAGCGGAGGGAGTCTTCAGCACGGGGGCCGACATGAACAACGCGTACGGCTGGTACGGCGAGGAAGGCGGCACCGCCGCCACCAACGGAGCGAAAGCGGCGAATCGTCGCCCGAGCCAGCGCCGTCGTCTGACCGTGGACCGGAAATCGTTCGGTTTCTACCACGAGTTCATGGGGTTCCCCAAGGTCACGGTGGGTGAGATCGGTGGGTTCGCGCTCGGCGGCGGTTTCGAGATGGCGCTGATGTGCGACATCTCGGTCATCGCCCGGGACACCCGGATCGGTATGCCGGCCACCCGCTTTCTCGGCCCGGCGCTGGGCAGTCTGCACATGTTCTTCCACCGTCTCGGACCGGTGCTGGCGCGCCGGATGTTGCTGACCGGCGACATCATCAGTGCCGGTGACGTCGAGCATCTGGGTGTTTTCACCGAGACCTGTGAACCTGCCGAGTTGCAGGCGTCCGCCCGATACTGGGCGCGGAAGACCGCCAAGATGCCGGCAGATGGCGTTGTCATCGCGAAAGAGGCGTTCCGGATGGTAGAGCAGAGCCAGGCATACCAGGGAGAAGAGGTGGCCAGCTACCTCTTTCACGCATACGGCACCAATCTGCAGTTCGCGCCGGGTGAGTTCAACTTCGTCAAGACGCGCGCCGAGCACGGAACCAGAGAAGCATTCCGGCTGCGGGACGAGCACTTTCACGTCGACCGCGAAGAACTGGATCAGGACTGATCCGTCCGTTCGTACGTAAACCCAACAGTCCCGGTCACACCCACTGCAACTCGTGGGTCTGACCGGGACTGGTTGGGTTTGTCGTTCAGGCGGGGACGGCGGCCGGGGTCAGGACACCGGTGAGGAACCGGACCTGATGTTCACTGATCGACTCATGCCACGGCTTGCCCGGGTACACGTCGAAGTGGTCGCAGGGGTAGTGCCGGATCTGCGCACGCGCCTGGACGGCGGCCTTGACCGCGGCGCCGACCGAGACGCAACGGTCGAAGTCTGCGATCTGAAACAGGATCGGCACCCGCAAGCCCTTGGCGAATCGGTTGGGGCGGTGCCGCATGGCCTCGATGGCAATCGACGCGTTCACCTCGTTGCGCCAGGTCGGTCCGGCGATCGAGGCGTAGTCGTCGTAGGTGCCGGGAAGGTTGAGGAGCGCAACCTCGCCGGGACGTCCGACCGCAGGCAACAGAACGCGTGCGCGACCGGCAGCTGCGGCCCGCTTGTCTCGAATCCCTTGTGCCAGTAGGCGTGCGGTTGTCGCAGCGCGATTGGTCGGCAGCCCTTGGTCAGGCGCGGTCAGCGGCGCCGCCGGTGCCGGCTTGTCAGGGTTGCTCGTCACGAGCGGAGTGAGCGCGATGACGGCGGCGATGTCGGTGCGGCCGGCCGCGACCTCGAGTACCAGACCCCCCGACATCGACACTCCCCAGAGCACCAGGCGATCGGGGTCGACGCCGGGCAGCTGCGCGGCGGTTCGAAGTGCGGCCTGATAGTCCTCGACCTGCCCCGAGAGTGAGATGACCTGCCGCGGTTCGCCGGCGCTCGCGCCGAAGCCGCGATAGTCGAAGGCCAGGACATCAAGCCCGGCTGCGGCGAGATTCTCGCCGAAGGATTCCAGTCCGCAGTCCTTGGTCCCGGCGAAGCCATGTGCCATCACGACACAGGGACGCCCGGCGGGGGTGGCGAGCCGGTCGTCGACGGCCGGGAAGTGCCAGGCGTCGAGTGCGACACCCTGTGATTGAAATGTGGTTGATGTAGGCACTATTCGGTCTCCGTTCCGTAGATCGCCCGTAGCCAGATGGTGACGAGCGTGGTGATGCGCTGCTCGAGATCGAGGTCGTCGCTGCGCGAGATCGATTCGATGGATCGGTCGTTGAGTTCGAGGAGGACCGTCGCCAACGCGGTGCTGTCCGGGCCGTCCGGTGCGGTCCCGGCCGCCCGTTCTGCATCGATCATCACTGCCAGCGGCTTGATGAATGCCTTGCGGCCGGTCTCGAACTGCTCGTGGACGGTCGTGTTGCTGTACCGCGCATCGAGCATGGCCCGGTACAGGTAACGGTGGTCGGACCAGGCTGCGACCAATCCGCGGATCAGCGTCTCGAAACGGGTGCGCGGTGGACCGGTCATCTCGAACACATCTCGAGCCGCTCCGGCCGCCTCGTCGTTCATCTGCGCCGACAGTGCCGCCACCGCGTCGGCCTTGCTCGCGAAATAGAAGTAGAACGCCGACCGCGTCACGCCGGCCCGCTCGGAGATCTTCGCGATGTTGATCGATTCGAGGGTGCCGTCGCGCAGTAGGTCGTCGAGAGCTTCCAAGAGTCGCTGCCGGCTTCGGTCGCCGCGGTCGGTGCTCGTGCGGTCGGTGCCGGTGCGCTCCGAGACCGATTCGCTCACACCCGGCCCCGGCTTTGCAACGCCGGCCCGAGTTGGTGTGCGCGACTGCGTCCTTCAGGGAGTTCCTGGACTCTCATCTGGCGCTCGTAGTCGTAGAAGTCCACCTGCTGGGTGTGGCGCGGCCGATCGAGAACGTGGCCGATGTACATCTGCTCGTCGGTGGTGATGATCTGCTGCATCTCATCGATGGCAGGTGGGCGGTACTCGCCCGCGGCGTAGGCGGCGATCAGGCGCGACTGGCATTCCACGAATGGGAACAGGGTCGGGACGGACTGCGCGAATCCGGCGAAGGCCAGATCGTCGAGGCCCGGCTTGAGGATGCGCTTGTAGAGCCCGAGGCGATTGTCCACCGCACTGATGAAGTCGGGGTCGAAGAACGGGAACGTGATGTTGTAGCCGGTGGCATAGATGATCACGTCGAAGTCGGCGGAGGTGCCGTCATCGAAGTGGACGGTATCGCCGTCGAGCAGGCGGACATTCGGTTTGGGCGTCACGTCGCCGGATCCGAGCCGGAGCGGCAACTCGACCGACTGGGTCCCGTGCGCATCCATGAAGCGGTGCTGTGGCTTGGGTAGGCCCCACTGTTCCGGATTCCCGGAGATGAACTCGGCAAAATTGTTGATCAGCTTGCGCTGCAACTTCTTCGGTACGAAAGGCATGGCGCCGCCGTACTTGTCGACCGGGCGCCCGGCCATGTATTTGGGAACGATCCACGAACCGGACCGGGTCGAGAGGTACACGGTGTTCTCGATCGAACGAGACGACACCTCGACCGCGATGTCGGCGGCGCTGTTGCCGATGCCGACGACGAGGATTCGTTTGCCGTGCAGGTCAAGCGGATTGAGTGGATCGATGTAGTGATGCGAGTGGATCGTCTGCCCGTTGAACTCACCGGGAAAGTCCGGGAAGCGCGGGTCCCAGTGATGTCCATTGGCCACCACCAGGAAGTCGAACTCCCGGGACGATCCGTCGCCGGTGTGCAGATTCCAGCCGCCGTCGTCGCGGTGCTCGGCCCGGACGACACCGTTCTCGAACTCGATCTTGTCCAGCAGACCGAACGCGTCGGCGTAGTTGTCGAGGTACGCCTTGATCTGCGAATGGTGCGGGAAGTCCGGGTATTCCTCCGGCATCGGGAAGTCCTGGAACGAGAGCTTGTACTTCGAGGTGTCGATGTGGAGCGAACGGTAGGCGCTCGAATGACCGTTCGGGTTGCCGAATGCCCAGTTGCCACCGATTCGGTCGGAGGTCTCGAAACACGTATACGGCACACCGTAATCGCCTAGCATCTTGCCGGCCGTCAGGCCGGCGATACCGGCGCCGATGATCGCGGTGGACGGGGCGTTGGAATGTAGGGCCATGTATCGGATCCTTGTCTGAAGCTCAATCAGAAGCGTTACTGTGTGCCATACTATAAGTCCAAATTGACACGCGTCAATTGTATTGGGCGCATGTGGAGAAACGAGGATTTCGGGATGAGTGAACGCGTGGCTGTAGTAATCGGCGGAGCGTCGGGTCTGGGCAAGGCGACGGCGCTTGCCCTGCACGCGGAGGGATATCAGGTGACCGTGGCAGATCGCGACGGCGATGGGGCGAAAGCCGTCGCGGCAGAGTTCGGCGGGATCGGCGAAGCCGTCGATGTGACCGATGAGGCCGGTGTCGAGGCACTGTTCACCGGCGTCAAGAAGCGGGACGGCGCCGTACACACCGTCGTCAACACGGCCGGCCTGAGCAGCTGGTCGCCGATCGTCGACCACGACGTCGCGGAATGGCGACGGGTCGTCGACATCAACCTCGTCGGCGCGTTCATCGTCCTGAAGCACGCCGGCCGGGTGGTTGCCGACGGCGGCACACTCATCTCTCTGACGTCGCTCAACGGCAGGCAACCGGGCGCCGGCCTGTCCGCCTACTGCGCCGCCAAGGCGGGGCTCTCGATGCTCACCCAGGTTGCCGCGCTCGAACTGGCGCCGCGCCAGGTCAGGGTCAACGCCATCGCTCCGGGCTTGGTGATGACTCCGCTGACCGAGGGCATGCAGGGAATCCCCGGCGTGACAGAGGATTACGTCGAGAACACGCCGCTCGGCCGCGCCGGGACACCCGAAGAGATCGCAGCCGCCGCCGTCTACCTCAGTTCCGATCAGGCCCGATGGATCACCGGTGAGGTTCTCGACATCAACGGCGGTGCGCACATGCTCCGCTACCCGAATCTCCAGAAGCACTTTGCGGGGCTGATGTGAACGCGAAACTGGTCGAACGCTTCGAGGGTCGCACCGCGATCGTGACCGGAGGCGGATCCGGGATCGGTGCCGCCCTCACCGCCGCACTGGTCGGGGTCGGGGCCCAAGTCTGGTGTGCCGACATAGATCTCGCGGCAGCCAAGGCAGTGGTGTCTGCTCTGACCGGACCGGGATCCGCCGAGGCGGTTGCGCTCGACGTCACCGATGCGGCCGCCGTCCAAATCCTGGTCGACGACGTCGTCGCACGATCGGGCAAGCTGGACCTGATGTTCAACAACGCCGGAATCGTCATCGGCGGCGAGACCCAGCTGCTGACCCTGGAACAGTGGAACCGGATCATCGACATCAATATTCGTGGCGTTGTCCATGGTGTCCATGCGGCATATCCGCACATGATCAAAGCCCGGAGCGGGCACATCATCAACACTGCCTCCGCAGCGGGGCTGATGGCGTCGGGGTTGCTCACCAGCTACTGCGCGACGAAGTTCGCCGTGGTCGGTTTGTCCAACGCACTGCGGTCCGAGGCAGTCAGATACGGCGTCGGTGTCACCGTGATCTGTCCGTCGGCGGTGGAGACCCCGATTCTCGACAAGGGTGCGGTCGGCAACTTTGCCGGTCGGGACTTCTTCCTGGGTGCCGAGAAGTCGAAACAGGCGTACTCACCCGAACGCCTCGCCACGGAGATCCTCACCGCGGTTGTCAAAGACGAACCGTGGCTCGTTGTTCCGCGCAAGACCCGAATCGGCTGGACCATAGGCAGGTTCGCGCCGAAGTTCATCCAGAACAGGCTGACCCGCTACATCGCCAGTCAGAGTCCCGAATTGGCCCGGACCACGAGCGACCGCTGAGTCGACCGGTCCGGTACCGCTAGCGCGCCGCCGCGGCCTTGCTGCCGCGGCGGGGCGCAGCCGCCTTCTTCTGAACCTTCGTGTTCGCTTCGATGAGACGACCGGCGTGATCGAGGATGCAATCGAGGCCGTAGTCGAAGTTCTTGTCGTCGGGTGCGCCGATGCTGTGCCCGCGACTGATTCCTTCCGCGAGATTGGGTGTGGTCTCGGGCGTGATCACCAGTTGCTCGTAGTAGGCACGCGATTCAGGATCAGCGGCCTTCTGCTTCTGCTGAAGCCGCGCCAACACCACCGAACCCCGGACATGCAGTGCGACAGCCGAATACGTGTCGAAGGCATCATCGAGTGGGAGCCCGGCGTCGACCAGGTTTGCCACTGCCTTCTCAATCGGTGGCGAACCGAGCTGAGCGACCTTCGGACTCAGATTTGCCCTGATCAAGATGAGGTCACACAAGATCGGGTTGCCGAGGAACGTCTCACGCATCGAATGCGCATGCCGGCTCAGCGTCTCGCGCCAGTCGCTGGCCTCGATGTACGGGGTGGCGAACACGTACCGCTTGAGTGCGCGGTCGGTCATGGCATTGAGGAGGTCGTCCTTCTTGCGGAAGTACCAGTAGATGCTCGTGACGCCGACGCCGAGGTGTTTGCCGAGCAACGGCATGCTCAGGTTGTCGATCGAGACCTCTTCGGCCAACTCGAATGCGCCCTCGATGATGTCGTCCGGATCGATGGACCCGCGCTCACGCCGCTGGCGCTTCTCCGGGGCGTTCTGTTTCGCCATGCCCAACCACCTCCGTGTAACCGTTCCCGACGTAGCGCGACCGCCGGCTCATCGTGGGCGGGTCGCTCGCTTGAATCAGATGCGAAAACCCGACCATGTCACCTGCGTGACACGATGACTCGAAGGTCACACCGTAAACCTTACCGAACGTCCAGCCATACATTTGGTATCCGTATTGTGACATCCATCTCGGCTCACCAGTCGCATTTACCGCGCGTTTCACGTGCGCGACGCAGTGCACGGTCCGGTCTCGCTTCCAGTATGCCACCCTCCACGGCCACGAATGAGGCTGCGACGACCGGATCCGCGGCTGCCGAATTCGGTCACTCCGATCGGGGGCACACCCGCCGGCCGGCCGGACGGGGCCTCCGAAAGACAATGCGAGGCAACTTGTCACGGTGCTCCGGGATCAGGGCTACGTTGAAGATCAGTTGGATCCGGAACTCGTTCGCCTCGCTTGTGAATCGACAATTCCGGAATGTCTTGAAAACGTAACTATTGTCCTTACAGTTCCTGCTACGGTACTGTAATGCGCATCACAAGTCCCCGGTTGAACGGCCTGCATCACGCGACCAGCACGTGTAGGTCGAATCCCGGATCTTCAACGGATGGTTTGCGCCCACACATCATCGGTGCCCGCCCCGGATTCGAAGGAAGCCGACCATGACAGAACATCTGCAGTTCCTCGTCCTCGGGATCAGCGGAGGAGGTGTGTTCGCGGCGCTCGCCGTGGCGTTGGTCGTGATCTACCGGAGCTCGGGCGTGGTCAACTTCGCGACCGGTGCCATCGCCCTGTATGGCGCATATGTTTACGCATTCCTCCGTAAGGGCGAGCTCGTCATCCTGATCCCCGGCTTTCCGAAAACGATCGACGTGGGTTCGGATCCCGGCTTCTGGTTGTCGACGATCTTTTCTGTCGTCTTCTGCGCGGTCCTCGGACTGGTGATGTACCTGCTGATCTTTCGGCCGCTCCGCAGTGCGCCGCCGATTGCACGAGCTGTCGCCTCCATTGCGTTGATGATCGTGTTCGTCGCCATCGCGGTCCAGCAGGTCGGCACGAATCCCGTTGGCGCGGATGCCATCTTCCCCACCGGGATCTGGAGCGTCGGCGACATCCGGATCCCACAGGACCGGATCTACTTCGGACTCACGGTCATGCTGATCGCGATCGCCGTGGCCGCCGCGTATCGGTTCACCCGGTTCGGGCTCTTCACCCGGGCCACCTCCGAAAGCGAAGAGGGTGCGTTCGTCAGCGGTGTCTCGCCGGACCGGATCGCCGCCTTCAACTGGATGATCGGCTCCGCGGTGGCGGGTTTGGCCGGCATTCTGATCTCGCCGATCGTGCCTCTGACCCCGACCGCGTACACCCTGTTCATCGTTCCGGCTCTGGCTGCGGCGGTCATCGGTCGATTCACCTCGGTCATCGCTGCGGCGGTGGCCGGCATCGCGATCGGAATGCTGCAGTCCGAGGCCACCTACCTGCCGCGGGTCTACGACTGGCTCCCGTCGACCGGACTGGTCGAGTTCATCCCGCTCATCCTGATCTTGATCGTCCTCGTCGCCTGGGCGAAACCGCTGCCGTCGCGGGGCGGGGTGATCGTCGCCGAACTCGGAAATGCGCCGTATCCCAAGCGATTGTGGTCGACCACGATAATCGCGACAGCGGTCGCCGCAGTAGGGCTGATCGCTCTCGGGGGCGACGTCCGGTCGGCGTTGATCACCAGCCTGATACTCGGTGTCATCGGGCTGTCTCAGGTGGTTGTCACCGGCTACGCCGGTCAGGTTTCGCTGGCGCAGTTGGCTTTGGCGGGGGCTGCCGCATTCCTCGTCGGTCCGATGACTGCGGACTGGGGGATCCCGTTCCCGTTCGCACCCTTGCTGGCGGCGTTCGGAGCGATGGTCCTCGGTGTTGTCGTCGGGTTGCCGGCACTGCGAATACGCGGCCTCACCGTCGCGGTGGTGACACTCGCGCTGGCCTACGCCATCGAAGCCATGTGGTTCCGGAACACCGACCTCGTCGGGTCCATGGGTATCGACGTCCCGTCCCCCAAGATCTTCGGACATGACATCGGCATCGGCATCGGTGACAGCTATCCCCGGGTCGAGTTCGGTCTGCTGTGTCTGTTCGTTCTCGTGGTCGTCGCACTCGGCTTGGCATTCCTGCGCCGGAGTCGACTCGGGACCAGGATGCTCGCGGTCCGCGCGAATGAGCGTTCCGCGGCGGCATCGGGCGTGGACGTGGTTCGAACGAAGTTGTTGGCCTTCGCAATCGGAGCCTTCATCGCGGGCCTCGGCGGATGTCTCTATGCGTACCAGCAGACGAATGTCTCGTTCCAGCCCTTCATGGCGATCGCCGGCCTGACCCTCTTCGCAACCGTCTACCTCGCGGGTGTCACCTCCATCTCGGGAGGTGTGCTGAGTGGACTCCTCGGCGCCGGCGGGCTGGTCTTCTACGCGATGGATCGTCTGATGGGCGACAGTGGCGGCGATTGGTATCAGGTGGTGGTCGGAATCGGGCTGGTGCTGGTTGTTCTTCAGAATCCCGAAGACCTTACCGGTCCCGCACACCGTGCCATCGCCCGCGTCGGCAGCAAGACCGACCGCGGCCGTATCGGTTCCGTGGTCACCGCGGATGTTCCCGGTGCCGTCGACACCCCGGTTGTTCTGGGGGAGCCGATACTCGAATTGAGGCACGTGAGTGTGCATTACGGCGGTGTCGTGGCGATCGACGACGTGAGCTTCGACGTACCGCGTGGCGCGATTCTCGGCCTCATCGGACCCAACGGTGCGGGAAAGTCGACACTGATCGATGCCATCACCGGCCTCGCCCGATCGAGCGGCAGCATCACGCTGTCCGGCAACCGGATCGACGGCCAAAAAACTCACCAGCGGATTCGTGGCGGGCTGGCCCGGACGTTCCAAGCGATCGACCTGTACGAGGATCTCAGTGTTCGCGAGAACGTGCTGGTGGGTCTGTCGGCGGACCGCCCGGGCGCCGGATCGACAGGTGCGCCAACCGATATCGACGACATCTTCGAACTGCTCGGACTCACCGAAGTCTGTGAAGTGCGGGCCGGCGAACTCTCGCAGGGCCAGCGTCAACTGGTATCCATCGCCAGGGCATTGGCCGGGCGCCCCGAGGTACTGCTCGTCGACGAACCGGCAGGCGGCCTGGACACTGTCGAAAGCCATTGGCTCGGTGAACGTCTGCGGGCCATCCGGGCGAGCGGTGTGACGATTCTGTTGGTCGAGCACGACATGAGTCTGGTTCTCGGCATCTGTGACCACATACAGGTCCTGAACTTCGGTCGAACCCTCGCGGCGGGTACACCCGAAGAGATCCGACACGACCGCGCTGTCACCGAGGCATATCTCGGAAGTACCTTCGCAGGGGAGACGGTCAAATGAGCCTTCAAGTCAGCGGTCTCGTGGCAGGCCACGGCAAAGTCAAGATCATCCACGAGTTGGACCTCGATGTTCCGAGCGGTTCCGTCCTCGCGATTCTCGGGCCGAACGGTGCGGGCAAGTCGACGTTGATGTTGACCCTGGCCGGCCTCCTTCCGAGACTGGGCGGATCGGTGTCGGTCGATGGACACGAGCTGCCCAGCGGTCGCGCGGTGAGCGCCAACCGCGCGGGTCTGGTTCTGGTACCCGACAGCCGGGCGCTGTTCAGCGGGTTGTCCGTCGAAGATCACATCTCGATTGCGCGGCGCAAGGGTGGGCCGACCATCGCAAAGATCAAGGAGTTGTTCCCGGCGCTGGAACCGCGGTGGCAGGTGGCAGCCGGGTCCCTGTCCGGTGGCGAGCAGCAGATGCTGGCCATTGCACGTGCTCTGGTCCAGATGCCGAAGGTGCTGCTGATCGACGAGATGAGCATGGGGCTCGCCCCGGTCATCGTCGAGAACCTCTTGCCGGTGGTGCGCGAGATTGCCGAGAGTACCGGCGCCACAGTGGTTCTTGTCGAGCAGCATGTTCGGTTGGCACTGGAGGTCGCCGACCAGGCCATCGTGATGGTGCATGGTGCAGTGACCCTTCGTGGCTCCGCGACCGAGCTGACCCTGGCGCCGGAGCGGCTCGAAGCCGCCTATCTGGGAGGTGACGTCGTCACCTCTGCCGAACCAAATTGATTGTCCTTCAACATAGTTAGACCTTGTCAGCCCTGAACTACCGAACCGCGAAATCCCAACCAACAAACAGGAGATCGATCAATGTCACTCTCATCGAGGAAGCGGTGGGCTTTGCTGCCCTGCGCCGCACTTGCAGTGGCGCTTGTCGCCACCAGCTGTTCGAGCGACGACAGCGGCTCATCCGGCGACTCGGCAACGGTCGACTTGTCCGTTCTGGGTACGGAGAATCACGCCACCGGCGACCCGATCAAGATCGCGTTCGCCTGGACGGGTGAGAACTCGGTCACCAACGTGAACGAATTGAAGCCGGCACAGGCAGCAGT
This sequence comes from Nocardia sp. 348MFTsu5.1, assembly GCF_000383535.1. Classification (NCBI taxonomy): domain Bacteria; kingdom Bacillati; phylum Actinomycetota; class Actinomycetes; order Mycobacteriales; family Nocardiaceae; genus Nocardia; species Nocardia sp. 348MFTsu5.1. The sequence continues at coordinate 45,526 of NZ_KB911512.1, forward strand.
CGGCTACATCAACGACTACCTCGGCGGCATCAACGGCCGGCCGATCGAGCTGATCGACGTTTGTGAGGACCAACTCCAGGTGAGTGCGGCCCGCGAGTGCGGTAACAAGTTCGTCCAGTCCGATGCGGTCGCGGTGGTCACCGGCGAGTTCTCCAACGCGGACGCAATGGCGAGCATCACCTCCGCGTCGGGTATGCCGTACCTGACAGTGGCAGGTGGGCAGCAGTCGATGTCACTGCCGAACACGTATGTGCTCGGCAACTTGCTCGCTCCCATCATCGGTACCCCTGCTGCGTATGCGAAGGACAAGGGCTACAAGAAGGTAGCCGTCTTGACGATCGACAGTCCGACAGCGGTCCTGCCGCTCAAGGCACTGGGGCCGATGGCATTCGGAAACGCCGGAGTCCAGATGGATCTCGTCCCGGTACCGCCCGGCACCCCGGACATGACCTCACAGGTGCAGGCTGCGTTGGAGAAAGACCCCGACATGTTCCATATCCTTGGCGACGCGCCCTTCTGCGCGGCCGCACTCAAGGCGATGAACACGCTGAACGCCAGCCAGGAGACGATGCTGATCACGCAGTGCATCGGTGACGACGAAATCGGCGAGCAGATTCCGGGCGGGTACGCCGACATGCCGATCGCCGCATCACGCACCCTGGACCCGACCAACGAGGACGTCCAGATCTTCCAGGCGGCTCTTGAAAAGTACAACGGCAAGGGTTCCGAAGAAGGCGCCTCGGCCTACGTCGGTCTGCTCGGACTGCAGCGCGCGTTGGAGGGCATGGAAGGCGAGATCACCCGGGAGACCATCGCGGCCCGCCTGGCCGCGATGCCGGAACCGCTACCGCTGCCGTTGGGCGCCGGAGTCACGTTCCAGTGTGGCACCAAGCCGATCCCGATCACGCCGAACATCTGCACCAAGGAGGGACTCGTCGGTAAGTCCGAGGAAGACGGAACGATCGTCGACCTGAAGCCCATCGACGTCGGGTACCTGTTCGTCCAGCCGACGACCTGATCAACTGACGGAAGTCGCAAGCATGCTCTGGCGCCGAAGGAGATCTTCGGCGCCAGAGCCTTTTCCGAACTGTTCACCCAGAGATGAGGAGGGCTCAGATGGCTGACTCGATCGAGTACCGACCAACGTTCTGCCGAATCTGCGAGCCGCTCTGCGGAATGATTGCAACTGTCGAGGATGGTCGTCTGACCGCGCTGCGGCCCGACCGTGATCACCCACTGTCCACCGGCTTCGCGTGCCAGAAAGGCATCGCGTTCACCGAGGTGCAGAACGATCCCGATCGCGTCACGGTGCCGTTGCGGAAAACCGGTGATGGCGGATTCGAGGAGGTGTCCTGGGAGGAGGCGATGACCGACATCGCGGCCCGCCTGAGCCGCATCGTGCGGCGGGAGGGGTCGGGGGCCGTCGGGTGGTATTTCGGAAACCCGGGCGCCTTCAGCTATTCGCACCTGATGTGGGCGGGCATCTTCATCAAAGGACTCGGTCGCCACACCCACTTCTTCACCGCCGCCTCCCAGGACGTCGGCAATCGCATGGTCGCCAGCCAACTGCTGTACGGCACGCCGACGGCTTTGCCGATCCCGGATGTGCTGCGGACGGAACTCCTCGTCGTGATCGGCGCGAATCCCGTTGTCTCCCACGGCAGCGTCCTGACACTGCCCAGAATCAAGGACCGGATTTCGGACGTCGTCAAGCGCGGCGGCCGAGTGGTGGTGATCGACCCGCGCAAAACCGAGACCGCCTCGGCGTTCGAGTGGCTCGGTATCCGGCCGGACGGTGATGCCTACCTGCTGCTGTCGGTGCTCCAGGTCCTCTTTGACGAAGGTCTGGTGGCGTGCGACGCCATCCGCCGACAGGCCGACGGCCTCGAGTGGCTGCAGCTGCGGTGCGCGTCGTTCACCCCTGAGGCGACGTCGGCACGGACCGGTGTCGAACCGGAGGTCGTCCGGGCGCTGGCCCGTGATCTCGCGCGCGCCTCCAGTGCTGCCGTGTATGGCCGATTCGGCACCAGCACGGGCCAGAGTGGAACTCTCACCACGTATCTCATCGATGCGGTGAACATTGTGACCGGCAACCTCGACAGCGCCGGCGGAACCCTGTTCGGCGATCTGGGTATCCCGGGGCAACGATGGTCGATGAAGCTCACCGGCGCGTATCTGCGCCGGGCATACCGTACGAAACGGTCCCGGGTCGGTGGATTCCCGCGGGTGATCGGCGCCGAACCCGCGACCCTCATGGCCAAGGAGATCACCACACCGGGTCGGCGGCAGATCCGGGCGCTGTTCGTCAGCGCCGGAAATCCGGTGCTCTCGGTACCGAACGGTGACGAACTCGAGTCCGCGGCAGCGGAATTGGAATTGATGGTCGGGCTCGACCTGTACGTCACCGAGACGACCGCGCACTGTGACTACATCCTCCCGGTGACCACGATGTACGAGCGCGACGACTTCCCGGTCACCTTCCAGACCCAGCAGACCACGCCGTTCCGGCAGGCCACGGAAGCAGTCGTCGACCCGGTCGGCGATGTCCGTCAGGAGTGGGAGATCATCGATGATCTGATGCAGCGGATGGATCCGCGGCCACCGGTCTTCGCCGTGTTGAGTGGCGTGCGAAAACTACTGGGATGGTGCGGTGTCGAGTTCACACCGCGAACACTCATCGATGGGATCATTCGCATGTCCGCCGGCGGAGATCGCTTCGGCATGCGCCGCGGCGGACTGACATTTCGCCGACTGACCGCCGATTACCCCCACGGGAAGGTTCTCGAACAGTTCCTGCCCAGTGGCATCGCGAAAACGGTCGTGGTCTACCGCGGCGGCCGGGTTCACCTCGAGCATGCGAGCATCGCGACTGAGATCCAGAAGCTCTCGAAACGAACTGCGCCCGAAGGGTTCCCGCTGCTGATGATCGGACGGCGCGAGCCGCGCTCGGAGAACTCGTGGATGCACAACTCGGAGTTGCTGATGCGAGGAGAGCGAAGTCATCAAGCCCTGATGAACATCAGGGACGCAGCGGTTCTCGATATCTTCGACGGTGACCGGATCGGTGTCACTTCGCCGTACGGGACCATCGAGATCGGGGTGAGGACAACCGAGGACATCATGGCGGGCGTGATCGCCATCCCTCACGGTTGGGGTCACCGGGGTACCGGCGGGTGGCAGGTCGCCAACCGCGCGGGCGGCGCCAATGTGAATCGGCTGACGTCGAGTTCACCCGAGGACATCGAGGCGATCTCCGGGATGGCCTGGCTGACCGGTGTTCCGGTGCGCGTCGAGCTGCTCTGACAGGGCGGCCACCAGCGGGTTCAGCGGATAGGACCGTCCTCGCGCCAACTTCATTGTGCGTTCTTACTGTAAGGTCTACAGTTAGTCCTACCACTACAGCGTGCCGATCGGCGCGCCGGGTTCGCCGCCACAGGTGCGACCCGCGAAGCGTTGTGAGGCAAAGGAGAAGGATGAACGAGCTGGAAAAGTCGATACCGGTTCCGGATCCGGTGACGCAGTTCTATTGGGACGCCGCCCTGCGCGACGAACTGGTGATCCAGGGCTTCGAAGGCACGGACTTCGTTCAGTTTCCACCCGAGGCGGTTGCCGAGGGAATGCCGGATGCGGGTGCGAGCAAACCGGTTCCGGTCAGCGGCCGCGGCCGGCTCTACGCCTATACCGTCCTGCATCAGGCTTTTCATCCGGCATTCGCTGATTCTGTTCCGCTGATCATCGCGCTGACCGAACTCGACGATGCACCGGGCGTGAAGGTCCTGACGAACCTGGTCGATGTCGCGCCTGCCGAATTGGCGGTTGGGATGCCGCTGGAGGTCACCTTTCAGAAGCGCGGTGAGTGGAAGATCCCGCAGTTCCGCCCGGTCGGGTCGGGGGTGGGGGAGTGAACCCGGCAAAGGCGAGTGTCGTGGGTGTCGGCTATTCGCCGGTCTACCGGGAAAAGGGGATCGACTGCCGGCCGTTGGTCGTCGAGGCAGCCAGGGCCGCCATCGCCGACGCGGGCCTGACCGTCAGTGATGTCGATGGCGTGTTCGAATATGCCGGAGACGAAGGCGCGCAGGACATTGCCCGGATGCTCGGCATCGACAATCTCACGACGTACGCCGACTACACGGCGCGCTGCCCGTCGGCGATCACTGCGGCATTGGGTGCGGAGATGGCGGTCAGATCCGGGGCCTGCGAGGTGGCGCTGGTTGTCCGATCGGTGACCCGTGAGTGGGGGACGATGAGCGGGCACAGCGCGCCGGTTGCCTCGGGCCGGGCCCAGTTCGACCTCCCCTACGGGGTGATGGGCGGCATCATCCCGGTGATGGGCATGCGCAAGCAGCGGCGGTTGGCCGAACTCGGCGATACCGAGGAGTCCTACGGCCACGTGTCCGTCGCGGCCCGCACCTGGTCTGCGCTCAATGACCGTGCCGTATTGCGTGATCCGATCACCCTGGACGACTACATGGAGTCCCGGTTCGTCGCGGACCCGCTGCGTTTGCTCGACTGTGACTACCCGGTGACCGGTGCGGTTGCGGTGGTGATCACGTCCGCCGAACGCGCCGCCGACCTCGCGCAACAACCGGTGACGATCGACGCGAGTTCGATGGGCACCGGGGCGCGGGCAGACTGGACGTTCACACCGGACTTTCTCTACGGCGGCACTCTCAAATGTGCCGAGAACATGTGGCGGAAGTCGTCGGTGACGCCCGCCGACGTCGACGTGGCTCAGCTCTACGACGGCTTCACCCACATCACGATCTCCTGGACGGAAGCTCTGGGCCTTTGTGGCAAAGGTGAATTCGGCGAGTGGGTCGACAAGGGACGCATGATTTCGCCGGGTGGCTCCATGCCGATGAACACCACCGGTGGCCAACTCGCCGAAGGCCGGCTCCATGGCTTGAGCTTTCTCGCCGAGGCGGTGCTCCAGCTACGTGGGCAAGCCGGTGAGCGGCAGGTTCCGGACGCCGAGGTATCGGTGGTCGCGAACGGCTTCGGTCCGCAATGTGCGTCGATGGTTCTGACGCGATGATGGCGACCCCTATCCGGGAAGCTCCGACAACGAGGAGACAAGTGTGAGCGACGTCAGCGTCGAAAAGACCGAGTCCAGCCTGGAATTGGGCGAGCGGGCGGCCGGCCGGGCCGAGCGCCGCATGCTCATCGACGGGCAGTTGGTGATGGCCGCGAGTGGAGAAGAGTTCGACAACTCCAGTCCGGCCACCGGCCGGGTGCTCGGCAGCACCGCATCGGCGGGTGCCGAAGACATGCTCCGGGCGATCGGAGCGGCCCGGCGGGCATTCGATGAAACCGACTGGTCGACCAATCGTGAGCTTCGCCGGCGGTGTCTGCTCCAACTCCACGCGGCGCTGGAAGTCGAGAAAGAGGACCTGCGAGAAGAACTGATCGCGGAGGTCGGCTGCCCGGTGTCGACGACGCAGGATGCTCAATTGGATTGGCCGCTTGCCGATTCGCTCCGATACCCGGCCCAGCTGATCGAAGAGTTCGAGTGGGAACGTGTGCTCGCCGGTGGCGGACTGTTCGGTGATCGCAATGTGCGCACGGTGGTCAAGGAACCGGTCGGTGTCGTCGGCGCGATCTGCCCGTCGAATTACCCGATCGAGGTCATGCTCAACAAGCTCGGTCCGGCGCTGGCGACCGGCAATACGGTTGTGCTCAAACCTGATCCGAACACACCGTGGAGCGCGACACGACTGGGCCGGTTGATCGCCGAACACACCGACATCCCGGCCGGGGTGGTGAATGTGGTGCCCACCGCCTCCAACGAGGTCGCAGGTCTGCTGTCCACCGACCCCCGCGTCGATATGGTGTCGTTCACCGGGTCCACCGCGGTCGGCAAGATGCTGATGCGCGAGGGCGCCGGCACGATGAAGCGCACCTTCCTCGAACTCGGTGGTAAGTCGGCCCTGATCGTTCTCGAGGACGCCGATCCCGCCCGGATCGTCTACGGCGCACTGGCATCCGCATCGCACGCGGGTCAGGCCTGTGCCCTCACCACCCGGCTCCTGGTCCACCGGTCATTGTTCAGCGATGCGGTCGCCTCTGTGACCGCCGGGTTCGAGATGTTGCCCGTCGGTGACCCGGTTCTGCCGGGCACCTTTGTCGGCCCTGTCGTCAGCGCCGCCCAGAAGCAGCGGGTGCTCGCGCACATCGACCGGGCCCGCCGGGACGGTGCGGAGATCACGACCGGCGGAGGTCTGGCGCAGAACCTTCCCGCGCATCTGTCCGGTGGTCACTTCGTCGCTCCCACTGTCGTTGTCGGCGTGGACAACAGCGCGGCCATCGCCCAGGACGAGATCTTCGGCCCGGTCTTGGTGATCGTCCCGTTCGACAACGACGATGAAGCCGTTGCCATCGCCAACGACAGCCCGTTCGGGCTGGCCGGTGCGGTCATGGCGGGATCGACCGAACGAGGGCTCAGTGTTGCCCACCGGGTTCGCACCGGCTCGATCGGCGTCAACGGCGGCATGTTCTACGGCGCCGACGCGCCTTTCGGCGGATACAAGAACAGCGGAGTCGGAAGGCAATGTGGCATCGAAGGTTTCCAGCAATATCTGGAGACCAAGACCATTGCGCATCGTAAGTCCAGGCGCGCCTGACCCGGCGAGACCGCCGGCACCGTCAATCAACCAGGAGGAAAGGTTTCACAATGGGCAAACTCGACAACAAGGTCGCGGTGGTCTCAGGGGCCGCACGTGGGCAGGGACGTTCACACGCGGTCAATCTGGCTGCCGAAGGTGCGAGCATCATCGCTCTCGACATCTGTGCCGATCTCGAAGGCAATACGTATCCGCTTGCGCGGCTGGAGGATCTCGAGGAGACCGCGCGTCTGATCGAGAAAGAGAACGTGCGCGTTTTCACCGCGGTGGTGGACGTGCGCGAACGGGCCGCGGTCTGGAAGGCGATCGCCGAAGGTGTCGACGAGCTGGGCCGGCTCGACATAGTCGTGGCGAACGCCGGAATCTGTGCGATGGGCGACGGTCAGACGATGCAGTCCTGGTCGGACACCATCGACACCGACCTCTCCGGAGTATTCAATGTGATCCAGGCCAGCCTGCCGCATGTCGGTGACGGCTCGTCCATCATCGCGACCGGATCCCTGGCCGCCCAGCTCGGCAGCTCGACCAAACAGGGTCCCGGCGGCTCGGCCTACAGCTTCGCCAAGCAGATCGTGGCACATTACGTCAACGACCTCTCCGTCCAGCTGGCGAAGCGGAACATCCGGGTCAACGCGGTGCATCCGACGAACGTGAACACCGACATGCTGCACAACGAAGGCATGTACAAGGTGTTCCGCCCGGACCTGAAGTCCCCGACGCGTGAAGACGCCGAACTCGGCTTCCCGGCGATGCAGGCGATGCCGGTGGCATACATTGAGCCGCAAGATGTCTCGGATGCCGTGGTCTTCCTCGCCAGCGATCAGTCGCGTTACATCACGGGCACCCAACTGCGGATCGATGCGGGCGGATACGTGAAGGTCAAGCCCTGGCAGGGCTGATCTCGGCCGACTTCGGACCGTGGTCGAGGCCGGTCCGCTGAACCTCTCCTGATTGGATTTTGGACATGAGTACAACCGACCAACGCGCGGAATCCGGCACTGAGACCGGGCTGCCGGATCCCGAACTCCACGCCGTCCTCGACCGGCTGCGCAAGTCATTCCTGGAGGACGGGCCACCCGGAATCGAGATCCGCCGCAACCGAATCGATCGCTTGATGGCGCTCGTCCTCGACAACACCGATGCCTTCGTCGACGCCATGGTGGCGGACTTCGGCTCCCGCTCGCGCACCGCGACGCTGATGACCGAGATCTTCGGCATGGTTTCGGTGATCGAACACACCCGCTCGCACGTCGGCCAGTGGATGCGGCCGACGAAACTGATGCGGGCCGGACGACTTGTCGGTCTTTACGCTGAGGTCCAGCCGACGCCGCTGGGAGTCGTCGGGATCGTCGGCCCCTGGAACTACCCCCTCAATCTCGTGATCCTACCGGCGGCAACGGCTTTCGCGGCCGGCAATCGGGTGATGATCAAGATGTCGGAGGTCACCGCGAACACCGCCGGGCTCCTGAAGAGCCTGGCACCGAAGTACTTCGACGACACCGAGCTGGTTGTCGTCACCGGCGGACCGGACGTCGCCGCCGCATTCGTGTCTCTGCCCTTCGACCACATCTTCTTCACGGGGTCGCCCGCTGTGGGCAAACTCGTCCAGCGTGCCGCCGCCGAGAACCTGGTACCGGTCACCCTCGAGCTCGGCGGGAAGAACCCGGTGGTGGTGGCCCCCGACGCGGATATCGCTCGTTCGGCTGCCCGGATCGCCCGCGGGCGGATGGTCAACGGCGGCCAGGTATGCGTCTGTCCCGACTACGTATTCGTGCAAGAGGACAAAGTCGACGAGTTCGTCGACGTCGTGCACAAGACCTTTCGCGAGATGTTTCCGACGGTCCTCGACAATGACGACTACTCCTCGAACGTGAATCAGGCGAACTACGACCGAGTGGTCGGATTGCTCGAGGACGCGCGGGCACTGGGTGCCCGGATCGAGTCGGCCACTCCGGACGGAGAAACCCTCCCCGATGCACGCACCCGCAAGATTGCACCGACTGTTGTACGAAACATCGACGCCCGCATGAAGATCGCGGACGAAGAGATCTTTGGCCCGGTGCTGGTCGTCATGCCGTACTCGACCCTGTCGGAGGCCATCGACCACGTCAACCGGGGCCCGGCGCCGCTGGTCGCCTATTGGTTCGGCCCGGACGGACACGACTTCCGTGAGTTCGTGCGGAGCACCCGCAGCGGCGCGGTGGCCCGGAACGACTTCGCGATCCACATGATGCCCTCAGATGCCCCGTTCGGCGGGGTGGGTAACAGCGGCATGGGCGCCTACCACGGGAAAACCGGCTTCGACACCTTCAGTCACCAACGAAGCGTCGTCGGCACCGACGTCCGGTTCACGATCACAACAGCGGTTGCCACCCCACCCTTCGGCGGGTTGATGCGCAAATTCGGCGATCTCTCCATTGCCTCCGTACGGCGCCGAACACGTCGCCGACTGAAGAACGATGCCCGCCAGAGTGATTGACGGCGGGCAGCCAGTATTGATGCTCCTATTGATGGCAAGTGCTGGTTAGGTGGCTGCTGCGGGCGCCTCCCTGATTCTCGGGCTGAGTAGGGTTCGACTGTGCAGGTCATCCGGGCGAACGAACTCGAGATCGCTTACGAGCGGGTCGGCGAGGGACCGCCCCTGGTCTTTGTCCACGGCGCGGCGGAGGACTGCCGCGTCTGGCAACCGCAGCTTGCCGACCTGGCCGACGAGTTCACGGTCGTCGCCTGGGACGAGCCGGGGGCCGGCCGGTCCTCCGATCTGCCTGAGGGCTTCGGCCTGGCGGACTGGGCGGACTGCCTCGCGGCGCTGATCGAGTCCCTCGAGCTCGGTCCCACGCATGTCGCCGGCCTCTCCTGGGGCGGCACCGTCGTGCTCGAACTCTATCGCCGTCATCCCGGGCTCGTCGCGACCCTGATCATGATCGACACCTACGCCGGCTGGAAAGGTTCCCTGTCCGCAGACGAGGTGCGAGAGCGGGTCGCCGGCGCCCGCCAGATGCTCGCCGCGCCGCCTGAGGAATTCGACCCCACCTTTCCTGGCCTTTTCGCCGGCAGCCCGCCGGCGAAGCTCGTCCCGCTGCTCGCCGACATCGCCGCCGACGTACGCCCCGCGACGCTCGGGCACCAGCTGTCCGTGATGGTCGAGGCCGACCAGCGCGACCTGCTGCCTCGCATCGCTGTCCCGACCCTGCTGATCTGGGGCGAGCTGGACGCGCGCTCACCGCTCAGCGTCGCGCGCCAGTTCGAGGAGGCGATCCCGGACACGGAGCTCGTTGTCATCGTGGGCGCCGGCCACATGAGCAACCTCGAGCGGCCCGAGTCGGTGAATGAGGCGGTGCGCGAGTTCTGCCGCGCCCACCCGCCGCGTCCGAGCTGATACTGCCGCGGTACCAATTGGTCTCGCTCGCAAGGGTCGTCTGGGGTCATGCCGCGCGTGGTTGAGCGCTGGGCCGTCTTTACCATCAAAGGCCCGGACGCCACAACAGATCAATGTCAGACCCCATTGGTAGCCTGAGGGGTTTGACTTTCCAATTGCGGTGAAATTGCTTGTAGGACAATAGAAATAGTCCTCTAGAACACTTGTGCGAATCCGGATTTGGCGGTACATTGGAGTCATGGACTTCGGGGGAATGTTCGCCAGGCTTTCAGATCTGGCAGGGGATGCGGCTTTGGTCGCCGGGGATGATGCTCAAGTGTCGTCGCGTACGGTGGCGGTTATTCGACTCAATCATGTTGTGGAACAACTACTTTTCCGACTGGTCGGTGAACTTGATTCTCGCGGGATCGCGAAGAAGTCGGGGGAAGGTTCCACCGCGAGGTTGTTGCAGCAGGCGGGGATGGCGCCGGCGGTCGCGCATCGCTATGTTCGGGTCGGTACCGCGTTGGACGATATTCCGACGGTGGCGTCGTATGGCATCGACGGCACACTGTCAGGTGAACATCTAGATTCGATTGTGAAGGGCCTCAGCCATATTGAGCGACGCAACCCAGAGCTGCCCGATTCAGATCGGACTGATTGTGTGCGTGGCCTGCTGGCCGAAGCGCTGACCACCAGTCCGTCGGCGGTAGCGGCTCGGGCACGGCATATGGCGATCGTGTTGTCGCCACCGGATAAGGAGATCCCCGACGCCGAGAATCACGAGCTCAATGAGTTCTCGTTCGGGACCGGTGACGACGGGCGCAGTCACGGCACGTTGGATCTGGACAACCTGCTGGGCGAGAAACTGCGGGTGGCGCTCGATCCGTTGTCGAAGCCAGTACTTGAACCGGACGGTTCACCCGACAGTCGCACGAGTGCTCAAGTGCGGGCGGACGCGCTGGAGCAACTGTTGGATTCGTACCTCGATCAAGAAGACCGACCCACCCGTGGTGGCGCGAAACCCCACGTCAATCTGACGGTGTCACCCGAACATCTACAGGCACTACAGCTACGCGGGTTGAGTGGTGTGAAGCCGCCGGCGTTGGCAGCCTCGTTTGAATGGACCGGACCCGCCTCCGCATCGACAGCCCAGATGGTGGCCTGCGATTCGGTGATCACGAAAATCTTGGTCGACAACAACATGGTCCCGCTCGACGTCGGTCGAGACCACCGGACGGTGACACCGGCGATCCGCAAAGCCCTCATCGCCCGGGACCAAGGCTGTGCATACCCGGGCTGCGGCTGCCCGCCCGGCCGAACCGATGCCCACCACATCGAGCACTGGAGTAAGGGCGGTGTCACCAGCCTGACCAACACCGTTCTCCTGTGCAAGCGACACCACAGGTACATCCATCACATGCGCTGGGAAGTCTTCATCGGTTTCGATGGACATCCATGGTTCATCAATCCCGACGACGCAAGCAAAACGCATCTGCGGTCCCATGCCCGCCGCACCATGACCTCCGACCTCGCTGCCGCGTAATTACGGCGAGCGTCGGAACTGCAAGACCACAAACCTACGACGACATATTCCAAGTACCCCAAGCAACACAGCAACGGCTGTGTACTGCACGATCTTTGAGAACTTCATAGTGGAATCGTCGGACCGGGACCCTCACGCGCTTGGCATGTCTTTCCAAGTTCGCAGCAGGTCGTCGGTGGTGGTCACCGTGGCCAGCAACGACAACGTGTTGTCGATGATGGCATTGCCGTATTCGGCTGGAAAGCCGGCGACGGCATCTCTCGGCAGGACCACCCGATAGGCGGCGTTGACGGCATCCATCACCAGATTCGGGATCGCCACATTCAGTGATACACCCACGGCGACAATGGTTGTCACGCCTAGGTTGCGGAGAATGGCGTCGAGGTCGGTACCGCCCATCGGGCCGAGGCCGTGCCACCGACTCAATGTCAGGTCGGTGGGTTCGGGCCCGAAGTCGGGGAGTAGGGCGGACCCGGGTGTGCCGGGCTCGATGCCGACCTCACTGCGGCCGATGGCAAACAACTTGGCATTGTGGTTGGAACCGAGCCCATCTGGCCTTCGCTGGACGAGGCAATGTACAACATGCACGCCCGCCGCCCGCGCGGCGGGAAGTAGCCGGGCGATGTTGGGCAGTGCTTCTCGGCGCGCCTCCTCAGCGAGCACTCGCAGGCCGGCGTCCGGACCGACGACGGCACCCTGCAGTTCCTGGGTGACGATTGCGGTATGGCCGGGTGCGACCAGGTCGGCCAGGTCGATCCTCATCTCGCGGACACGCTTTCGTCGGTCGGCGGCACGTCGTAGAACTGGGTCGCCCATTCGCGCATCGCCATATACGGTTTCGCATCGACCCGGGACAGTGGCGGACGTTCGACGTATTCCTGATAGCGCCAGATGTCGAGGTCTTCGAACACGGTGACGAGGAACTGTCGCTCGACCTTCTCGCGAATGTCCTCGGGCGGGATCTCGGACTCGTCGCCGGGGTTTCGTGGCCACCAGATCGAATAGAACAGATCGGAGTAGCCGTCCTCCACGGGGGTGCACGCGAATATCAGCCGATAGTTGGTGGAACCTTCGAATGCGCTGATCGCGAAACCGAGCCCGGAGAAGTGGCTGTGGATGAACAAGGCCATCTTGTCGGGATCATCGCTGCGGACGTCCGGCCAGCCGGTGAGGAATCGCCATTCGTTGTCGACCATCTCCCAGTTCAGGCTCACCGGTGTCACCGTCGCGTTGTGGACGTAGCGGAAATGCGCACTGTCCGGGCCATTCTCGGCCACGATCTGCGGGTGGACCGGTTCATGCTCGGACTTACGGGAGAACTCGGGATACGGGCGGTAGTAGGCGTCGCGGTCGGTCGGGAACTGGGGGAACTTCTCGAATAGGTCGGGCAGCTCCCAGCTCGGCGCTTTGCCTTCCGGGTGGTGCCACATGAATACCAGGCCGTATTGCTCCTGCACCGGGAAGACCCGCAGTTTGAGCAACTTGTTCGGGCGGTCGGGCTCGTCGGGGCGGTACTTGTTGACACCGTCGGGTCCCCATTGCCATCCATGGAACGGGCACTCGACACAATCGCCGACGACTTTGCCGCCGTGACCGATGTGGGCGCCGAGGTGGCGACAGCGCGCGGAGGTCACGTGCATGTCACCGGATTCGCCGCGATAGGCGACTAGGTCTTCGCCGAAGTACTTCAGCGGGCGGACGTCGCCGATCTCGAACTCCTGCGACCAGCCGATCACGAACCAGCCGGTGACCTTCCAAGTGAACGGAACTTTCATGGTGTGCCTTCACATCTCGTAACTGTTGCCAGGTGTTTGCTGGATTGTCTTTGGTGAAAATCGTTGTGCGGTGGCGTGGCTGGTCAGACGCCGATGACTGCTTCGCCGAATACCTTGATGAAGTTCGTCGCCGCCTGTGGACTCGATCCGTCGACGTGGACGACGGCGGATGTCGCGCCCCGACGTTCCATGTCGGCGAGGAACGTCTGCGCCTCCGACAGTGAGGCGCGGTCGTCGAGGTCGATGTGCGGGCAGACGACCTGAACGTCGATCGACAAGGGATCTCGCCCGACAGCGAGCAACCGGCTCCGCAGCCGGCCGAGTGCGGCCTCGAACTGATCGGCATCCTCGATGGCGACGGTGCGAATGGCCGAGGCCAACCCGGCCGAGGCGATGAGCGGCATCCAGCCGCTGCCGTACTGGACCACGCGGCGCATCGCGGCATTGCCGTTGCCACCGATCCAGATCGGCGGGTGTGGCTGCTGGGTCGGGCTCTGCAACCAGAGTGGACCCTGCGCTTCGAAGTCCTTGCCGGCGACCGGGACCTGAGGTTTTGTCCAGATGGACTGCAGCGCATCGAGGGCTTCATCGAGCAGTTCAGCCCGACGGTCGAAATCGACGCCGACTGCGGCGAACTCCGATCGCAGGTAGCCCGCACCGACACCGGCGATCAACCGGCCGCCCGAGATGATGTCGACACTCGCGAGGGCTTTCGCCGACAGGTACGGGTTGCGGAACGGCAACACGTAGAGATTCGTCATCAGCGCGATGCTGTCGGTCATGGCCGCCATGAAGCTCAGTGCGGCAATCGGATCGAGGGTGTTGTGGCCGCCATTGTGACGCCACTTCATCGACGGGGCCGGGTGCTCACTGAGAGCCAGCGCCGAAAAGCCTGATGCCTCGGCCGCAGCGGAGACTTCACGGATGACTTCTGGCTGGAGGAAGTCGTCTGGTGCGCTGGGCAGCTCGCTGGGGTATTCGAGGGTGTACTTCATCGTCGGGACTCCCGGGTCTGTTCTCGCCTTTACTGTAATGCTTACCGTATCATCGCCGAGGTTCTTTGGCCCAGTTTTTGTCTGTCGCTACCGAAGTGCCTACTGTAACGTCCGATCCATGCTCACGGATTCAACTGGCCACATGCTGATATTCACTTCCGGCGGATCGATTCGAGGGGCTGCGCAATGAGCACCCTGTCGAACGGGAGTCTCAAGATCGACGGGGGTATACCGGCCGACCTCGCCAAAGTCCCGGAGGTCGCGGCCAGGCTGGAACGCCAGGGGTTCGACGGGTGCTGGTCCGGTGAGGTCGCCCACGACCCGTTCTTCCCGTTGGTTCTTGCGGCGGAACATACTTCGCGTCTCGAACTCGGCACCAGCATCGCGGTGGCCTTCGCGCGGAATCCGATGACCGTGGCGAATCTTGGCTGGGACCTGCAGGACTACTCGCAGGGGCGGTTCACCCTCGGCCTGGGCACTCAGATCCAACCGCACATCGAAAAACGATTCGGGATGCCGTGGAGCCATCCGGTCCGGCGGATGCAAGAGTTCATTGCTGCGCTGGAGGCGATCTGGGAGGCCTGGCACGAACAAGGCGAGCTTCGGTTCGAGGGGGAGTTCTACACCCACAAGCTCATGACCCCGATGTTTCGGCCCGAACCGTCGGTCCATCCGGCGCCGAAGGTATTCGTCGCGGCGGTCGGGGAGCGGATGACCGAGATGTGCGGCGAAAGCGCAGACGGAATCATCGGCCATGCGTTCACGACCCGGCTGTACTACGACGAGGTCACGTCGCCGGCGATAGCTCGCGGACTGCAGCGCTCGGGTCGCGATCGCAGCGACTTCGAGGTGACATCCCCCGTCTTCCTCGTGACCGGGGAGAACCCGGCCGAGACAGCCGCCGCCTCGGAGGCGGTCAGGCGCCAGATCGCGTTCTACGGTTCAACTCCCGCGTACGGCAAGGTTCTCGAGCTGCACGGTTGGGGCGACCTGCACACCAGGCTTCACCGGCTGTCCCGGGAAGGCGAGTGGGCACAGATGGGATCCCTCATCGACGACGAGGTCCTCGACGCGTTCGCTGTCGTCGCACCGCCCGACGGGGTGGCAGCCGCCCTGTGGGACAGGTGCGGGGGTTCGATCGACCGTGCGATGCCCATGTTTCCGAAGACCATCTCGGCGGAGACGGTCTCGGCGGTTCTCGACGACCTCCACGCTCGTTAGCCGTCACGTCGATTCGGAACTTCGTCCGGCGCAATTGGTGACGTTACTGGAAGCATTACGGTAAACTCGACCCAATCTCCGGGTTGCCCGACTGTGAGCGTAGTGCGGGCCGGTCGGGCCACTCACTCATCGAAAAGAGGCGCCATGCCGAAGGTCGACATATCCAAGGTCGGCATCATCCCCTACGTTTCGTTGGCGGACGCATCCGTGCAAGACCATTCGACCGGCGACACCCAGTTTCCCGGGGTCTACAACGACGCGCTGTTCCTGTGGGCGATGGTCGATACCGAAGACGGCAAACGCTATGAACTCATCCGTGAACTCTCGGCGAGCGCCGCCTTCGACTACAACCTCCACGAATGCTCGACAGATCTGTGGGAGCATCCGCGAAACGTCCGGTTCCCCAGTGAGAGTGACCTGTACGCCGGGCTGATCATGTGGTTCGAACGTGACGGGAAGCAGATCGTCTATCCGGCGCACGCCCAGATGCGCGCGAAGCATCGCTTGCGGATCTCACTCGGACCGGACGAATACGTGTGGAAAGAGGACGAGAACTGCATCGACGTGGTCCTGTCCCCGCTTCCGATGAACGTGACGGCGATCTACGTCCCGGGTCTCCCCGACGATGTGGGATATACGAGTTCGGGCTGCACGGTGGAGGGGACCATCGAGGGCTCGAAGATCATCGGGGGATATGGCGGCCTCGACCGCATGTACTGCCTTCCGGGTCGTAGCGCGCACGACTCCAAGATCGCTGAGCTCGAGCACTATTGGTTCGTCTGGGGTTCGATCTCGGCCGACGGAACCTGGGAGACCGGAAACGCGATGCTGGGTACCGGCAACTACGCAACGGCAACGTTCCATCGCCAGGGTGAACCGCCGATCATTGCGACGAACGACGACGTCGACTCCAAGGTTGTCTGGGAAACGCAGGGTAACCGCAGCCAACCACGTTACGCCACACTGTCTTTCGGTGGACGCACCTTCAACTTCGAGGCGACCCACAACGCAGCGGCCGCCGGGATATCGCTCGGCATCGCGTGGATGCACGGGACCATGCACGAAGAAGGCGCCCCGACTCCGGTCAAGAGCTGGTCGACGATGGAGGTCATCAAATCGCGTGCGACACCTCGCGACCAGCAGAAAGCGACCTGACCAGGCAATCGAAAGACGGCCACTCGTACAGCCAACCCCCCACGACGCGGGTGAATTCTCGCGGGCAAACGATCGAACGGAGACCGGCCAGTGGCCCTCAAGGTAATACATTGCGGCACCGGAAACATGGGCCGGATCGGGCTCCAACGCATCATCGCCGATCCCGACCTCGAACTCGTCGGGCACTACGTGTGGTCGGAACACAAGGTTGGAGTCGACTCGGGAACTCTGTGCCGCCAACCGCCGACCGGCGTCATCACGACGAACAACTGGGATGAGTTGCTCGCGCTCGACGCCGACTGCCTGGCATACTTCGGCGACGCCATCGGTCACGAGGAAGAATCGATTCGCGAATTGATCCCGTTTCTGCAGCGCGGCACCAACGTGGTGTCGTTGTCCGCGTTCGCACTGGCTCATCCGTCGTCGGCACCGGCAGAACTGCGCGAACCGATCGAGGCCGCCTGCGCCGCCGGCAACTCGACGATGTACTTCACCGGTATCGATCCGGGTTGGGCAACAACGGATCTGGCAGTCGCCGCGTTGGCGCCTGCTGGACGAGTGGATTGCGTTCGAGTACTCGAACTCGGTTGGTGGGGCGACTACACCGCAGAGTTCGTCTGCCGCGAATACTTTGGATTCGGCAAACCCCCGGGCTTCTCACCGATCCTGGTGACCGGCGGCTTCATCGAAAAGATGTGGAAGCCGACGCTGGAGCAGATCGCGGAGGCGCTGGGTGTCGAGATCGAGGACTGGGAGGTCTCGTACGAGACGGACTCGCTCGATCACGACACCGAAACCGGTTTCGGGACAGTGGAAGCCGGAACAGCGTCGGTGGTTCGCTTCGAGCTGCGCGCGATGGCGGGTGGGCAGCCGATCGCGGTTGTCGAGCACGTCGATGCCGTCGCGCGTGGCGCCGGAACGCAGTGGAAAGCACCATACGGACCGTACGAGCTGTCCCATCGCGTCGAGATCGAAGGTGATCCGAGCTTCTCTGTGGAGATCGGCTATCCGGGGTGGTCCGCCGGACCGGCGACCGTGCTGCCGGTGGTCAACAGTATCCACGCCGTGTGCGCAGCACCCGCCGGACTTCTCGGCCCGCTGGACCTGCCGCGGTATTGGAGCCGAAATGTCAGGCCGAGCGCCAAGCGGATCAGCTCGGGCGTGCGATAGCGCGCCCGAGCCGGGAGAAGTCTCTCGATCAGCCTGGAAAGTGGATGACTCCGCGGATGTTTCGGCCTTCGCGCATGTCGTCGAACCCCTCGTTGATCTGATCGAGCGAATAGGTCCGGGTCACCAACTCGTCCAGCTTGAGCTTCTTCACGCGGTACATCTCCAAGAGCATCGGAGTGGCCTCGCGGGGAGACTTCATTCCGTACAGGGCGCCCTGGATCCGTTTCTGGAACATGGCCAGTCCGAACGCGTTGAGACCGGGAATCGGTCCCTCTTCGTCCATCGCGGACATGCCGGTGACAACGAGGGTGCCGGCCTTGCGGATCGCTTGATATCCCGCACCGAGCAGCTCGTTGTGGACCAGACCGGCGGTGAGGATCGCGACGTCGGCGCCCTGGCCGTTGGTCAGGTGCCGCACCCGGTCCATCGCGGCCTCGATCGATTCGTACGATTCGGTGGCTCCGAAGTCGAGCGCCCACTTGCGTTTGTCCTCAACGGGATCCACGGCGATCACATGCGCCGCGCCACTTTCGCGCGCGCCCTGCAACGCGTTCATTCCGACACCGCCGACTCCGGCGACGATGACGACGTCACCGGGTTGCACGTTGCCGGCGGTGGTCGCCGAACCGAAACCGGTCTGCACTCCGCAGGCGACGAGACACGCCAACTCGAGCGGGATGTCTTTGGCGATCTTGACGACCGACAGCTGGTCGTAGACCTGCCACTCGGCAAAGCATCCGAGCATCCCCATCGTGGCGATGTCCGCGCCATCGGCACCGTGCATGCGGAAGGTGCCGTCGAACTGGTCGCCGAGCATCAGCTTGATCCCGTTGTCGCACAGGTTCTGCATTCCCATCGCGCACCACCGGCACGTGCCGCATCCCGGGATGAACGAGGTGACGATGTGGTCGCCGACCTCGAGTCCGGTTACCCCTGGCCCGACCTTGCGGACCACACCGGCTCCTTCGTGACCGCCGGCCATCGGGAGGTGGAAGACGGGGATGTCTCCGGCAGCCATGTGGTCGTCGCTGTGGCACAGGCCGGTGGCGACCATCTGCACGAGAACTTCGCCAACCTGGGGGTCGTCGAGTTCGACCTCTTCGACCGACCAGCGACCGGGTGCCTCACGCAGTACTGCTGCTCGTGTCTTCATATGATCTCGCTTTCATTCCGGCCGCCCCGACGCGAGTGTATAGTACTACTGTAAGACTTGCGGTTGAGCAATCAATAGCGGCTGATCGGCCGAGATGCAGGACGACCATCTGGACGGGAACGCCGAGCGTTCCTTCTTCAACGGAGGTGAATGACATGACGATCGAGTCGGAAAAACGTCAGAGCGAGAAGGTTGAATACACGCTGCCGGTCGACTGCGACAACCACTACTACGAAAAGATCGATGCCTTCACCCGGTACCTCGATCCGGAGTTCCGGTCGCGCGGGATCGAGGTCATCAAACGCGGGACGCACACCGAATTGCTCGCTGGCGGAGTGCTTTTCGAGTTCGTGCCGAACCCGACCTTCGATCCGGTGATCGTCCCCGGCTCGCTGGATGCATTGTTTCGCGGACAGATCCCCGAGGGGGTTGACCCGCGGTCGCTGGCGAAGGTCGCGCCGCTCAACCCGGCCTATCAGGATCACGACATCCGGCTGGAGATGATCGCGGAGCAGGAGATGTCCGCCGCTATCCTTCTCCCCACCCTTGCCTGTGGTGTGGAGGAAGCGCTCAAGGACGACATCCCGGCGACGATGGCCAGCGTGACCGCGTTCAACAAATGGCTGGACGAGGACTGGGGCTTTTCGTACAAGGACCGCATCTTTGCCGCCCCGATGCTCTCGTTCGCCGACCCGGACGAGGCCGTCCGCGAGATCGATCGCCTGATCGAGCGGAATGTCCGCATCGTCTCCGTTCGACCGGCTCCGGTGCCGGCCCCGTACGGGAGGTCGAACTCGTTCGGCAACCCGATTTACGACAAGGTCTGGGCGAAACTCGAAGCCGAAGACATTCCGGTCGCATTCCACCTCAGCGACAGCGGGTACAACCGATACCTGGCCTCGGCCTGGGGCGCTCCGGATCGGTTCGTCCCGTTCAAGACCAAGAACACTCTGGCCTCTTTGGTCGTTGCCGACCGGGCGATCCACGACACCTACGCCAGCCTGATCGTCGACGGCGTCTTCACCCGTTTCCCGAAACTGCGCACGGCGAGCATCGAAAACGGGTCGGATTGGGTGGCCCTGCTCCTCAAGCGTCTCCGGAAACAGGCAAACCAGACACCATGGGTGTTCGCCGAAGATCCGGCCGACACGATCCGCCGGCACCTGTGGGTATCCCCGTACTACGAGGAAGACGTCCGCAAACTGGCCGACACCGTCGGGTCCGACAAGGTGTTGTTCGGATCGGACTGGCCTCACGGTGAGGGCCTCGAGAAGCCGACCGATTTCATCAACGAACTCGATGACTTCACCGCCGCCGAACGAGATCAAATCATGCGAACCAACACTCTCGATCTGCTCGGCATCCGATACTGAGCTGCCAGATCCGCCTCCGCCGCACGCGGTCACCTACCACGCCTATCTGCACAGAATCGAGCTCAGATTGTCTCTCACGGTAACCAGGGATCAACAGGACCTGGCGGCGTCAATTGGATCCTGGGGCGACCGCTGCGGGCTTCGCCCGGCGGCGCGGGCGGAGGTCAACACACCACCCGGTGATCGTTCGACGACGCGTCCGCCCTGGTGGACCGAGGCAATCGAGCTGGGCCTTCCGGCGCTGGCGATACCGGAATCGGCCGGCGGAGTGGGAGCAACGGTCGAGGAGTCCTCGATTGCGATCGCCGAACTGGGGTTTCGGATCGCCACCGGACCGCTGGCACCGGGCACCGTCGGTGCGCTGGTACTGGCCACGCAGAAGGCCGACACCGGTCCGCACGCGGAGGTACTCCGCGGGGTGGCCGACGGATCGGAGATCGTGGTTGTCGCCCTGGATGGTGACGCCGAAGCGACCCGAACACCGGATGGCTGGTTGGTCTCCGGCGACGTCGGTTACGTCATCGGTGCACAGCAGGCGACGCGGATCGTGGTGTCGGTCCGGACCGCGGACGGCATCCGCTGGCTCGTTGTTCCGACGGGTGAGGCGGTCACGGTGACGCCCATCGACAGCGTCGATGTCACCCGCCCGTCGGCGCGGGTCAGGATCTCTGATGCGCTGGTGTCCGACGACGGTGTTCTCGCCGGCGTCGACTCGGAACTCGTACGTGACCTCTGGGTCACCACCGCAGGCGCGGAAGCGGCCGGGATCGCCCGGTGGGCACAGGAAACCGCAACGGAGTACGCCAAGGTGCGTGTCCAGTTCGGGCGTGCCATCGGTTCGTTCCAGTCGATCAAACACCTCTGCGCGGACATGCTGGCGCGGTCGGAGATGGCCGGCGCGGCGGCGTGGGATGCCGCCGGGGCCGCGACGGCGTATCTGCGTCTCGGAGACAGCGAATCACGCCAACAGCTCGCGGTAGCGGCGGGTGCCGCAGGAGTGGTGGCCCTGGAGAACGCGGTCCTCAACTCCAAGGACTGCATCCAGGTGCTGGGCGGTATCGGGATGACGTGGGAACACGACGCGCACCTGTCCTTGCGTCGGGCGCTCACACTCAAAGAGATCTCCGGCGGCTCCGATCACTGGCGTGCCCGCATGACCGCGGTCGTCCGGACGGGGGCGCGCCGGCAATGGGCGGTGTCGTTCGGAGCAGAGACAGACCGACTCCACGACGAGATCAGACAACTGATCGCCGGGCTGCCGGCCGAGGAATCCAAACTCCGGATCGCACTTGCCGACGAGGGTCTGATCGCGCCGCACTGGCCGCAGCCGTACGGGCGGGCGGCGACGGCGATCGAGCAGATCCTGATCGCGGAGGAGCTCGACCGGGCCGGGATTCGTGTTCCCGACATCGTGGTGGGTAACTGGGCGCTGCCCACCATCATCGAATTCGGTACGGACGAACAGCGAGAGCAGTTCGTCTCACCGACGTTGCGTGGTGAGATCACTTGGTGCCAGATGTTTTCCGAGCCTGGGGCCGGTTCGGATCTCGCGTCTCTGCGGACGAAGGCAGAGCGCGTCGATGGCGGCTGGGTCCTGAATGGTCAGAAGGTATGGACATCGAATGCGATGCAGGCGGACTGGGCCATCTGTCTGGCCCGCACGGATCCGGATTCGAAGAACCACCGGGGGATCACCTACTTCATCGTGGATGTGAAGGGCTCCGGTGTCGAGGTCAGGCCGCTGCGGGAGATCACGGGTGACGCCGTGTTCAACGAGGTCTTCCTCGATGACGTCTTCGTTCCGGACGACCTGGTGGTCGGACAGATCAATGACGGATGGAAGCTGGCGCGGGCCACGCTCGCGAGCGAAAGGGTTGCCATCGCAGCCAATTCCACACTCGGACACGGCCTTGACGAACTGGTCTCCGAGACCCCGGGCAGCCCGCTGTTCGACGATCGCCTCGGCGAGCTGCTGGCGACCGGCCAGGTCGTCAAAGCCGTGGGGCAGCAGATCGCGCTCCGGCAGATCGAGGGTCTCGATCCCGGCCCGTCGGCCAGCATCCGGAAGCTCGTGTCGGCTCACTTCTCACAAGCTGTCAGTGAACTCGCGATCAGTGTCCTCGGCCCCGCGGGACTCGATATGACGGACAAGCAAGCAGCACAACGGGTATCGCTCTTCATGCTGACGCGGTCCGGCACGATCGCGGGTGGCAGCAGTCAGATCATGCGCAACATCATCGCCGAACGTCTTCTCGGACTACCTCGCGACTGACGATCATCACCAATGTGCGACAACATACTTCAAGGAGCCAATCGTGACGCTCGGCCCAGCTACTGATCGCCTGACCTTCTCCAGTGACTACGCCACCGATCCACGGCTGGCGGGTATGTTCGGCCCAGATGGTCCCTTCGCGGTCGAAGAGGTTCTCATCGACGGAGTCCGAGTGCGTTCGTTCGTGAGTATCCCGGGATCGCTGGTGGATGTCTTCGCGATGTCGCAGGCGCATCAGGATCTCGTTCACCTGGTTTTCGAGAACGACCGTCTGACCTTTGGCGACATCCGGGCGCAGGCGCTCAGCTTGGCGCTGCGCTTGAGGTCCGATTTCGGTGTGGAACAGGGTGATCGGGTTGCCATCGCAATGCGGAACTACCCCGAATTCGTCCCCGCGTTCTGGGCCGCGGTGATCCTCGGGGCGATCGTGGTCCCGCTGAACTCGTGGTGGCAGGGTGCGGAGTTGCACAATGCCCTCGAAGAGTCGGGCGCCAAGGTGGTGTTCGCCGATGCCGAGCGAATCGAACGGCTCGCGAGCGTCGAGGGTGGGCAGTCGGCGCTGACCATCGTCGGGGTACGTACGGCCGGAAGCAGTCACGTCGGGGACGCGGCCTACGACGACCTGGCATTCGGTCCGGGACTCGACGTGACCGAATTGGCAACAGCCGCAGCCGATGACGTGGTCGCGATCTCGTACACGTCCGGAACCACCGGCCGGCCCAAAGGGGTGGTCATCACCCATCGGGGCATCCTCTGCAGTGTCATGAACATGGGTTTTGCGACCATCCGCGACGTCATGATCAGTGGGAATCAGCCGTCGGGCCAACCGGTTCAGTCGAGCGGCATCCAGGCCGCTCCGCTCTTTCACATCGGTGGCATCAACGGGATCACCGGCGCCGCGATGGGCGGCGCGAAGATCACGCTGTTGCGTAAGTGGGACATCGACGAGGCGATGAAACTCGCTGAACAGGAGAGTGTCACGAGCCTGGGAGGTCCCCCCACGATCGCCCGGGAGATGCTCGAACACCCTGACATCGTCAAGTTCCGCCCGCAGGTCACCGGTTTCTCGATGGGTGCGGCCAGCGTGCCACCGGATCTGGTGGGTCTGACCGGAGAGGTCTTCGGGGATTCGGTCCGCGTGTACAACGGCTACGGACTCACCGAGACGACGTCGGCGGTGGTCAACAACATCGGGGTCGAATACTTCGAGCACCCGGACAGCGTCGGCAGGCTCAACATCACTGCCGACCTGTTGGTCGAAGGCCCGTCAGGCGAGTCGCTGGGCCCAGGGGAGATCGGCCAGCTGTGCTTTCGCTCACCGCAGAATGCCAAGGGGTACTGGAACAATCAGGCCGCCACTGACGAATCCTTCGTCGACGGCTGGTTCCGCAGCGGGGACCTCGGGTATATCGACGACGAGGGTTACATCTACGTGGTGGACCGGCTCAAGGACGTCGTCATCCGCGGCGGCGAGAACATCTACTGCGCCGAGGTCGAGGCCGTTCTCTTCGAGCACCCCGATGTCCAGGACGTGGTGTTGATCGGACTGCCGGAACGCATCATGGGGGAACGGGCCTGCGCGGTCATCGTGGCGCGTCCCGGCACCCAGCCGACACCGGCGGACCTCCGGGAGTTCGCGGGACGACGCCTGGCCGCATTCAAGTGCCCGGAAGCGTTCTACATGACCGACGAGATCCCCAAGACCGCAACCGGCAAAACCGTCAAGAAGGCCGTGCGTCAACACGTCCTCGACGACGATCAGCGCATCCTCGCCACATGGTGACGCCGGTGGTGAGAACTTCGATCGGTGCGAAACTCGATCACCTGGCCATCGGCGTCGTTCAGTGGGCGGATTCGTATCCACGGTTCGTGTCCGAACTCGGTGGCAAGTGGGGCTATGGCGGACCCAACGGCGACTTCGCGCCGTACCAGCTCGATTTCGGCGAAGGGCTGCGCCTGGAGTTCATCGCACCTCATACGCCCGGTGGATTCATGGAGCGATTCATCGAGCGGCGTGGGCCTTCTCCGCACCACTTCACATTCAAAGTGCCCTCTCTCGACGACACCATCGCAGACCTCACCCGGCTCGGATTTGAGATCGGCGGTGAGAGCCGTGAACAGCCGGTGTGGCTGGAGGCCTTCATCCATCCCAAGGAGACGGGTGTGGGTACCCTGGTCCAGATCGTCGAGTCGGACGATCAGTTCATTGACAGCCAAGCCTCTAAGATGCCTGCACCGCAAGACTTTCCGGAGCCGAGTGGTCACGCGCAAGGCATCGCACTGGTCGGTGTGACCACGTCGGATCTGGGCCGGGCCCACGATCTTCTTGTCAGGGCGCTGCTCGGCGATGTTCTGGACAACGGTGATGGCTGGTTCCTCGTCAGCTGGGGTGATCATCGCTCGTTACTCGTCCGGGATCACACGGTTTCCCCCTGGGCCCCGCCACTCTGGGACACGGCAACCGGCGACGGTGTTGCGTTTGTACTCTTCGGTTCCGAGAATCAGACGGCAGCGTCGCTGCACGAGTCCACGCAGCTGCTGACCAGGCTCCCGCATGAGGCTGCGACCGGAATCCCGGTGTGGCTGCTGGAACCGAACCGAACCAATTCGAAATCCATGCCGATATCCTTACCGTAGCGATGCGGAAGGTATCTCCTCACGCCACTCACCGAAGGAATCCCGATGAAATCTGCTGTGAAGTACCGATATTTGACCCGTTTCCCGCTGACGCAGTCGGTGGCACGGTGAGTACGGCGTTGTCGATTCCGCGGCATCCGTCCGACGTCACCAGCGCGTGGCTGTCGTCGGTGCTCAGCGCGAAAGGCGCCGGCGTCGATGTCGCGGACGTGGATGTCAGTCCGATCGGAACCGGTCAGACCGGCGCCACCTATCGGATCCGGGTGGACTACGCCACGCCCCGGCCGGAGCTACCGGCCACGTACGTGTTGAAGCTGCCCGCGCAAGACGACTCCACCCGTGACCGCGTCATCCTCGGCTACCGGAGTGAGTGTGCCTTCTACGAGACGGTGGCGGACAAGGTTCAGATACCGAAGCCGGACTGCTATCACTCCGACATCGACGACAACACAGGGGATTTCGCTCTGTTGCTCGCCGATCAGGCCACCGCGGTGCAGGGCGATCAGATCGGTGGTTGTGGCGCCGACCAGGCGGCGGCGGCGTCCCGCGCCCTGGCTGGGCTGCACGGCCCGACGTGGTGCGATCCTGTCTGGCACGACTTCCATGCGTTGTCGATGACGATGAAGGACGACGCATCGATGAAGATGCTCGGCGATGTCGCGGTCATGAGTGCCGGCATGGTGATCGAGAAGATCGGTTCGCGGTTGAGTGAGGAGGATCGCGAGACACTCACCGCTGCAATGGGTCTCGTCGAGCCGTGGCTACGGGATTCGCCAGAGCGATTTGCACTGATGCACGGGGACTACCGGCTCGACAACATGCTCTTCGACACCGAGAGCGACCGGCTCACGGTAGTCGATTGGCAGACCTTGGGTGTCGGCCTGCCGGCCCGCGACCTGGCCTACTTCATCGGCACCAGTCTGGTTCCGGAACTGCGCGCCGAGCTCGAAGGACAACTCGTCGACGAGTATCACGAGGAACTCCTGAAGTATGGGATCACCGACTATTCCCGTGAAACCTGTTGGCGCGATTACCGGATCGGGATGTTGCAGGCGTTGCTGATCCCGTCGCTGGGTTGTGCATTCGCTAGTGACACCGCGCGCGGAGACGACATGTTCATCGTGATGCTGCAACGTGGATGCCGGGCCATCCGGGAACTGAACAGCCTCGAACTCATCGAAGTGCCCGCAACAGATTCGTGAATCGCAGGGAGGTACCACCCGGCTTGATCGAGAACGGCCGGGTGGCTGCAGGCGGTGTCGCCTGCGTGATCAGAACTGGGTCGAACCCTGATCGACCGAGATCTGGGCGGCGGTGACCATGCGAGACTCGTTGCTCGCCAACCACAGCACGGCGTCGGCGATGTCGCTGGGCTCGGCGATGTAGTCGGGCAAGAACGGCGTCAGCATGTTGTTCAGGTTCGGATTGGTCTCGGCGGCCCTCATCAGGTTGTTCACCATCTCTCCGGTTCCCATGTCGGTGTTGACAGGTCCGGGGTGCACGCTGTTCACCCTGATCGAGTGCTTGCCGAGCTCAGCGGCGAAGGCGCGGGCCAATCCGGTCACCGCGTGTTTGCTGGCGGTGTAATGAACCATGAAGGGCTGCATCTTGACTCCGGCAGCAGAGCTGATCAGGATGATCGAGCCACCGTTGCCACCGTCGATGATCTTCTGGGCGCCCGCCATCACCGTGTTCCAGGTTCCGGTGGCGTTGATGTCCATGACATCGCGAAAGGATTCGGGCGTGATCTCGTTCCAGGCCTCCGGCACGGAGATGCCCGCATTGGCGACGATGATGTCGAGTCGCCCCAGCGCCGCGACACCGTTTTCGACCGCCTTGCCGAGTCCTTCGAAATCGCGGACGTCGACGACGGAGGCCTCGATGCGCTGCCCGGTCGCTTCGACCAGGCGGACCGTTTCCTTGAGGTCTGCCTCACTTGCGGAGTTGTACGGCACGCAGCGGGGGAGTTCCGCGGCGATGTCGACGGCGATGATGTCGGCGCCCTCAGTGGCCATGCGAACTGCGTGCGCACGTCCCTGACCGCGAGCCGCGCCCGTGATGAAAGCTACTTTGCCACTGAGCCGATCGCCCATGTCCTTGTCTCCGTCGTGGTCTGTCGCGATGTCCGGTTGCCATTGTCGTAATACTCACTGTAATACTTACCATAGTGACTCCGGCCAGTTCAGGGCCGATCGGCGCAAGAGCAGAGCCGTCCGCTGGTGCAGTATGGAGTCGAAGCATGTGCATCGGCGATGGCCCAGGGCCTGGCCGCGGTGTTCGAACGAATCGGCTCGTGAGCCGGACCTGGAAAGGCAACGCATGACACGACTGGCGCAGACCATCGGTCTCACCGAGTTCCAGACCGAGATCGTCGAAGCTGTCCGAGGGTTCGTCGACAAGGAGATCATCCCCAACGCAACCGAACTCGAGCGCAACGACACCTACCCACAGGCGATCGTCGACCAGATGCGGAGCATGGGTCTGTTCGGCCTGATGATCCCGGAAGAGTACGGCGGGCTCGGGGAGTCACTGCTGACGTATGCGCTGTGCGTGGAGGAACTGGCGCGGGGGTGGATGAGCGTTTCGGGGGTCATCAACACCCATTTCATCGTCGCCTACATGGTGCGCCAGCACGGAACACCTGCACAGAAGCAGAACCTGTTGCCCCGCATGGCAACCGGTGAGGTTCGGGGCGCCTTTTCGATGTCGGAGCCGGATCTCGGGTCCGATGTCGCGGCGATTCGGACCAAGGCGGTGCGTAATCCCGACGAGACATACACGATCGACGGCCAGAAGATGTGGCTGACGAACGGCGGTAGTTCGACGCTGGTCGCCGCATTGGTCCGAACGGACGAAGGCGCGGATAAGCCACACCGCAATCTGACCACGTTCCTGATCGAGAAGCCGGCCGGATTCGGTGAGGTCAAACCGGGCTTGGTGATACCAGGCAAGCTGGACAAGCTGGGCTACAAGGGAATTGACACCACGGAGCTGCTCTTCGACGGGTATGTGGCATCCGCGGACGACATCCTGGGCGGAGTACCGGGGCAGGGCTTCTTCCACATGATGGACGGAGTCGAGGTCGGTCGTGTCAACGTGTCGGCGCGGGCCTGCGGAGTGGGGATCCGCGCATTCGAACTAGCGATCCGGTATGCCCAACAGCGCCGGACGTTCGGCAAGCCGATCGCCGAGCATCAGGCGATCGCCTTCCAGCTCGCGGAGATGGCAACGAAAGTCGAGTCGGCACACCTGATGATGGTCAACGCGGCCCGTCTGAAGGACTCCGGCGAACGCAACGATTTCGCCGCCGGGATGGCCAAGTACCTGACGAGCGAGCTGTGCAACGAGGTCACCACACAGAGTTTCAGAATCCACGGCGGCTACGGATACTCGAAAGAATACGAGATCGAGCGGCTCATGCGTGACGCACCATTTCTGCTCATCGGCGAGGGAACCAGCGAGATCCAGAAACAGATCATCAGCAGGCGCCTTCTCGACGAGTATCAGCTCTGAATCTTGCCGGCCGAGAATTCGCTCCGCAGGTGGAGCGAATTCGGCCGTTGGTGTGTGCGTGACAGGATTGCCATCAGTATTATTGCGGCGCACAGGAATAGACCGACGAAGCCGACGATGCCGGCCCACCCGGCGACGGTGAACGCGATCCCACCGAACGCACCGACGAACGCGCTGCCCAGGTAGTAGCAGAGCATGTACAGCGATGACGCGCCGGCGCGATTGTGGGTTGCACGGGCTCCGACCCAACCACTGGACACCGAGTGGGCCGCGAAAAAGCCTGCGGTGAAAAGAAGTATTCCGATGAGCACGGTCGGGAGCCAGTCGGGCAGACTCAGGACGAGTCCGACGATCATCACGGCGAGCGCGGCCACCAGCACCCGGTCGCGACCCCACGCATCCGACATGCGGCCCGCGGCGGCCGACGAGATGGTGCCGGCGAGGTACAGCGTGAACACCAGGCCGGCCAACGTGACCGGGAGATCGAACGGGGCGTTGATCAATCGGTAGCCGAGGAAGTTGTAGACGGTGACGAATCCGCCCATCAGCACAAATGCCAGACCGAAGAGGCACAGCAGGGGGACGTCGCGTAGATGGCCGGCGAGGTTGCGGAGCGTAACACCGGCCGTCATGCGCGCAGGCGTGAAGTTGTTGGAGGGTGGGATCATCCGGACGAACAGGATCGCGAAGCCGAGCGCAACCAGCGAGGCCAGTTCGAGTGCCCACTGCCATGCGATGAGATCGACTGCGAGGGTCGGGATCATCCGTCCGACGAGCCCGCCGATCGTCGTGCCGGCAACGTAGGTGCCCATGGCGGTCCCGAGTGACCGGCCGTCGATCTCCTCGGCGAGGTACGCCATGGCGACCGCGGGCACTCCGGCGCACAGCAGACCCTGCAGGGCGCGTCCGGCGAGCAGCACCTCGAAGGTCGGACTCCATGGCAGCACCAAGCCCAGCACGGATGCCGATACCGCGGCGACGCACATCACCCGGACCCGGCCGAAGCGTTCGGACAGCAGACTGGCGGGCACGATCGCGAACGCGAGCAGTCCGGTGGCAACCGATACCGCCAGTGCCGCCATGGCGGGGGACACCCCGTAGTGGTCGGAGAAGATCGGCAGCAGGCCCTGCACGCAATACAGCGTCATGAAGGTGCCCATGCCGGCGGCGAACAGCGTCAGGGTCGTGCGCCGGTAGCCTGGACCGCCGACTCGACGGCCCGACGGACGCGGGGCTGTCTCGGTGTTAACAGTGAGGGTCTGCATCGATGTCCAGGGTTGCAGCCGATCCGGCACGAGGGAAATGATTGATTTCGCGGTTCCTTATACGCTCAGGACATAAGGAGGTGCAGATGAACCACGAATGGTTTGTCACGCTGGCGGAGGTGGAGAACGTGTCCACGGCGGCCGAGAGGTTGCATGTGACCCAACCCACGCTGTCGCGTCAATTGGCGCGTCTCGAACGTGATCTCGGGGTCCTGCTGTTCGACCGGAGGGGAAAGCGGTTGAACCTGAACGCAGCCGGACAGATCTACCTGCGCCACGCACGGCGGGCGGTCGCCGAGATCGAGACAGCCAAGTACGAGCTCGCGGAGCTGGTGAACCCTGTCGAGGGCAGGATCGAGCTGGGCTTCCTGCATTCGTTCGGGATCTGGTTGGTGCCCACACTGATTCGCGAGTTTCGCGGTCAGTCTTCGCACGTCGCATTCGGTTTGGCGCAGGGTGCTGCCGAGGACATGCTCGGGCTGGTGCTCTCCGGTGATACGGATCTGGCGATTGTGTCGCCGCGGCCGAAGAGCATCGAGGTCGGATGGACGCCGATCATGCGTCAGCACCTCGGCGTGGCCGTCGCCGACACGCATCCGCTCGCGCAGCGGGATCAGGTGACGATCAACGATGTGCGTGACGAGAGTTTTGTCGCTATGGAGACCGGGTTCGGCATGCGGCGGATTCTGGAAGAGCTGTGCGCCGCAGCGGATTTCCGTCCGAATATCACCTTCGAATCCGCCGAGTTGGCAACGGTGGGTGGTTTGGTGGCCGCCGGACTCGGGGTCGCGTTGCTCCCGGTGGAGCACGATTCCCAGCTTCCGCCAGGGATTTCCCTGGTGACACTCGGTGGTTCGCAGAACACTCGTGAGGTCGGGCTCATCTGGAAACGTGAGACCGCGATGAATCCGGCGGCCGCACGATTTCGCGAGTTCGTCACGGGCTGGTCGAGCGAGCGGTCAGGTCGCCGAGCCCTCTGACCTGTCGACGATCGCCTGCACAGTGTGTGCGAACCACGTGCCGACGTTCTGCACGCTGGTGTCTCCGTCCGGCATCAGGGGGAGCTGCCTGGAACAGAGAACCAAACCCATGCCCATCATGACGATCTCAAATGCGCGCTGCGGTCCGTCCGGTTGACCGAGCCAGTCTGCGAGTGGTTCCAGGACATGGACTTTCGACGACTGCGCCGCGATGTCACGGGCATCGGTGTGACCGATTGCCAATGCCACGATCGACGGCCCCAGCAGGTTGGAGTCGGGGTCCAGGAGGACTGACGCGAGGAGTTCGCCGAAAGTGTCCCGGGGGGCGTCGAAGAGACCTCCGATGTCGATCGTCTCGGCCAGCGCGGCTTCGAAAAGACTCGCCTTCGTACCGAAGTACCTGTGCAGCATCGGTGACGTCACGTCGGCCCTCGCGGCGATCTCACGAATGCCCGTCTCCGCATAGCCCTCTTCGGCAAAGGCCTGCTGGGCGGCGGCGAGAATCTGCGCCTTGGTGCGTGGCGCGTTACGTCGCTTCGGGGTCTGCGCGGTCATTCACGCACTCTAATGCGGAGAAAACGCTGCGGTGGCGGCTTCGAGTCGTTAAGTTATCAACTGATTACTTAAAGTCCGGCGTGATACCGGGCTACTGAACAGGGTCGGAGAACTCCTATGGCTACGTTTGTCCTGGTACATGGCGGCGGACACGGTGGTTGGTGTTACCAATCGGTCGCACGCCAACTTCGGTCGGCCGGCCACGACGTCTACACGCCGACACTGACCGGCCTGGGCGAGCGGTCGCATCTGGTGTCGAAAGACGTGAACCTCGACGTCCAGATCACCGACGTCGTCAACGTGTTGGAGTTCGAAGATCTCCACGACGTGGTCCTGGTGGGCCACAGCTACGGCGGAATGGTCATCACCGGAGTAGCGGATCGGGCCACCGACCGGATCGGGCACCTCGTCTTCCTCGATGCCGCCAACCCGGAGGACGGTCAGTCGCTGGTCGATGTCGCGGGGCCGATGATGGAAGCTGCCCGGTCGGCGAGTCGGGTCGTCGACGGAGTGGAACTCGTGCTGTTCCCGGGCAATGACCCGATGGGGTTCTACGGCGTCACCGACCCCGACCAGATCGCCTGGATGAAGCCCAAGCTGACCCCACACCCGTGGGCTTGCTTCGAGCAGAAGCTGGTGCTGCACAACGAGTCCGAGATGCGTAAGCTCCCGCAGTCGCACATCGTATGTTCCGAGACTCTGCCATTCCGTGACGTGGAGAAGCTCACGGCAGAATCCGACGGCCGCGTCTGGGACATCGACACCGGTCACGACCTGATGATCTCCGAACCCATGGCGGTCACCGAGTTGCTCCTGCGGGTGGTTTAGTCCCCAACTTCATCCCCTGGAGCGGGGTCGGAGGGAAATATGCCCTCCGAGACCCGCTCCGGGGATGAACTTGGTGCGATGTGCGGACGCCCGTCGCGCTGCGCGTCAACTGCTGTGGTCGCCACCTATACTCGATCCGAATCGCGTGGGCTGGGGGGTCTGGCCTGCAGAGGGGGGATTGACATGGGCACGTTTCAGACGGATGTCGACGAGTTGGAAAGGCTCGGCGGGGTCCTGCACGGATTGGCAGCGGAAGCCGGTGCGCTGCGGGTCGGCCCGGCTGCCGGTCCGTTCTTGTCGGTTCAAGGGGGAATCTTGGCGTCCGTCGCCGAAGCTTCCTCAATTTCGGGGGACCTTGTCGATGAAGCGCTGGTGCCTGCTCTCGACGAGCGCTTGGGTGAAACCGGCGACGTGATGATCAACGTCGCCAAAGAGTTTCGGACCTCGGACGAACAGTCGGCAGCCGATCTGGCGGCAACGTTCACAGCGGCTACCGGCGATTGGAATCCGGAAGAACCCGTCTGATGGTGACCAGAACGCAATTGGTGGCGTTCAACCCGGCAACGCTGACCAGTATCGCTGATGCCTGGACCGCGCTGGGTGCCAGCGCTGAAGGCCTGTTCGACAGGTATCAATCCAGCGTCACCAGAGCCGGCGAAATCTACTGGGAAGGTACGACTGCCGACGCCGTTCAGGCTCGCGCGACTGCCGACAAGGCGGCCGTCGGCACGGTCGTAGACGCCCTCGATGCGGTGGCGACAACGGCTAGGCAGGGCTTTTATGAAATCGATGCGCCGCTTCAGCGCGCCAAGGCTGCCATTGTGGCCGCTGAGTCCGATGGTTTCACTGTCTCCGAGTCCTTGGTGATCACCGACAGCGATTCCGATCCTGATGATGCGAGAGTTGCCCTGCTCGCTGAGCGGGTACGTGAGTTGGACGATGCGGTCACCGCGACAATCGCCGCCGACGAGTTGGTCAAGGGGCAACTGGCCGCTGCACGGGTGGGCCTGACGGCCACGTTCACCTCGGCCGCTACTTCGGGAGGGGACCAGGGCCGAACCGATGGAGCGGCACTGGCCAAAGACCCGTCCTCGCTGACACCCGAGCAGATACGTCGTATTCAAGAGAGTGCCCACCTGACGGACGCACAGCTCGACGCACTTGCTCGCGGGGAAACTGCTGCCATCCCGGCGTCGCAGATGGAGTACCTCAATCAGTTGAGTACGGCGTTGGACGGAAAGTCGCCGCAGGAAATAGCGGCCCTGCTGTCCAATCTCTCGCCGGATAACCAAGCAGCAGTGGCGAATTCGTTGCAGATTCTATCGAACGAAAAGGTCACCGCCTCTGTACGTGGCGATGCCGAGATTCCGACCAATGGCGGACTCGACTGGCTGCCGACCGGGATGAAAGAATCCTTGACCCGGGACGATCTGACGGTCATCGGCTACGAACAAGCCGGCAATACGATGCTGCCCAGCATTGCGCTCAACGGTGTTGCGGACAACAAGGCCATCGCAAGCATTGTTTCCAAGGGCGACGACCGATACCAGAACGGCACTGCGCTGGACAGTGCATTGCTGGACGTTGGGCGCCAGTACCTCGACGCGCAGGTTGCGCACGAACAGAATCCGGACAGCAAGTTCGAGTTCTTCACCGTGGATGGCCGAGGAACGCAGGACATGGCGATCACCGAGGACATCTTCAGCGCGGTCGGTGTGGACAAGATCGCCGTCGAAGCGGCGGTCGACGATCCGGATCACGGCGATGATTTTGTGAAAGACGTGCTTGCACACAACTGGACTGACGACGGCAAGGCTGCGTCGACCCTCTTCCAGTTCGCCGACGGTGATGCCACGATCTCGGACCCGAACAACGCGAATGATGTTGCGACAGCGACTCGTACGGGAAACATCATGGAATCCGTGGCACGCGCGGCCAGTACCGACGACGCCTGGGAATACCTACGGAATATCCCTGGGACAGACGAACAGTCCGTCGGGCAGCTCAATCCGGAACTGCTGCGGACAGTTTCAAGCAGCATGAGTCCATACGTGGGGATCCTCGCGGGTGGTGGCAGCGACGACGTTGCCGGCTTCGGGATCGGAGACTGGGCAGACCCGGCAGATAACCTGAACTACGCTGGTTCATCCAACATATTTGCATTGATGAATACGGATGATGCTGCGGGAACTACCTTCACCCAGGCCGCAATCGCCGAGGAGCTGGCACTGGAGGGACGATTCGTCGCCAATCCGTCTGCGCCCTTTGCTGAAAGCAACCTGCTTACCACAGGCGCTCTACTCGGCCTGACAGACAAAGGCATGACCATGGCGCTGCAAGATCAATACGATGACGAAGCAGCGCACGCGCAGGATGTGTATGCGCGAAAAGAAGCTGCGTACACCGCATTGACTACCCTGGGCTCCTTCGGCATTGACCAACTGAAGGGTGGCGAATACATCAACCTGATGATCGATGCGTCGGGTGACTCATTGCAGGAGTCGATGATAGGGGAGGAACCCGGTGAGGCAAAGAATGCAGCCGTCGATGCTCCCAACTTTTACTTACCTGCTTACAACATTCTTAGCATGTCCGAGTTGCCTCCCGAGTTCGAAGTCGATTACAAGGTCGTTTTTGACCAACAGGGAAACTTGATGGACTGGGATGCAGCGAAGGACGCAGGTGTGTCGCAATCTGACATCGCGGCGGCTTATAGCGGGATGCTGAAGCAGTTGGCTGGCAGTGAGGATGACGCACAACTGGTCAGAAACGGCTACGACGATGCGATGCGCGATCACTCAGAAGGTGATGATGAAGGGTAGTGCGCAATCATTAAGTCCCAGATTACGTCTCTGCATCGTCGGCGCGTGCGCCTCTTTGGTCGCGGCATGTGGTGGGGCGGGTGCAGAACAAGAATCCGGCGCGAATGAGGAGTTTACAAACTTCACTCCTCACGTTTGGTCGGCGGAACCCGGCGTCGATTTGTTTGACCGTGGTTCCGAATTGATTCGTGCGGCGAGTGAGGCAGGATTCTACTGGCCTGCAATTGAAGAGATTGACGACTACTTCCCAGGTTTCACCGATGCTTTGTCGCCTTCCGAGCGTGACGGGTTTGTGCGGACCCGGTGGGGGAACGATCGGGCGGACTATCTCAAGCCGGTTGAGGAGACCATGTTTATGCATATTGCCGACTACTCGGAATCTCCGACAATGATCGCGGCGACGGTATGCAACTACAAGCTGTTTTCAGTCGAGGGTTTCAATCCGGCGAACCCGCCGGGTGGTACATACCGGATCGTGTTGGAGAACACCGGCCAGGGCAAAGGTGTGGCGGGCATCGCTGATGGTGACCCTCAGCACGGTACTGATGAACAGCGAACACCGTCGTGGAATGTGTTCGGGTCGTGGAAGATCAAGCTGGGGAAGACGTTTTTCGGAGGGACGGAGAAGTCGCCGAGAGACGATGGCTATTTCGTCCCGCAGGAGTGCCGGGATTGGTGGCTGCAGCAGTTTCCTGGGTTGATGCAGCCGGATCCTGATTCGCCTTATCAACAACAGCCGCCTGGGTTCGTGGCGCCGGTGATCCCGGTGGGGGTTCAGTTTCCGGGCTGGATTGGGCCTTCGAACGTGGCGTAGGGGCCGACGTACCCATCTTCGTCCCCTGGAGCGGGGTCGGAGGGGAATATGCCCTCGGACGGTGCTGTCGGGGGTGAAGTTGGGGCAAATGTGTGGCCAGACGGTGAGTTGCGCCGGTGGAAGGTGCGAAGAGCGAGGGGTGAGTCCGGTGGTGGGGAGTCGTGCCTTGCGGTTCGTGAGTTTCGTTGCGTGTGTGGTCGTAGGTCTGGTGGCATGTGCTGGTGGAACCGACTCAGCCCCAGCGTCATCGACACCCGAGGTGTTCACCAACTTCACTCCGCATGTGTGGTCGGCGGAATCTGGTGTCGATTTGTTTGGTCGTGGATCAGAGTTGGTGCGGGTTGCCAGTGAAGCTGGGTTCTACTCGCCGGCGATCGAGGAGATCGATAACTATTTCCCAGGTTTCACGACGGCTCTCGGGACCGGGCATGAGCCCTTTGCGGTAGCCCGCTGGAACCATCGATCGGAGTATCTCGAACCCCTGACCGAGACGGTGTTTCTTCACATCGCCGACTATTCGGAAACAGACTCTGCGATATCGGCGTCGGTGTGTAGTTACATGCTGCATGCGGAACCGGGTGTTGATGATGCAAATCCGCCGACCAGTGTGTATCGGATTGTGTTGGAGAAGGAAGGTGGTCCGGTAGGTGTGCCTGGTGTGGTCGATCGTGATCCCGAGCATGGCTCGCCAGAGCATCGGTCGCCGTCGTGGAACGTATTTGGTTCGTGGAAGATTCGAACTGGCCGGTATATCTTCGGTGGCACTGAGAAGTCGCCGAGAGACGATGGCTATTTCGTGCCACAGGAGTGCCGGGATTGGTGGTTGCAGCAGTTTCCTGGTTTGATGCAGCCGGATCCTGATTCGCCGTATCAACAACAGCCGCCTGGTTTCGTTGCTCCGGTGATGCCGGTGGGGGTTCAGTTTCCGGGCTGGATCGGTCCTTCGAACGTGGCGTAGGGCCGGACCTCCCCAACTTCGTCCCCTGGAGCGGGGTCGGAGGGAAATATGCCCTCGGAGGGTGCTGTCGGGGATGAAGTTGGGGCAAATGTGTGGCCAGACGGTGAGTTGCGCCGGTGGAAGGTGCGAAGAGCGAGGGGGACGGCGGTGGTGGTTGGTCGTGCTTTGCGGTTCGTGAGTTTCGTTGCGTGTGTGGTCGTAGACCTGACTGCATGCGGTGGCGGAGGTTAGGAAGTGTCGAACCACCTTCCGAAGGTCTCGAAACACTGACCGATTTTGCGCCTCATATTTGGTCGGCCGAGTCCGGTGTCGACCGGTTCGGTCGCGGACCGGAATTGTTACGTGCTGCGAGTGAGGGTGGGTTCTACTGGCCGACGATCGTAGATGTCGACGAGTACTTCCCCGGCTTCACAGACTCATTGGCGACTCGGGGAGAACCCTTCGGTGACTATCAATTTTCGAGCCGAGCCGAATATCTGGAACCCGTCGACGCGACGTTCTTCTCGCATATCGCGGACTACTCCGAAACAGATACGACAGTGTCAGGAACGATTTGTGGCTTCGCCCTGGCATCTGTGGCAGGGCCCAACGGAAGCGTCGATCCTCCGACGAGTGTGTATCGGATTGTGTTGGAGAACAGGGGCGGACCGAAAGGTATGCCCGGTGTGATCGATCGTGATCCTGGGCACGGCACCGATGATCAGCGGACACCGTCATGGGATGTGTTCGGCTCGTGGGAGATTCGATCGGGCACGATCATCAGGGGTGGCTCGGGCAACTACGCGAGGGAGGAAGGCGCCGTCCCACAGGAGTGCCGGGATTGGTGGCTGGAGAACTTCCCTGGCCTGACGCATCCCGACCCGGATCGGCCGTTCCAGACACAGCCGCCCGGGTTCGTGGCCCCAGTGATCCCGGTGGGGGTTCAGTTTCCGGGCTGGATTGGGCCTTCGAACGTGGCGTAGGGGCCGACGTACCCATCTTCGTCCCCTGGAGCGGGGTCGGAGGGAGATATGCCCTCGGACGGTGCTGTCGGGGATGAAGTTGGGACAAATGTGTGGCCAGACGGTGAGTTGCGCCGGTGGAAGGTGCGAAGAGCGAGGGGGAGTCCGGTGGTGGGGAGTCGTGCTGTGCGGTACGCGAGCCTGGTTGTGTTTGTGGGCGTAAGTCTGACGGCGTGTGGTGGTGGGGCTGACTCCGCACCGACGTCATCAGGGCCGGAGGTGTTCACGAGCTTCACTCCGCATGTGTGGTCGGCGGAGGAAGGCGTTGACTTGTTCGGACGTGGCCCGGAGTTGGTACGGGCGACGACCGAGGCAGGGTTCTACTGGCCCGCAGTCGCGGAAATCGACGACTACTTCCCCGGTTTCACCGCCGCGCTGGAGACGGAACATGAGCCTTTCGCGCTCGCACGTTGGGATCACCGGGCAGAGTATCTCCGGCCGCTGAACGAGACGTTCTTCTTACATATTGCCGACTACTCCGAAGCTGGATCGGTGGTATCGGCAACGGTATGCAGCTACATGCTGCATTCAACTCCGGGACTTGATGATGCAGATCCTCCGGCGAGCGTCGATCGAATTGTGCTGGAGAATGCAGGCGAGACCGCGGGTCTGCCCGGTGTGGTCGATCGCGACCCCGATCATGGGTCGGAAGTGCACCGGTCACCATCGTGGAATGTGTTCGGGTCGTGGAAGATACGGCTTGGCAGGAGTGTCTTCGGCGGCACTGAGAGGTCCCCGCGTGAGGATGGTCTTTTCGTCCCGCAGGAGTGCCGGGATTGGTGGTTGCAGCAGTTTCCTGGGTTGATGCAGCCGGATCCTGATTCGCCGTATCAACAACAGCCGCCAGGGTTCGTGGCTCCGGTGATGCCGGTGGGGGTTCAGTATCCGGGCTGGATCGGTCCTTCGAACGTGGCGTAGGGCCGGACCTCCCCAACTTCGTCCCCTGGAGCGGGGTCGGAGGGAGATATGCCCTCGGCGGGTGCTGTCGGGGATGAAGTTGGGCAGGTGTCTGGCCAGGATGAAGTCGGGTTGGCAGCAGAAGCGACCGGTTCGGTACTCGGCGACCGTCCCCAGTGGGTAGGTTCGATCGAGTAGAAATATCGTCCCCATGAGACCGGAGATCCGAAGATGTCATTGACCGCACTTCTCGAGCTGAAGTTCAAAGAAGAATCCCTCGACGATGCGAAGACCGTGATGCAGCGTGTGCTGGCAGAGACCCGGGCTTTTGACGGATGCGACGGCGTCGAGGTGCTCATCGATAAGGCGGACCCGACGAGGTTCCTCGCCGTCGAGCGTTGGGCCTCTGCAGAGGCTGACGCGAAGTACCGCGAATGGCGCGCCGGCGATGGTGCGATCCAGGACCTGGGCCCGTTGCTGGCCGGCCGGCCGAGCCTGACCGTCTATGACGTCGCGGCAGACATCTGACGACCATCAGCTGAACGAAAACTCGCGCCCGGGGTCCTGACCCCGGGCGCGAGTTTTTGCTATCGACACATCGAAGATCTCTAGTCGAGTGCCCCGATCCGGCATGCACGGACTTGTGATCTAGGCAATAGTGGGGGCATCCGGAGCAGCGAGAATCGTCCGGGGGGACATGACGGGGTGGCTTTTTACCGGGCGCGATTTCAATCCGGCGTGGGTGCCGTGAGAAAATAGCTCGATGTTTGTTGGCGGGGAGATCCTCCGTGCAATGATCAGCGATCATCTGTGGTCAGCAACGGCGCTGGCTGGAAGTATGGGGGACTGGTCCGCGAGGCACGTAAGTGCAGGTGGAAGTAGTCTTTAGGTTTACCTTATCTGGTTGGCCGTGTCCCCGTGTACGTAACCACTGCTGAACCTGTGCGCTCGATGCGAGCGCGGTGTTAAGGGCGAAAAGTATGAAGCACGCTCCCGGCCCGATTGGGCTCTACGACCCGCAGAACGAGCACGACTCTTGCGGTGTCGCTTTTGTTGTCGACATGCATGGCCGTCGTAGCCGCGACATCGTCGACAAGGCGATTTCGGCTCTGGTGAACCTCGAGCACCGCGGTGCTGCCGGTGCCGAGCCGAACACCGGCGACGGTGCCGGAATCATGATTCAGGTTCCCGACCGCTTCTTCCGCGGCATCGTCGACTTCGAACTGCCTGCCGAGGGTTCGTATGCCACCGGCATCGCCTTCCTGCCGCAGGGTTCAGCAGACGCCAAGACCGCATGCGACGGTGTCGAGAAGATCGTCCAGTCCGAGGGCCTGACCGTCCTGGGCTGGCGCGACGTCCCCATCGAAGAGGCTTCGCTGGGCGCACTGGCGCGCGATGCCATGCCGACCTTCCGCCAGATCTTCATCGCGGGAGAAAGCGGCGACAACCTGGAACGACGCGCCTACGTGGTTCGCAAGCGGGTTGAGACCGAACTCGGCAGCAAGGGCGCCGGCCAGGACGGCCCCGGCCGCGAGACCGTCTACTTCCCGAGCCTTTCCGGTCGCACCTTTGTCTACAAGGGCATGCTGACGACCCCGCAGTTGCGTGGTTTCTACATCGACCTGCAGGACGATCGCGTCGAGAGCGCACTGGGCCTGGTCCACTCGCGCTTCTCCACCAACACGTTCCCGAGCTGGCCGCTGGCCCACCCGTTCCGTCGCATTGCCCACAACGGTGAGATCAACACCGCAACGGGTAACGAGAACTGGATGCGGGCCCGCGAGGCGCTCATCGACACCAGTGTCTTCGGCGAAGGCACTGCAGAGAAGATCTTCCCCGTGGTCACCGAGGGTGCTTCCGACACCGCACGCTTCGACGAGGTGCTCGAGCTCCTGCATCTCGGTGGGCGCAGCCTGCCGCATGCGGTCCTGATGATGATCCCGGAAGCCTGGGAGCGTCACGAGTCGATGAAGCCTGAGCACCGGGCTTTCTACGAGTACCACTCCACCCTGATGGAGGCCTGGGACGGACCGGCATCGGTCTGCTTCACCGACGGCACCCTGATCGGTGCGGTCCTCGACCGCAACGGCCTGCGCCCGAGCCGCATCTGGGTCACCAAGGACGGCCTGGTCGTGATGGCTTCCGAGGTCGGTGTCCTCGACATCGATCACGGCGACGTGGTCCAGAAGCTGCGCCTGCAGCCCGGCCGCATGTTCCTGGTGGACACCGCCGCCGGCCGGATCGTTGACGACGCCGAGATCAAGGACGAACTCGCCGCCGCACATCCGTACCAGCAGTGGCTCGACGAGGGCATGAAGCACCTCGACGACCTGCCCGGTGAACCGCACACCCACATGCCCCACGACCGGGTGAAGCTGCGTCAGCAGGTTTTCGGATACACCACCGAAGACATCAGCGTGCTCGTCGAGCCGATGGCCCGTACCGGCGCCGAGGCGATCGGATCGATGGGCACCGACACGCCCATCGCCGTGCTGTCGAAGCGTTCACGGATGCTGTTCGACTACTTCCAGCAGATGTTCGCGCAGGTCACGAACCCGCCGCTGGACGCGATCCGCGAAGAGGTCGTCACCAGCATCGGCGTCACGATCGGCCGTGAGGCCGACCTGCTGAACCCGGGTCCCGAATCCTGCAAGCAGATCGTGCTGCCGCAGCCGATCCTCGACAACGACAACCTGGCCAAGCTGGTGCGTCTTGGTGAGGACGAGCGTTTCGCCGACTACCGCAGCGTTCAGATCCGTGGTCTGTACCCGGTCGCCGAAGGTGGCGCCGGACTGCGAAAGGCCATCGACGACGTTCGCAACCAGGTCTCCGAGGCCATCGCCGACGGAGCCCGCCTGGTCGTTCTCTCGGACCGTGAGTCCGACGAGAACCTGGCGCCGATCCCGTCGCTGCTGCTGACCTCCGCCGTGCACCACCACCTGGTCCGGGAGAAGACCCGTACCCAGGTCGGTCTGCTGGTCGAGGCCGGTGACGCCCGCGAGGTGCACCACATGGCCGCACTGGTCGGCTTCGGTGCTGCCGCGATCAACCCGTACATGGCGCTGGAGACGATCGAGGACCTCGCCCTGCGCGGCGTGCTGGGTGGTCTGGACTACAAGAAGGCCCAGCAGAACTACATCAAGGCCGCCGGCAAGGGCGTCCTCAAGGTGATGTCGAAGATGGGCATCTCCACGTTGGCGTCGTACACCGGAGCCCAGCTGTTCCAGGTCATCGGCATCAACCAGGAAACCGTCGACGAGTACTTCACCGGCCTGCGGTCCCACCTCGGTGGCATCGGGCTCGATGAGATCGCCGCCGAGGTCGCCGCCCGCCACGCTGTGGCCTTCACCGACCGTCCCGAGGAGCGCGCACACCGCGAGCTCGAGGTCGGCGGCGAATACCAGTGGCGCCGCGAGGGTGAGTACCACCTGTTCAACCCGGACACGGTGTTCAAGCTGCAGCACGCCACCCGCACCGGCCAGTACTCGGTGTTCAAGGAGTACACGAAGCTCGTCGACGATCAGTCCAGGCAGATCGCGTCGCTGCGTGGCCTCTTCGACTTCAACTTCGGTGACCGTGATCCGATCCCGATCGATCGGGTCGAGCCGGCCAGCGAGATCGTCAAGCGTTTCTCGACCGGTGCGATGAGCTTCGGCTCCATCTCGGCCGAGGCACACGAGACCCTCGCCATCGCGATGAACCGTCTCGGCGGTCGCTCGAACTCCGGTGAGGGCGGCGAGAACGTCAATCGTTTCGATCGCGACGCGAACGGCGACTGGCGTCGCAGTGCCATCAAGCAGGTCGCGTCGGGGCGTTTCGGCGTCAACTCGCACTACCTGACCAACTGCACCGACATCCAGATCAAGATGGCTCAGGGCGCCAAGCCCGGCGAGGGCGGACAGCTCCCGCCGCACAAGGTGTACCCGTGGGTCGCCGAGGTCCGTGGTTCGACGCCAGGCGTCGGCCTGATCTCGCCGCCTCCGCACCACGACATCTACTCGATCGAGGATCTCGCTCAGCTGATCCACGACCTGAAGAACGCGAACCCGGAAGCCCGGATTCACGTGAAACTCGTGTCCGAGGTGGGTGTCGGAACGGTTGCCGCGGGTGTGTCGAAGGCACACGCCGACGTGGTGCTGATCTCCGGCCACGACGGCGGTACCGGTGCCACGCCGCTGACGTCCGAGAAGCATGCCGGCGGACCCTGGGAGCTCGGCCTCGCCGAGACCCAGCAGACGTTGCTGCTCAACGGACTTCGCGATCGCATCGTGGTGCAGGTCGACGGCCAGCTCAAGACGGGCCGCGATGTTGTTGTCGCAGCGCTGCTCGGTGGCGAGGAGTTCGGTTTCGCCACAGCACCTTTGGTGGTCGCGGGCTGCGTGATGATGCGTGTCTGCCACCTCGATACCTGCCCCGTGGGTGTTGCGACGCAGAACCCGTTGCTGCGTGAGCGGTTCACCGGCAAGCCCGAGTTCGTCGAGAACTTCTTCATGTACATCGCCGAAGAGGTCCGGGAACTGCTGGCACGCTTGGGCTTCCGCACCTTGCAGGACGCTGTCGGCCAGGTACAGATGCTCGACACCGCCAAGGCACTGAGCCACTGGAAGTCGGAGAAGGCGGGCAAGCTCGACCTGTCGGCAATCCTGGTGCAGCCGGATTCACCGTTCATGAACCAGGACCTGTACTGCTCCGGCAGCCAGGACCACGCACTGGACAAGGCCCTCGATCAGCAGCTGATCGCCCAGGCCCGTCCCGCGATCGAGAAGGGCGAGCGGGTGGCCTTCACGTCGAAGATCGCCAACGTCAACCGCACGGTCGGCACGATGCTCGGTCACGAGATCACCAAGAACTACGGTGCCAACGGGCTGCCCGACGGCACCGTGATCATCGACTTCGCGGGTTCTGCCGGTAACAGCTTCGGCGCGTTTGTGCCCAAGGGTGTGACGCTGCGGCTCAAGGGTGACGCGAACGACTTCGTCGGCAAGGGTCTGTCGGGTGGCCGCATCGTGGTCGCGCCCGCAGACAATGCCCCCGAAGGCTTTGTGGCCGAAGAGAACATCATCGCCGGCAACGTGATCGGATTCGGCGCCACCGGCGGCGAGATCCTGCTCCGCGGTGTGGTGGGCGAACGCTTCTGCGTACGTAACTCCGGCGTCACCGCGGTGGTCGAGGGTGTCGGCGACCACGGTTGTGAGTACATGACCGGTGGACGTGTGGTGGTCCTCGGATCGACCGGACGTAACTTCGCGGCCGGTATGTCCGGTGGCATCGCGTATGTCTACGACCCGGCGGGCGAGCTGGACGCGAACCTGAACACCGAGTTGGTTCAGCCCGAACCGCTCGAAGCTGATGACCTCGAGTTCCTCGAAGGCATCGTGAACAAGCATCGCAACGAGACCGGTTCGCCGGTGGCGCGGGCGATCCTGGACGACTGGGCGAACACCGCACAGAACTTCGTCAAGGTGATGCCGCGTGATTACAAGCGCGTACTGCTGGCCATCGCGTCGGCAGAGAAGGACGGACGCAACGTGGACGAGGCAGTTATGGAGGCCGCACGTGGCTGATCAGCGAGGTTTCATCAAGCACACCGAACGCGAACTGCCGCAGCGTCGTCCGGTGCCGCTGCGCCTGATGGACTGGAAAGAGGTCTACGAGGACTTCGACAAGTCCACGCTCAAGACCCAGGCCAGCCGTTGCATGGACTGCGGTATCCCGTTCTGCCACAACGGTTGCCCGCTGGGCAACCTCATTCCCGAGTGGAATGACCTGGTGTACAAGGATCGTTGGGCCGACGGCATCGACCGTCTGCACGCCACCAACAACTTCCCGGAGTTCACCGGTCGGCTGTGCCCGGCGCCCTGCGAGGCGTCGTGCGTATTGGGGATCAACCAGCCCGCGGTGACCATCAAGCAGGTCGAGGTCGAGCTGATCAACAATG
Source organism: Nocardia sp. 348MFTsu5.1 (assembly GCF_000383535.1). Classification (NCBI taxonomy): domain Bacteria; kingdom Bacillati; phylum Actinomycetota; class Actinomycetes; order Mycobacteriales; family Nocardiaceae; genus Nocardia; species Nocardia sp. 348MFTsu5.1. The sequence continues at coordinate 90,372 of NZ_KB911512.1, forward strand.
CCTTCGACGAAGGCTGGGTCACCCCGGTGCTGCCCACCGTCAAGACCGGTAAGTCGGTTGCTGTGGTCGGATCGGGTCCGGCCGGACTCGCTGCTGCCCAGCAGCTGACCCGCGCGGGCCATGACGTCACCGTCTTCGAGCGGGCCGACCGCATCGGTGGACTGCTGCGTTACGGCATCCCCGAGTTCAAGATGGAGAAGTGGCACATCGACCGCCGTCTCGAGCAGATGGAGGCCGAAGGGACCATCTTCCGGGCCGGCGTCAACGTCGGTGTCGACCTGACCGTCGATCAGCTGCGCGCCGACTTCGACTCGGTGATCCTCTGCAACGGTTCCACATTGGGCCGTGACCTGCCGATCCCCGGGCGCGAGCTCGACGGCATCCATCAGGCGATGGAGTTCCTGCCCTGGGCCAACAAGGTGCAGCAGGGCGACGACGTCCTCGACGCCGACGGCCAGCCGCCGATCACGGCCAAGGGCAAGAAGGTCATCATCATCGGTGGCGGCGACACCGGTGCCGACTGCCTCGGCACCTCGCTCCGGCAGGGCGCCGAGATCGTGCATCAGTTCGAGATCATGCCGCGGCCTCCGGAGGAGCGCGCAGAGTCGACTCCGTGGCCGACCTACCCGCTGATGTTCCGCGTCTCGTCGGCACATGAAGAGGGTGGCGAGCGTGTCTTCTCCGTGAACACCGAGGAATTCGTCGGTGAAGACGGACGGGTCACCGGGTTGCGGGCTCATGAGGTCGTCATGAACGCCGGACGTTTCGACAAGGTCGAAGGCAGCGAGTTCGAACTCGAGGCCGACCTGGTGCTGCTGGCGATGGGCTTTGTCGGCCCCGAGCGCGAAGACTTCCTCGACAAGCTTGGCGTTGCTTACAACGAGCGTGGAAACGTCAAGCGTGGGAACAACTTCGAGTCGACCGTGCCAGGCGTGTTCGTGGCCGGAGATGCCGGTCGTGGCCAGTCGCTGATCGTCTGGGCGATCGCTGAAGGCCGTTCCGCAGCAGCTGCAGCGGACGCGTACCTGACCGGTTCGTCGTTGCTCCCGACACCCATCGAACCCACGCAGGCACCTCAGCGGTAGAGCATGCCGATTCCTCTCGGACCTGAGAGGATGTGCACGGGGGTAGGCGCGAGATCTTATCGTTACTATTGCCTGGGCATCGGATCGGTGGAGGGAAGCGGCATGCGGTTGCGGCGATGGGTCAGTGCGTTGGCAGCGGGGGTCGTGGCGGCGGGGACGCTGACTGCCCTCACGTCTCCTGTTGCCGGAGCTGATCCGCAGGACTGCCCCGAGCTCTATGTTCTGGCGATCCCCGGCACCTGGGAGAAGTCCGCTGACGCCCAGATCCGGGGGATGCTCGCCTATCCGACCACGGGTCTCGGTTCGGAAACGCAGACCCAACTGGTCGGCTACAACGCCACCGCCTTCCCCTGGGAAGACGGCGGCAGTATCTACGGAGAGTCCAAGGCGCAGGCCGTTGCCAACACCGAGGGCCTGGCGATCGCGATGACCAAGCGCTGCCCGGGCACCAAGATCGCGCTCATCGGCTACAGCCAGGGCGCGGACGCAGCGGGTGACGTCGCCGCCGACATCGGTACCGGACACGGCGCGATCGCCCCGGCCAAGTTCGCCGGCGCCGTCCTGATCTCCGACCCCCGTCGGTCGAAGAGTGACGCGCTGATCGGCCCGAGCCTCAGTGGTGAGGGCAACGGCGGTCCGCGGCAGGGTGGATTCGGCTGGGTGAAGAACCGCACCTTCACCATCTGCGAGCCCGATGATCAGTACTGCAATGTGCCCCGCGACTACTACGTCTCCAGGATCGCCGGATATCTGGCGGAAACCAGTGACCCGAACCCGGACCAGGTGGCCCAGTACCAGCTCGAAGCCGTGGCGATCGTCGGCGAATTGATCACCCAGGGTGGTCCGGGCGCACTCGTGGATGAGCTGAGCAACGAAAAGGCGCGGGCGCAGATCGTCGCCTTCAACAGGTTCCTGCAGTCGGGCTCGCACGGTAGCTACGCCGACTTCGAGGTTCAGCCCGGCGTGACCGCGCTGCAGTGGGCGCAGAACTATCTCGCCGGTCTTGCCTAACCTCGATTCCGCCGTTCGTCGGTGTCTCGCTGAGCGCGGCGATGTGACTGCTGGGACAGTTGTGACTTACCCGCGTGTTCTCCCAGGGATCGGAAGTTTGCCGGCGTAATGTGATCAACGCAACATCGCGAGCACTCACCACGGTGCTGACCTGCGGAGAGTAACAACGCATTTGGTCAACACGACACACTGCACAGGTATCCGAAGACGAATCCGATGACCGCCGGCCACCGGGCTCGTTTACAGTATTAAAAGTACTATCCGCTGTAGCAAACAGGATGTGATCAGTCGTGAAACTGGCGAACTCCCGCACCCGCCGCCGGACTCAACTGCTTGGAATGACGCCGCACATCTTCGGGTCGAACGGACTGATTGCCCATCGTCGCCTCGCTCGTATGCTCCCCGAGGACGGCGAGCGCCTGGCGACGACAGCAGACCTGCGCCAGTTCAACCTCTGATCGCGCGATCGGCGAACTCGTCGATCAGCATTGCGGTGACGTCCGGTTGCTGAACCACGAAATAGTGTCGCGCCGGCCTCAGCGCCCGGTAATCGGCACCCAGAAGCGCCGCATATCGGCGTTGCTTCCAGTCCCAGAACCTCCCGAACGGGGTACGACGCCCCGAGAGCGCAGACACGACCAGCGTCGGAGTCGGAAGCGCAGCGGTCCGTCGCAATCCGACCAGTTCCGCATTCAGGACCGCGAACGCGGTTTGCTCCACGAGGAGTGCGCGCGGGTAGGTCGCTGAGTTGAAGACCTCGGCGATCCACTCTTTCTGGACGTTGTCGAAACCGGCCGGTGCGCCGGGATACGTGGCGGCCCGGTGGGCGAAGACGCCGGCAGCGCGGGGCAACGGCAACTTGTTGATGGCCGTGGCCGCTACATGCGCGAACCGGTTACTCCAGCTCGGCGGCACCAATTGCAGTGGCATCGTCACGTACGAGCCGTCGAGCATGATCAGTCCGGCAACACGCTCGGGCCGGCTCCGGGCATACGCTTCGGCGTAGAGCGAGGCGAGCGAATGCCCGACCACGACCACCGGCTCGACGATGCCGAGGGCGTCGAGGATGTGATCGATGCGGTCGACTTCGGTGAAGATCGACGGAATCTCACCGGCCTGCAGCGGATCGGAGAATCCGTATCCGGGTCGGTCATATCGGATGATCGTCCATCGATCTTCGAGCAGCGCGGTTGCCTGATCGAAGTCGAACCAACTGCCGCCCAGAGCTGCCAGGTACAGAAGCGGCGGTCCCTGGCCATCGACCACCACATGCGTGTGCAGGCCTTTGATGATCGGTAAGAGTCCGGGTGGCTGCACCCCGGCCAGTCTAGGCCGCGACGGCCTCGTGGATCGGTGGCATCGGTGCGAGCTTGGTCGACTCCGGGTCCATCGCCAGCGAGACGAGCGCGGCGCTCAGGTCATTCCCGATCGAGGTCAGGACACCAGCGAGTGCCGAGTTCGGCGGTGCCGATGGAGTCGAAGATCTGGCCGTCGCTCGCGGTCACCGGGCTGATGCCCGACGAGGAACTGGTCGTCGTGCTGGACAGGAAACCGAAGAGCAGCTGTGCCTCCTGCAGCGGCGTCCGAGCCGATTCGACACTCTCCGAGTCGGGTTCGGTTGGCCCGGTGTTCAATTCCGGGGTGTACGTGATCGCGAACAACAAGGTGCCGACGCATATGCCGCTCAGAATGACGGTCATGAACAGAGGCGCTGATCCGAAAAACCTGGTGCTCCAGCGCGATCCGATTCGCCACAGTGGGACAAGGGAGTGAGAGAGTTTCAACTGTCATCCTCGCCGTCGGCCTGGTGGAAGCGACACTGATCGTTTCGCGGTACAGGGCAGCACACCATGCCAACCTCGTCGTCACCCACCGCCGAACCTGACGATCAGCTGACGGTTTCCCTCTCGGCCGGGAGAACGACTGTCACTACGGTGCCCACCCCTCGCTCGGATGTGACCGTGGTCTGTCCGCCATGCGCTTCGACGATGGCGTTGACAATCGCCAAACCCAGGCCGGAGTGTCGTTGGGTCCGGGATCCGCCGGGTTCTGCGCGCCAGAATCGGTCGAACAAGTGCACCAGCTGCTCGGGAGGTATCCCATCTCCGTGGTCGCGTATCTCTACTCGAATATCGGCCCCTGCCGATACGCGGACATCGATCGGCCGGCCGGCCGGGGTGTGCTCCTGGGCGTTGCCGACGATGTTGCCGAATACCTGGCGAAGTCGATGCGGATCACCCAGAACCCGGGCCGGACCGCAGCAGTGGAACGAAATCTCTCGTTCCGGCGTGACCACGCGGGCGTCGGACACCACTTCGTCGACCAGGTCGCCCACGTCCATCCCGGCCAGCTCGAACGGCACCCCGGCGTCGGTTCGGGCCAAGAGAGTCATCTCGTCGAGCAGATGCCGCATCTGCCCGGTCTCCGCCTCGAGGCGGGCGACCATCCGATCGATATCGTCCGTACTTGTGAGTGCGCCCTGGAGGTAGTGATCGATCCACGAACTCATCGTGGTGACCGGCGCCCGGAGTTCATGGGATGCGTCCGCGACGAAGTTGCGCATGCGTGTTTCCGCGTCCTGGCGGGCCGCGAATGCAGACTCGAATGCTGCTGCCAGAGCGATGATCTCGGCGCCGGAGTGGGAGTGTGCCACCTGGGAGACCACAGTCAGCAGGTCGTCGCCGGTCTCGGTGGTTGTCGCGCCTGCCATCAGCTCCAACGGCCGCAGACCGCGCCGCAACAGGTACGCGCCGACACCGCCCACCACGATCATCGACGCGCAGGCGCCCGCAACGGTGTACCAGAGCAGGCGCTGCACAAGCAGGTCGTTGTCGCTCTGATCGAGCCCGATGATCAGATCGGTGACCTCCACGGTCGACTCGCTGTCGACGATGACGATCCCGGGAGCAGGGATACGGGTGACCGCGTAGTGCGCCGAACCCACGGAAATGCGGTCGGCCTGACCGGGGCTGAGGCCCTCCGTCTCGCGGACAAAGGTCGCGAGCTGGTCTGGCGTCAGATCACTGCCGGCAGATCCGATCATGTGTCCCTGTCCGGCGGAATCGACTACGACAAACACCGCCAGCGACGGGAGTAGGGCTGTGACCTGCTGTGCCGGAACCTGAAAGGGTCCCACCGCGGACAGGGCGGCCTCGATCCGATCTGAGGTGCTGATCAGTTGCTCGGCGGCGCGATCCTCGAGGTGATCGCGGACCAGGAGCACACTGAGCAGCGGTGCGACGAGCGTGACGACGACAGTCAGCAATCCCAGGGTCACGCCGAGGCGGAAGCGGAGCGTGCGGGGTGATCGACGACTTCTCACCGCGATGCGTCCATCGTGTAACCGAATCCGCGAACCGTGTGCAGGAGTCGCGGCTGCCCGGTGGTGTCGACCTTGCGCCTGATGCTGGAGACGAAGCGTTCGACGACGTTCCCGTCTCCACCGAAGTCGTAACCCCACACCTGATCCATGATCTGGGATTTGGACATCACATGTCCCGCATTGACCATCAGATACTCCACCAGGCGGAACTCAGTGGGCGACAGCGAAATCGGATCTTCACCACGAGTGAGCCGTCGGGCGCTCCGGTCCAGTCGGAGATCGCCCACCTGCACCACGTCTTGCGGTGGACCGCCTGAACCGGCACGGCGGATCAGAGCGTCTATCCGCGCCAGCAGTTCGGCCATGCTGAACGGCTTCGTCAGATAGTCGTCACCGCCGAGTCGAAGGCCGCGGACCCGGTCCTCGACTGCGTTCCGGGCGGTCAGGAACAACACCGGCGTGTGTTCGTCGCGGCTGCGGATCAGCTGCACAACTTCGAAACCGTCCAGTCCGGGCAGCATGACGTCGAGGATCACCGCATCAAATGACTCCGCCAGTACCTTCATCGCGTCGGTTCCGGTCGGTGCCGACGTCACCTGGTAACCGCTGAATTCGAGCGATGCGGTGACGATCTCGGTGAGCTCCGGGTCGTCATCGATCATCAAGACCCGAGGTGAGGGCTTGCGATCGTCATGTGTCGCTTCGGTGTGGACCATCGAATCGGAAGCCTACTCGCGTCGGTTGTCCGGACCGGGCATGCTTCGCGCCGGCTGACCGTTACTTCGGCTTCGCCAGCGGGAATGCGAGTGTTTCGCGGATCGATTGCCCGGTGAGGAGCATGACGATCCGGTCGACACCGATGCCGAGTCCCCCGGTGGGCAACATCCCGTGTTCGAGGGCCTGCAAGAAGTCCTCGTCGAGTTCCATCGCCTCCGGATCGCCGCCGGCCGCGAGCAGCGACTGCTCGGTGAGTCGTTTGCGCTGCTCCACCGGATCGGTGAGTTCGGTGTAGGCCGTGCCCAATTCGACGCCCCAGGCCACCAGGTCCCAGCGTTCGGCGACGCCCGGGATGGTTCGGTGCTGCCGGGTCAGAGGCGACACCGACGTCGGGAAGTCCTTGTAGAACGTCGGGAACGTCGTCTGGTCCTCCACGAGGTGCTCGTACATCTCGAGCGCGACCTGGCCGGCGTCCCAGTCGTTGCGGTAAGGGATCTCGCGGCGGTCACACAACTCCATGAGGTAGTCGACCTCTGAGTACGGGGTGATCTCTTCGCCGATGGCCTCGGACACCGCGCCGTGCAGCGTCTTCACCGGCCATTCCCCGGAGATGTCGACCCTTTCGACCTGCCCGTCCTTGCCTTCGATGTAGACCACCTGCTCGCCGTGGGCGGCGACCGCGGCGTTCTGGATCATCTCCCGGGTCAGATGCAGCATCCGGTCGTAATCACTGTGCGCCTCATAGGCTTCCAGGCTCGTGAACTCCGGGTTGTGCTTGAAGTCGACACCCTCGTTGCGGAAGTTGCGGCCAATCTCGAACACCCGCTCCATACCGCCGACACACAACCGCTTGAGGTAGAGCTCCGGTGCGATACGCAAGTAGAGATCGAGGTCGTAGGCGTTGATGTGGGTGCGGAACGGTGCCGCGTTGGCGCCGCCGTGGATCTGCTGGAGAATCGGCGTCTCGACCTCCAGGTAGTCGCGGCCGGCGAGGAAGTCGCGCATCGACTTCACGATCGCACTGTGGACGCGCATCAACTCACGGGCGCGAGGGTTGACGGTGAGGTCCACATACCGTTGGCGGACACGGGCTTCGGGATCGGTGAGCCCACTCCACTTGTCCGGCAACGGGTGCAGGCACTTGCCGAGCATCCGCCAATCCTTGGCCAGCAGCGACAGCTCACCTTTGCGGCTGCGTCCCACGGTGCCGCTCACCTCGATCAGATCGCCGAGATCGACAATCGAGGCGAGGTCCATCGCGGTGGGTTTGAGTGCACTCGAATCCACGAGCACCTGCATGTCGCCACTCCAGTCGCGCACATCGCAGAACACGACCTTGCCGAAGTCGCGCATCCGGATCACTCGTCCGGCGATGCGACCGGTCGTGCCCTCGGGAGCGGACACGGCCTGGGCGACGGTGTGGGTGGGGGGATATGCCGGCGGATACGGATCGACACCGGCGGCGGCGAGCTGTTCCAGCTTGGCCAATCGCACCCGGACCTGCTCGGGGCGCCGCGGACCGAGATGCTCCTTCTCGCCTTCGGACTCGATCTGTGCGGCGATCTGGTCGACGTCGACGCCCGGTGGGATCGACGACGAGTCACCCGTGAAGTCGCGGCCTTTGCCGAACTTGGGCAGCTTCACAAAACCCTCGTTGACCACCGCCGCCAGACCGACACGCGGCACCATGCGTGCTTCTTCGAAGCAGAGGAAACGGGCCACCCATTCGGGCTGATACTTGGCGTTCGACTTGTACAGCGACTCCATCTGCACGTATCTCGAGGCGAAGGTCAGTGCGCCGTACATCGCCCTCATGACCGGGCCGGCCCCGATCGTGTCGCCTTCTTCGAAGACCGAACGGAAGGCCGCGAAGTTCATCGAGATGTAGAGGATCCCGAATGCTTCTGCGTTCTCGGCGAACTCGGTCACCATCGTCTCGGTGAGGCCGTTGATCGAATCGTGGTCGCGGCGCATCACGTCGAGCGATGCACCTGTGGTTCCCCACGGTACGAACGACAACATGCCGACGACCTTCTCGTCGTCGGTTCCGCCATCCTGGACGGCCTCGACCAGTATCGAACGCCCATCCTTGGGGTCGCCGAGGCGGCCGAGCGCCATCGAGAAGCCGCGCTCGTCTTCGGTGTCCCGCCAGGCGTCGGCTCGAGCGATCATGGCGGACATCTGTTCTGGCGAAAGGTCCTCGTGCCGGGTGATCCGGACGGTGATCCCGGCGCGCTTGGTGCGTGCCACCGACTGCCGGACCGCCTTCATGTCGGGCCCGTTGAGGTTGTAGCCGCGGGTGTGGACGATCGCCTCGTCACCGATGTTCAAGGTCTTGAGCCCGGCGGCATCCCAGTACTCGGCGCCGGTGACACTGACGCCGATCGCGCCGGCATGCCAGCCGTAGCGGTCGCAGGTCTTCAGGAACTCGGCGATCGCGTCCGGCCAGTACTTCTTGTCGCCGACCGGATCTCCACCGGCCATCGCGGTACCGACCTCGACGCGATAGGTGATGGCCGCCAAACCGTTGGGGGCGAACACCACTGCCTTGTCGTGGCGGGTCGAGAAGAAGGCCAGGGAATCGTCGCCGCTGTACCCGTCGATCAGCAGGCGGATCAACCGTTCGTCGTCGGGCGTCATCGAATTGTTGGAGCGCTGCGAGCGGAACAGGATCAGCGCCGCTGCCAGAAGTGCGAGCGCTCCGAGAACACCGAGCAGAGAATCGACAGCCTCATACGAGTGGTACTGGTCGTAGTCGGTGGAGACGTCGACAGACCCAAATGTCACAACATGATTGATCGCGTACGGCAGTCGATGGGACTGCGGGAGTGTGTTCGGCCAGATCTCGACAAGGGCCCAGCCGATCAGCGATGCGGCAACCAAACCGGCGACGAGAACACCGAGAGCGCGCCAGATCGCGCCTCTGCGGACCTTTGTATAGAACTGCCGGTAGCTGCCGACGAGATATGCCAGTGCCAGCAACTGGATCGCGAGGCCGATGAAGATATTGACCCGGACCACCGTGTCGACACCGTTCTCGGACGCCAACGGTTCGAACAGGTAGATGACGTTCGCCGTTCCGAACAACAGAATGTAGCCAACGGTCAGCCACCACGCGATCCGTTTGCGGGCTGCGAGCGCAAAAGCCAAGAGCCCCAGCACAAGTGCCCACGCCAAGCTGGTGTCGGGAGCTGAGATTATGTAGTTGTCGATGTAATCGCGCGGCACCTCGGTGATACGCCGGAACTGATAGGAAAGGCAGGTGAGCAGCGAGATCCCGGCCAGGACGCCGACCACCCAGCTGGTGTGGCGGGGCGCATTCCTGAACCATCCTGCAGGAGGGGGCATTCGGGACGGTCGTGGTGTGGGTGAGGTTGCCTCGGAGGTGGTTTCGGGGGAGTCGACGCTCACAGTCGGGTGCCTTTCCGCAGCGGGTCCCCAACCACGTTAACGTGCGGATGAGAGGATTGGACCGTGAGCCGACAAACAGTTCCGATCCGCGATGACTCGATCCGTCTGGGCCAATTCCTGAAACTGGCCAATCTCATCGAATCCGGTGCCGAGGCGAAAGAGGTGATCGCCGACGGCCTGGTGAGTGTCAATGGTGAGGTCGATACGCGGCGCGGGCGGCAGCTCGTTGTCGGCGACGTGGTGGAGATCGGTGGCTTCGAAGCCGTCGTGGGTCCGCCGGAATGACCGCACCTTTATTACCCGCCAGTAGGCTATGTCGTTAGGCTGAAGGCCATGAGCGAAACGACCTTTGTAGCAACCGCTGACCTCGTCGACGAGATCGGCCCGGATGTCCGCAGCTGTGATGTCCAGTTCACCCAATTCGGTGGCACCCGCGAGTTCGTCGGACCGGTCACCACGGTCAAGTGCTTCCAGGACAACGCACTCCTGAAGTCGATCCTCTCCGAGCCCGGCAACGGTGGCGTCCTGGTGATCGACGGGGCCGCCTCGCTGCACACCGCGCTGGTCGGCGACCTGATCGCCGAGCTCGGTCGCAGCAACGGATGGTCGGGAATCATCATCAACGGGGCCATCCGCGATTCGAAGATGATCGGTGACATGGCCATCGGCGTCAAGGCGCTCGGAACCAATCCGCGTAAGTCGACCAAGAGCGGCGTCGGCGAGCGTGACATCCCGATCGAGCTCGGTGGCGTCACATTCAATCCAGGCGACCTCGCCTACAGCGATGACGACGGCATCGTCCTCGTCGCGCCGGCGGAGTAAAGGGCGGACACCATGGCAAAACCCGATCAGGCAACTTTCGACCGGCTCCGTGGGCTGATCGCGATCGACGATGTCGACGCGCGATCGACCCGTCCGGTACTCGAGGCGTTCAGCGGCAGCGAGATGACCACGGTCCCGGTGGGTACGGCCGACGATGTGACCGCCGCTTTCGGTAAGGCGCGGGCCGCTCAGACGGCCTGGTCGAAGCTCTGGCCGCGCGAGCGCGCCCAGGTCCTGACCGACTTCGCCGCCCTGGTGCTGAAGAATCGCGACGCCTTGGCCGACATGGCGCAGGCCGAGACCGGCAAGGCCCGCGGCTACGCCCAGGAAGAAGTGCTGGACGTGGCGATGACCGCCCGGCACTACGCCAAGACCGGGCCCAAGCTGCTGGCTGCGGGCAGGGTCAAGGGCATGCTCCCGGTCGCCACCGATACCCGCGTTCGGTATCAGGCAAAAGGTGTGGTCGGGGTGATCTCGCCGTGGAACTATCCGATGACACTGGCGGTGTCCGACGGACTCGCGGCGCTGATGGCCGGCAACGGCGTGGTCCTCAAGCCCGACAGCCAGACGCCCTACTGCGCGCTCGCCGTGGTCGAACTGCTGTATCGGGCCGGTCTCCCGCGTGAGCTGTTCGCTGTGGTGCCCGGACCGGGTTCGGTGGTCGGTCAGGCGATCGTGGCTCAGGCCGACTACCTGATGTTCACCGGATCCTCGGCCACCGGAGCCCGGCTCGCCGAACAGGCCGGCCGCCGGCTGATCGGATTCTCGGCCGAACTCGGTGGCAAGAACCCGATGATCATCACCAAATCCGCCGATGTCGACAAAGCGGTCGAGGGTGCGGTGCGCGCGTCGTACTCCAATTCGGGGCAGCTCTGCATCTCGATCGAACGCATCTATGTCGAGAATCCGGTGGCCGCCGACTTCTCCGCGAAGTTCGCAAAACGGGTTGCGGCGATGACCCTCGGCGGCGCGTACGACTTCTCCACCGAGATGGGATCGCTGGCCTCGGCCGCCCAGGTCGACGCCATCGAGGCGCACGTCGAAGACGCGAAGGCCAAGGGGGCCGTCGTCCTGGCCGGCGGCAAGCGGCGAGGAGACCTAGGTCCGTTTTTCTACGAGCCGACGGTTCTCGCGGGTGTCGAAGACGGTATGGACTGCTATGCCGCCGAGACATTCGGTCCGTTGGTGTCGATCTACCCCGTCGACTCGGTGGACGAGGCGATCAAACGCGCAAATGACACCGAATACGGTTTGAACGCAAGCGTTTTTGCGGGATCGTCGGAGGAGGCTCGAAAGATTGCCTCCGAACTTCGCGCCGGAACCGTCAACATCAACGAGGGTTACGCAGCTGCGTGGGGATCGACGGCCGCGCCGATGGGTGGCATGGGGATGTCCGGGGTCGGACGCCGCCACGGTGTCGAGGGGCTCCTCAAATACACCGAACCGCAGACGGTTGCCGAGCAACGCATCATCGGCCTCGGTGGCATCAAGGGCGTGCCGCGTTCGGTGTTCATGCGGATCGTCCCGATGTTCATCAAGTCACTGAAGTTCCTGCCCGGCCGCTGACCAACCACCGTCGACCGTGCCGAACCGGCCGTTGACCGTGCCGAACCGGCCGTTGACCGTGCCGAACCGGCCGTTGACCGTGCCGAACCGGCCGTTGACCGTGCCGAACCGGCCGTTGACCGTGCCGAACCGGCCGTTGACCGTGCGAACCGGCCGTCGACCGTGCCGAACCGGCCGTTGACCGTGCCGAACCGGCCGTCGACCGTGCCGAACCAGCCGTTGATGACCGGGCCGTTATGACCGTCGACCGGGCCGAAACATGGACGAGTCCCGATCGACGCGTGCATCTTTGGCCCGGTCGGCGGTAACGAGGGCCCGCTCGGCGGTGATTGAGGCCCGCTGGGCGGTCGGTTTGGCACGGTCGGCGGTAACGAAGGCACGCTCGGCGGTGATTGAGGCACGCTGGGCGGTCGGTTCGGCCCGCTCGGCGGTGCTGGGCGGTCGGTTTGGCACGGTCGGCGGTCAGGAGTTGCCGCGGCGGCGACGGATCACGACGACAACTGCCAAGACGGCGGCGACCAACCACACCAGCCACTTGCCCGGCGACGAGCGGTTGGCAGCCGGAAGTGGGGTCGGTTCGGTCTGTTTGAGTGCGGTGAACCGCGATGGTTGATCCGCCGGAACAGTGACCGGAGTCGTCACCGGGGTCTCGGTCTGCGGGACTGTTGCGGGGGGTTCGGCCGGCCCGTTGGCGGCCACGGCCTGGGCCGGGGTCGACTTCGGTGGGGCAGTGTTGCGGGGCTTGTCGGGGCCGCGCCTGACGGGAGGCTTCTGGGGCGCGGCCTTCTGGGATGAAGCCTTTTTTGCTGCCACCTTCTTGGCCGGAACCTTTTTCGCCGGAGCTTTCTTGGCGGCGGCTTTCTTCGCCGGCGCCTTCCGCGGAGCAGCCTTTTTGGCGGGAGTCTTCTTGGCTTCCGGCGGGGTCTCCGGCGGACCGTTCGGTGACTCGGGGACACCGCCCGGCTGCTGCTCGGATGCGGGCTGTGGATCCGGGTCGGCCATGCGGCGTCGCTCCTTCGCAGGATCAGGCGGACGGGGGGTTTCAGCGGTGGCTGGGGCCTCCGCGCCGTCGGCGGGTGCGTGCCGACAATCATGCCTGTCCGGCGCACGCTCGGCTCAGTTGGGTGCGGTGGCACCCAGTCCGGAGGCCAGTCCGATCACCACGGCCATGAGTAGCACCTCCGCGACAGCGAAACGGAGAGAAGAGGTTTCAGGGAACCGGTGGCTCGTGGCGACCGGCAGCCAACGTCGACGGAGATAGATGGCCGAGGTCAGCAGGATCACCAATCCGATCGATTTCGCGACCAGGATTCGTCCGTAGCCGGTTGTCCAGAGTGCGGAGAACGGATCGAGCTCCAGGACCGCGGCCACCACACCGCTGAGCAACAGGGCGAGCACACACCACTGCGCCTGACGAGAGAACCTGGGTAGACCGAGCGCCCAGGCCTTCCGGCCACGGGCGGTCAGTGCCAGCGCGATCAGGGCACCACACCACCACGCTGCGGCCAGCACATGGATGGCCACCGCGACCACCCCGCCGTTCTGTTGTCGGAGGTGTCCGGTGATCGGCTCGATGACCAGACCGAGGGCGGCCACTGCCGCCGCGGCCTCGGGTGCGACGAGTTGCGGCCGTCGGATCCAGATGAGCGCCGCAACACAGATTCCGAGCCCGCAGCCGACGCCGATGATCGCCGGAGCGGTGCCGCCGGCCCGAACAAAATCGTCGACCCCGATGGTCGTCGCGGACTGCCCCACGCGCTCGGCGGCGGCCAGCCACGACGAGATCAGCGACGTGATGGTCCACACCCCGGCCGCGATGGCCATGAGTCGCAGCACGCCGGGATCGGCGGGATCCGCGCCGAGCAGACGAAGCCCGGCCAGTCCGAGGACGGTCATCGCGGACAGCAGTGCGACGGCGTGCGTGAACGCGCCCGGGCCCGGTCCGGCCGGGTGGGCCAACACCCACGTGATCAGCACCCCGATGCAGGCTGCGGGTACGGCGCCGAGCAACCACTCGCGTCGCGCCGTACCCGCAGTCACATTTCCTACTTCTTGCGCAGCGGCCGAAGCGCGAACGCCAGACCGCCGATGAACAGGACCACCGCGCCGACGATGAACGGCCACACGGGGAGCCCCGAGGATGACGAATCGTTGTCGTCGACCGCGGCGCCGGGCGTGCCCTGACCCTCGGCGGTCAGGGTGAAGGTCAGCCGACCCTCCACCGGATGGCCGTCAGCCGACGTCACGCGGTAGTTGATCGCGTATTCGCCGACGGGCCCGAGTTCCGAAACCGGTGCACTCATCGTGCGTCCGGTGACCGTGGGTGCCCCGGACTGCCAGTAGTGACCGTCCGGACCCACCACGGTCAACGCGGGGAAGCTCTCCTGCATCGGTTCGTTGAAGGTGAGGGTCACCGCCACCGGTCCGACCGCCAGCGATGCACCGTCGGCGGGATCCGAGCTGACCAAGCTGGCGTGCGCCGATGCGACCGGTGCGGTGGCGAAACCGGCCAGCACCGCGAGGAGCAGTGCACTGAGGGCGAGTGCGATCCGCCTCATCGTCGCGCGCGCAGTAATGCGCCGGTGCCGATGCCGACACCCAACGCGCCCAATGCGACTCCGATGCCACCGAGCCACAGTGCGGTGTTGTCGTCGTCGGAATCGTCGGATTGCGCGCTGCCGTCCTCGGCAGCGGTCGAACCGTCGTGTCCATGGCCGTCGGCGGATTCGGCGCCGAGGGTCACCGTCGGTGCCGGCTTGTCGGGCTCGGGTTCACCTTCGACGGTGGCCTGATCCCAGGCCGCGACCTCGCCATCCGAATAGGTTTGGATGGTGGGGAATTCGACGGTTTCCTGCTCGGGAAGCGGACCCACCGACAATGGGAACTGGACGAATTCGCCGGGCTTGATGCCCGGATTGCCGTCCGCTGCCCGCCAGGTCACCGACGTGGCCTCTTCGGTGGTGGCGTCCTTGGTGATCTCGGCGGTCCATCCCGGAATCGGCTCGGTGCGGGCAGATTTCAGGTTGGGCAGGGTCACGCTCACCGAGACGGTGTTGGCGGTGTCGGATTCGTTCGGGACCCGGAACGTGACGACGCCGTAGCCGCCCTGGGTCAGGTCGGGGCCGACCGCGGTCACGTGGGCCGACGCGGATCCGACGCCGAGCAGAGTGCCGGTGCCGACGAGAGCTGTTGCAGCGATACCGGTACCGATGAGACGGGCGCGCCGGGAAAATGAAGACATGCGTGATTCCTTCGAAAGAAAATGAGGTGTGACCACCCGACTCGGGCGACGGGTGGTGAAACGGCGAATGGAATCAGTTCGCCGGTGGACCTCGAACCCCGGTACCGCCGAGGGCGATCAGGGTGATCAGTGGTTCAGGAGCCGGAGTGTGTTGTGTGCCGGGCCGATTGCGGTCCGTGACCGGTGCACCGATCAGGACCTGCAGTGCCCGCAGCACCGAAGTGATCACCTCGTAGAGGCGGCCGGCACCGGATATCAGCAAGGCGCACAACGGTATTGCAATGAGGTGCGTGATGAGCATGATGCTGGTGTTGCTCTGATGTGGCATCGCCATCGGCGCTGCGGTCACGGTCAGCGACACGTGTGCGACGACCTGCGTGCCGGTGAGCAACGTCAGGAACCCGGCTGCAGTGGTCAGTTGCCTGCCCAAGGCGCCGGCGGCGACGCCGAGCAGCATCAGCAGAAGCAGTCCGGTGGTGTCCGGGAGATGGCCCGACGCCACACCGTGGGCGGCAACCGCCAACGCCGGTGCGGTGAGAGCGACTGCCAGACCGGTCAGGGGCGTACTCCGAGTCGTGCCAGTAGATCGGCGTCGATCGCCTCGAGTTCACGAGAGATGGCCGTGTGCGCCCGACGCCGGCGTGAGGCGGGCATGGTCTCGGCAGCGGAGACGGCGGTCGAGAGGTCGGACAGACGCTGGTTCATGATCGTCGTGAATGTCTTGGTTTCGGCGTCCGCGGGGTGCTTGGCGGTCAGCGTCTGCAGCGATTCGTTGGCACCGGCGATCCGGGCCGACAGTGCCGCGCCATGGCCGCTGTACTTGTTGAGTTCGGTGACCGGTACCCCGAAACGGTCTGCCTGGATGCGGTTGATCTGTTCTCGGGCCGCAGTGCTCGCCCGGTAGGCCAACGGCACGAGGACGGGCGACAGGATCTTGGCGACCGACAGGTAGCGCTTGACTCGCACAGGCGACAGCAGTTTGCCGTCGGCTACTGCCTTTGCGTTCGCCTTGGCGATCTTCAGGTTGGTCGAATTGGTCTCTTTGGCCAGCTTGGCCGCGTTCTTCTCAGACTTCGACCGGGACTTCAGTGATTTCTCGGCGAGCTTGCGCTGTTGCTTGAGCTCGTCCTTGACGAACTTCCGTCCGGACTTGTCCTCGAGGCGCGCTTCGAGTTTGGCTTTCGCCTTGAGGGCCTTGGCCTGAGCTTTGCGCTGTGCCCGACTGGTGCGTCCGGACTTGAACAGACCCATACGGTGAGACCCTCTCGTAGTGACCACCCGCCTCGTCGCCATCGAAGCGGCCTGCACAATTGTCGTGCAGGTGCGGTACAAGCATTACATAGCGTGGGTCCGGCGGACACACGGCTGACGCGCACGGGAGGATGATGTGGATGGCAATTCGTTCATCGGTGCCATCTGGCCCGAAAAGACCCCCGCTGCTCAGTCCCCGCGATCTGAGTGGGTGCGAGCATCGGCTCGCCCGCGATTCCCTTTATCCGAAGGTGGCGCCGGTCCCTGACGACCCGTCGGTCGCTCTGCGTAAAGAAGCGGCCAACGACCATCGAGAACGCGTCCGGGACATGTTGCACGGCCTCCACTCTGATGAGCTGAATCGCTGGGCCGATGTCAGTCAAGGCCGGACGACGCGTGCGCGGGCGAAGGCCACTGTCTCTGCGATGAATGCGGGCGCCAAGTGGATCTGGGGCGCCACCCTGCCCGACGACCCCGAAGCGGGCCGCCGCGGCTGGGCAGAGCTGCTGATCAAGCTGGATTCGGGCTTTGTGCCGGTCATCGTGGTCAATCACAAATCGTTCGATCCGGGTTCGGGTGCAGTGACCAGCCCGGTCTGGACCTGGCAGCCGTCACTGGACGAGACCCGCAAGGTGCGCAGCAATGCGCGGGACACCACCCGCCTGGCGCACCTGTACCGGATGTTGCAGACCCTCGGCGCGGCGGCGGCCACACCGGCCGGTGGTGTGATCGGCCTCGACCCGACCGCGATGGTTGTGCACGATCTCACCGACGCGCTCGTCCGCTACGACGACCTGCTGACCCGCCGGCTGGGAATCGCCCGCGGCCGGGTGCCCACCGCGCCGTCGAGGATCGGGGAGTGCCGAGGCTGCTCGTGGTGGAGCGCCTGCGGCCCCGAGCTCGAGCAGGCCCACGACGTGAGTCTGGTGGTCAACGGGAATCTCACACAGATGCTCGCGACGGTCGGGGTGCGGACCATCGACGAACTCGCGGGATACGACGGTCCGTTGCCCGAGGGGTTGTCGAATCTGGACGATCCCATCCTCCTGGCCCGGGCGTACCTCGCGAACGTGAAGCTGATTCGCCGGGTGCGTGATGTCGAGGTGGCGCGGGCCGATGTCGAGGTCGACATCGACATGGAGAGCTATCAGGACGACGGTGCGTACCTGTGGGGCACGCTCCTCACCGACAACACCGATCCACAACGCCCGGTGCGCTACATCCCGTTCGTCACCTGGACGCCGTTGCCGACGGAGGACGAGGCGCGATCCTTCGCGGAGTTCTGGGGCTGGCTGATGTCGGAAAAGAATTCGGCTATTGCCGATGGTAAAACATTCGCTGCATATTGTTATTCGCAACAAGCGGAAAACAGATGGCTCCTGGGCTCTGCCGACCGGTTCGCCGGATATCCGGGCATACCCACCGGCGACGAGGTGAACGAGTTCATCAATTCCGGGCATTGGGTGGATATCTACGAGGCGGTCAGCCGGAATTTCCTCAGTCCTGAGGGAAAAGGCCTCAAAAAGGTCGCACCGCACGCGGGCTTCGGGTGGCGCGATGACGAAGCCGGCGGTGAGGCGTCGATGCAGTGGTATCGGCGGGCGGTCGGGCTCGACGGCGACGACATCGATCACACCCAGCGCGTGCGGTTGCTGGAATACAACGAGGACGACGTGCGTGCCACCAAGGCGCTGCGTGAGTGGATGGACGGAGGGGCTCAGCACATTCCGCTGGGCTCGGACCTCCCGGTGCCGTTGCATCAGACCGGCAGCTGACCCTGACCCGCCGGCTCACCCGTAAGCGGCCGGTCAGCTCCGTAGCGAACCGCGCAGTGATTCGAGGAACGAGCCACTTCCCAGGAGGGCCAACGCACCGAGGACGAGCAGTCCGCCCGGCGCGAGATCCCGGGCGGTATCAGCACCGAAGCATCCACCGGTATCGCCGGAGCCCAGGAGGCATTGCGAGGGGTTCGACACCGGATCGATGGCGATGACTGCGGGTGCGATGTTTACTACGGGCGGCTGCTGATTCTGACGGGCCTCCGCGGCAGGCGCAGGGTTGCTCGTCGCCGGCTCGACCGTCGGCACCGATTCGACCGCAGCGCCGCCGCCTCCGGTGGAACCGCCGCCTGTCCCGCTGTCTGACGGCGGGAGGACCGGAGCGAGTCCCGCATCGTCGGGAGTGTCCGACGTGGTCGGTGTCTTCTGCGTCGGGAGATCGCCCGGTGGCCGGGTCGCGGTTTTCGGCGAGCTCTCACCGGATGACGTGCCTCCGGTGCCGCCGGCGGGTGCCGGGTTGTAGGTGGGAGCCGGGACCCTCGTCCGCGTTGTCGTCGACGGGGTTGTCGGGGTCTCGGGATCTTCGGTGTCGTCCGGGTCCCCGTAGTCGTACTGCCCGGTTTTGGTGGTCTGGGTCGGTGAGCTGTGATGCCCGCACTGCACCGACGCCGAAGAACAGTGCGCCGAAGCCGATGTGTTGGTCAGCAACAGTGCAATTCCGCCGATTGTCAGAACAATTGCGCCGACAAACGCCGACCACCGCGGGGTCCTCACGCGGGGCGCGCGGTGCTTCGACATCAATCCTCCGGGTAGGCAACAACAGAACAGCTATTGAATTTTTCTTCTGTTCACGGTTTATTCAGGTGGGCAAGTCAACGGCGACTCCGCCCACCGGGAAAAATTATGCGCCACCCGGAGCGCCTGAACGTGATCGGTAGCAATTTTGCAGTAAGCTACCATATGGCAAACAGGCCGTACGGCGTAGTGAATTTCCCCGTCTGCTAGCCGTTCGTGCTGCGCGACCGGCCTCACTGAGAGACACCTTTGATGCGTGTGGAGCATGGAATGACTGACAACTTGGAACCGATTGATCCCGAGACGACGTTCGATCCGGGACTGTTCGCTCGGCGCCTCGAAGAGCTGTTCCGGACGGTGCCTGGTCCCAACGGTCGCGCGTACAGCGCCAAGGCCATCGCGAATCGATCCACTGAACTCGGATTCCGCCTGGGCGAGTCGTACTTGAGCCAGCTGCGGTCGGGCAAGGCCAAGTCGCCGTCTTTCCGCACGGTCGAGGGCATCTCGGCAGCATTTGGCGTGGACGTCCACTACTTCCTCGAAGACCGTGCCGCACAGCGCACCCGCGACCAGATCGACCTCATGCGCCTGCAGGCCGACACCAACGTGCAGCTGGCGGCCTTCCGTCTCGCCGGGTTGTCGAGCGACTCGGTCACCGTGGTCAACGAGCTGATCAAGGTGCTGCGTGTTCAGCAGGGCCTGCCCGCCGATCCCCCGGATCTCCTCAAGTCCTCGGAACCTGAACTCGGACACGGGCATTCCGGACTTCGTGTGGTCGAGAGGCACGAAGCCGCCGACTAGTTCCGGGCGGTAGCGTCACTGCGCATGCAGTCCGAAAGAGCCCTGCGGGCGTTGTGTCGTCGCGAACTCGCTGATCTCGACCTTGACCTGCCCCTTGATGCAGAACAGCTGTGCCGGCTGTACGGCGAGAAGCGCGGACGCGCGATCAAGATCATCGCGCACCCGCTGCCGGCCGGTATGCCCAACGGGGTCTGGCTGATGGCGGAGGACGCCGACTACTTCTTCTATCAGGCCAGTACCACCAGGCTCCACCGCGACCAGATCGTCATCCACGAGTTCGGTCATCTGATCGCCGGTCACCAGATCCTGGGTTCCGATCCCTCGATGCTGGCCGGTGGGCCGACCGACGGCGACGAGCAACCCATGCAAGAAGCACTGAGTCGAACCTGCTACTCGGATGACCGTGAGTGGGAAGCAGAGATGTTGGCCACGATCATCAGGGAATGGGCGGCCAAAGCTGTGCAGGGTGTTGGACGATCGGCTGAACATGGTGGGTTGCGAGGTATTCAGAGCGTGCTCGGAGGGCATTCGGGATGGTTGTAGGTGTGGTCAACGCCGCTGCGATGGTGTTCTTTGCCGTTGCACTGTGCTGGCGTGTCGATCGCATCCGACGTGAGCGTGCCGGTCTGCAACCACTTGCGATGACCGTGGCCGTCGCCACCATGACCCTCGCGTTCGTCGTCACCAATCCGCATGTCCGCGAGCGGCTCGACACGACCCTCTTCACCGGCGCCGGCCGAGTGTTCTTCTACTGCCTGCTGGCGATCGGCGTCGCCGCCCTGGTCGTCGTCTTTTTCTTCGGATCCGCTGAGGAAGGCCGTCAGCGCCGGGCCGGGATGGAAGCGATACCGCTGGTGATCGCGATGATCGGGCTCAATGTGGCCATGTTGGCGACCCCGACTCCGCTGCGGACCAGGAGTGTGTCGGAGTGGACCGTCCAGCACGTCGGTTTCGCATTGTTCTTTGTCATCGCCGGCACCTATCTCATCTACGCGCTGGGTGCCTGCGTCCTGTCGATCGGCCGCTACGTCGGTCTGGCCGACGGCTATCTGCGGCACTCGCTGATCACCTTGCAGGCCGGGCTGGCGATGGTGGGCATCGGCTCACTCATCCAGACGCTATTCGTGGTGTCTGCCGGGCTGAATCTGTTCAGCCTTCCGATCTTGCTGAAGATCGCCACCGTCGTCTCGTCGATCGGCGCTGTGCTCTTCCTGTTGGGGATCTCCTACCCGATGCTGCGGGCCCGCTGGCGAAAGCTCCGCCACGACATCCGCCATCGTCGCCACTATCGGGAACTGGAACCACTGTGGGAGCTGACCACCTCGGCGCTTCCCGAGGTTGTTCTGCCCCCACGCAGCGGTGACAGCGTGGAGGGGTCGGTCAATCTCATGTATCAGCGCCGTGTCATCGAGGTCCGGGACGCCGTTCTGCAGCTGAGTCCGTATCTGCCGGACGACTTCGACAGCCGGCCTCTCGCCGAACAGGCCGGCCTCATGCGCGAGGCCGTCGACACCTACCGGGAGACCGGTGGTTCGTCCGGTGCCGTCCGGGCGGTGCTCAGCGGTGTCGCCGACGACCTCGACGCGGACGCCGAGCCGCTCCTCCGCCTCTCGCGGGAATTGGGCCGCGGACTGCCCGTCCCGTCCACGCTGCGGCGCAGCGCGGCCTCGAGCCGAGAAAGCCGGGCCCTCTGAAGGACCCGGCTTTCTGGTTGGTGCGGAAATACTGGTTGGTGCGGGGGATACTCGCTAGCGCGGAGCCATCCGCAGCGCGCCGTCCATCCGGATGGTCTCGCCGTTGAGGTAATCGTGGTCGACGATGAACGCCGCGAGCTTGGCGTAGTCCTGCGGGTCGCCGAGACGCTTCGGGAACGGGATCCCGGCTTCCAGCGTCTTCTTGAACTCCGGCGTGATGCCGTCGAGCATCGGGGTGTTGATGGTGCCGGGGGCAATGGTGCACACACGCACGCCGACCTGGGCGAGGTCACGTGCTGCGGTGATGGTCATCGCGTGCACGCCACCCTTGGAAGCGGTGTAGGCGATCTGTCCGATCTGACCTTCGAAGGCAGCCACGGACGCGGTGTTGATGATGACGCCGCGCTGATCGTTCTCGTCGACCGCGTCCTGGGACTGCATGCGGTTGGCGGCCAGGCGCATCACGTTGAACGTGCCGACCAGGTTGATCTCGATGACCTTGCGGAAGAGATCGAGCTCGTGTGCACCCTTCTTGGTCAGGATGCGGCTGGCCCAGCCGACTCCGGCGCAGTTCACGGCAACGCGCAGCGGGGCACCGGACTCCTTGATGGTGTCGAGAGCGGCTTCGACATCGGCCTCGCTGGTCACATCGGCGGCCAGGAGGGTGACACCCTCGACCGGCTCGGCCTTGTCAATCGACGGCTGCAGATCCAGCCCGAAGACGACTGCGCCCGCATCGGCGAAATACTTGGCGGTGGCCGCACCCAGACCTGAGGCTCCACCGGTGACCAATACTGCTGATCCTGAGATCTCCACGACTTGATGCCGTCCCTTCTTAAAGTGTCCGCGGGGAACGTCAGAGACCCCGCACGGGCTACACCCTAGTCAGCGACTTTCGCGATAGTTAAATCGGCTACATCCTCGGCCTCGAGGGCCATTGCCCGGGCCTCCTCGCGGCGGGCCCTGATCAACCAGGTCCCGACCACGGTGATGACAGCGACAACACTGATCGTTGCGACGGTGGTGACGAGGTCATCGGCGGCGACCAGGCCATCGATGGTCAGCCAGGCGGCGAAGAAGAAGAACAGACCGGCTGCGCCGTAGGCGATGGTTTTCTCCGGCAGTCGCTTGCCCAGCATTGCACCCACGCCGATGGCGAGGGCGTCGGCGGCGACCATACCGATTGTCGAACCGATCCACACAGCGAGCCAGTTGTTGTCGGTCGCGAGGGTGATGGTCGCGAGCATCGTCTTGTCGCCGAGTTCGGCGAGGAAGAACGACGCGATGACCGCGAACAACACCGATTTGTTGACGCGGTCTGCCTTGGACGACTCATCGTCGTCGAGACTGTCGCCGCGGATGGTCCAGAATCCGAAGACCAGCATCGCGAGGCCGCCCACGATCGTGAGAAGGTCGGACGGGATGGACAGGCCGAGGAAATGGCCGACTGCCACGGACACGGCATGCACCAGGGTCGTCGCGATGGTGATACCGAGCAGAACGGTCCACCAGCGGTACTTGAGTGCGTAGGTCATCGCCATCAGTTGTGACTTGTCGCCGAGTTCGGCCACGAAGATCACGCCGAAGCTGACCAGGAATGCGGTTATCACTTAGCCAAGGTAAACGACATTCCAACTTTAATGCAACTGATTGCATCGCCGTATTTGTGCAGGTAGGGGACCCTTTTTTAAAAGTTAGGTCACCCGAATCTTAGGTTTCCCTAACCCGTCGTCCCGGGTGTCGGCGATCCTCGGGCGCCTGACGTGCACGGACCCGGTGATCGGGCCCGGTTCAGGCCGCCAGCAACATCGCCAGAACCGCCGTGTCGGGGTCGGTGCCGAGGTCCACGCCGATCTGATTTCGCATCGTCACCACGGTCCCGTCGGCCTCCGCCTCGGCCCAGCCGGCGCGATGTTCGAGGCCGAGTTCGGGGAGTCCGGGCAAGAGGACACAACCCGACGCGACGTCCGAGCATTCCGGCAGCGACGGGGTGGTCTCCGACGGGGGATGCAGCATGAACAGCGCCGGCGGCGGTGTCGTGAAATGCCGGGTTTCGGCGAAGTTGTTGTCGAACACACTGCCCACCGCGAGCATCAAACCGACGGTGTCGGGATCGCAGGCTTCGGGCCGGTCCTCGATCACGCTGAAAACGGTTGTCGTCCGCAGAAATCCGGGCCGGCACGCGATACGGACCGACGCGACCAGGGTCTGGGTCCATTCCAGGGTGGTGTCGGGCCAGCGCCCGGAGATCAGGATGCCGCGCAGTTCCCCGTCGTGGTGAAAGGGTGTGAGCCCTATCGGTTTCAGTCCGGACCGCGGTGAATCGTGGCCGGTGGCGTCCTCGTTCATTGGTGACCTCCTGTTGCCGGAAGTGACTGTCACTGTGGTTGGGTCGCCGATGACCGGACCGTGTCGCCGACCCCGAACTGGGGGCGGCGTGGCGGGCTTTTTCCACTGTCATCGCAGCATGCCTGGTAAACGGTTGGCACACAAGCCGACTCGAGTGCTAAACGCAAGGGTTAACACGAAGTTTCGGGTCATGGGTGCACAAACGGCGACCATCCCCTGGGTGAGGAGGCCGCCGTTCGGATAGGACTGGCCGGCAGGTACTGCCGGATCGTTGGGTTAAGCCGTCGCCTTGGCGAAACGCTCAGCGGCGTCTGCCCAGTTGACGATGTTCCACCAGGCCTTGACGTAATCGGGCTTGACGTTCTGGTAGTCGAGGTAGAAGGCGTGCTCCCACATGTCGAGCAGCACGATCGGGACCTGTGACGGTGGGATGTTCCCGCTCTGGTCCGTGAGCTGCAGGATCACGAGCTGGCCGATGACCGCGTCGTACGCCAGGATGGCCCACCCACTGCCCTGAAGTGTGACGGCGGCAGCACTGAAATGAGCGTGGAACTTGTCGAAGCTGCCGAACTGGTCGTCGATGGCTGCCGCCAGCTCACCTTCGGGCTTGTCGCCACCGTTGGGCGACAGGTTCTTCCAGAAGATGGAGTGGTTGGTGTGGCCACCGAGGTGGAAAGCCAGCGTCTTCGACAGGCCGGCGACCTTGTCTGCGATGGTGCCGTCTTCGCGGGCCTCGGCCAGCTTCTCGAGGGTGGTGTTGAGTCCCTTTACGTAGGTCGCATGGTGCTTGCTGTGATGCAGCTCCATGATCCTGCCGGAGATGTGCGGCTCGAGAGCCGCGTAGTCGTAGTCCAGTTCCGGCAAGGTGTATTCAGACACGATGTTCCTCTCACTATGTGGGGACCGATCGCCCCCGCTATTTGTCCTTGTGCGCTGGGCATTTTGGGGATTACCCAAATGGGCGCCCTTCTACCCTTACGTAGGCGGTGGGGATGTGCAATACCGCACCCCGAATGCACCTCAAGCCGAGTTGAGGTTCGAGGCGTTCGATTCGGGTGCTGTGCGGGCTCTCGACCGGCAGCTAGGCGAAAAAGATCACGACGAGCAAAATTGCCAGAAGTGCGACGATGCTGATGCTGGTGGTGATGCATCTCGTCGCGACATTGATGGGTTCCGATCCCGGCCATGACTTGCGGCGGCGCTCGAAGATCCTGGCGTCGCTGCCTGTTCTGGTCGAGGATGCCACCCAGACTCCTGCCTTGAACGATCTGCGAATACACCCGGCGTGACTGCGATCACAGGGTGCTTGTGTCGTCAGCCAACCACGTCTGACCCCGCGACTCAACCCCAACCGGGAATTCGCCATCCATGTTGTTATCCGGGGATGCCCGGAGCGTGGGTGGTTAGGATTGCCCGATGATCAGCTCCATCGCGTTGCCGCGAGAGATCCGTATCGGGGCCGGGGCGATCGATCAACTGCCCGATGTGGTCATCGGGCTCGGGTCTGCCCGGCCTCTGCTCATCACGGACGGTTTCCTGGCTTCGGGGGGTGCGCCCGAACGGTTGGTGCAGTCGCTGGCGGCGGCCGGCCTCGACGCCGATTACTTCGACGGGACCGTTCCCGATCCGACCACCGCATCGCTCGAGTCGGGTTTGCGGGCGGTCCGTGACCACGGTGCCGACCTGCTGATCGGTTTCGGCGGTGGCAGTCCGATGGACACGGCGAAGGCGCTGGCGTTGCTGGCGGTCCGCGGCGGCACGATGCGCGACTACAAGGCGCCGCTGCGCAACGATGCGCCCGGACTTCCGGTGGTCGCGGTGCCGACCACCGCGGGTAGCGGTTCGGAGGCCACCCAGTTCACGATCATCACCGACAGCGAAAGCGACGAGAAGATGCTCTGCATCGGGCGCGCGTTCCTGCCGGTCGCCGCGATCGTCGACTATGAACTGACGCTGTCGATGCCGGCCCGGCTCACCGCCGATACGGGCATCGATGCGCTCACCCATGCGGTGGAGGCCTACGTCAGCCGCAAGAACAACACCTTCTCCGACGATTTCTGCCTGCGCGCGATCTCGGCGATCGGTGGACACCTCCGGCGGGTGTACGCCGACGGCACGGATCACGACGCCCGGTCGGCGATGATGCAGGCGGCACTGCATGCCGGCATCGCCTTCTCCAACTCGAGTGTGGCGCTGGTCCATGGCATGAGCCGGCCGATCGGTGCCCACTTCCACCTCGCCCATGGCTTGTCGAACGCGATGTTGTTCCCCGCGGTGACCCGGTTCTCGCTGGATTCGGCCACGCAACGGTATGCAGACTGCGCCCGGGCCCTCGGCTGTGCCGCCGCGACCGACTCCGATCAGCGCGCGGCGGGTCTGCTGGTCGACGAGCTGACCAGGTTGTCGGTGGAACTGGCTGTTCCGACACCGGCGCTGAGCGGTATCGCACCGCAGCGGTGGGACGAGCTGATCCCGCTGATGGCGCGGCAGGCGATCGAATCGGGTTCCCCGGCCAATAATCCGCGGGTTCCGTCGGTCGGTGAGATCGAAAAGCTCTATTCGGAGATCTACCGATGAAGGCGGCGGAGACGAAGCGAAGCGGAGCTCGACCAGGTGGGGAGACGAAGCGAAGCGGAGCTCGACCGTAGTTGCGTCCGCCGACATGCGCGGTATTCGGTGTACCGCGCTGCCAACTATCATCGCCTGCGGGCAACCGGAGCGGGTAGCCGCACGTCCAAGACGTGGGCAACCGACTCACATGACGTGACCGAACCGAGGGGGACACATGGCACGGCCGACTGCCGCACAGCTGTATGCCGCCTACGGTGACAACGCCGACAGTGACGTCGCACTGCGGCTCCTGCGTTCCCGCAATGCGGTGCCCTATCTGGCGATCATGGCGGCGCGACTGGCCGACGGCCAGGTCGACGGTGACCATCTCGCGGCCGGTATGGAGAAGGACCTCGACGACCTGGCCGGTCACTGGACCGATCGGGGCTGGGAACTGCCGACGCCGGAGGATCTCCTCGACCGGTGGGTGCGGGCCGGCTATCTGGCGCGCACGCTGCACAGCGACTCGACGATCGAGCGCTATCAACTCACCCGGGGTGCGACCCAGGCGATCGCGCAGGTGCAGGCCGTCCGGCAGAACCGCACGGTGGCAACCGAGACCGTCCTCGAACTCGTGATGTCGCGGTTGTCGAACATCGCGGTCGCGATCGACCCCGACCCGGGCGAACACATTCGCGACATCGACCAGAAGATTGCCGAATTATCCAGGCGGCGTGACGAATTGGCGGCCGGCGCGATACCGGCTGTGGATACGCGCCGGGTACTCGACGATATCCGGATGGTCAGTTCGCTCGCCGAGCGGATGCCCGCCGACATCATCGGTTACGGAGAGAAGATGCGCGAGAACTCGAGGGCGCTCCTCACCACCGGTGTCGACACCGAGCAGGGGTCGCACGCGGACGTCCTCAACCGCATGTTCGACGGGCACGATGCCCTGGCCGATTCCGACGAGGGCAAGGCATTCGACACCTTCTACACGCTGATCGCCGATCATCGTCTGCGGGAGGATCTCGAGTCCAGCATCGCGCGGATCGCGACCGGCCTGCCGCACCTGCCGCCCGACCTTCTCGACACCCTGACCGGTTTCATCGACCGGATGTGGGACGAGGTCCAGACAGTCGACGAGGTGCGGGGGCAGGTGTACCGGCGGATCAACACCTTCGTCAAGGACGGCGACTTCCTACACTACCGTGCGCTCCGCGCCCAGATCGCCGATGCCCAGCGGGCCGCCATGGCCGCATTTGCCGAGGCCGGTCCCGGCCGGGACATGGGTATGGAGGTCCCGATGAGTGCGGCGTTCACCAATTCTGTTGGCGCACTGATCTTTCACGACGGCATCGTGGAGTCGCCGGATACGGTGGCCGACACCGCCGGTGAGATCAGCATCAACCCGGCGGATCTGGTGGGAGTGGAGTCGATCGATTGGCATTCTCTGACCGACGCCGTGAACGTGGCTCTAGGTGGCGGTCCGGCCGGGATCGACGAGGTTCTGGCCCGGCTGCCCGAAGCCCGGACCGGCGACGTCGTCGGCATCTGGTCACTGGCCCAGCGTCACGGTGCCACCGACAACACCAGCACCGTCACCGTACTGGCGCACACCGCCCGCGGTCTGCGTGAAATCCACTTGCCCGCAGTCCGGTTCACCAGTCCGCTGCCCGATCCGATCACGGCGTTGCCGCATGAGGTGATGCACTTGCTCGACGAACCCACCGATGCCGCTCCTGCCCCGACTGCATCCGCTCCCAGTTCAACCAGGAGAGGTCGATGACCACACCGGAAGATCAAGCCCCCGAACAAGATGGCGACGACCTGTTCGTCGACTCACCCGAAGCGCTCGAAACACCTTCGGTTGACCTGTCCCACTTCGCATTCGACGGCTCCGAGCCCGTGGGCAGCATCAGTGAGGCCAGGATCGACGCACGCTTCGACGGCGACACGTCGGCACTGCCGGCTCCGGTGTGTTACGCGTTGCAGGAACTTGTTGCCGCAGCACATGTTTCGGTGCGCTCGCGCAACTGGAAGACCATCGAGATCAACGAGGAGATCATCCGGTCGAGGCTGTCGGAGCTGAACCTGCAGCTGGAGATCAATCGCGAACACAAGTATGCGTTCACCAGGCAGGTCTCGGAGAACGATCCGCGGCAGCGCAACATCCTGCGGTCGCAGACGCTGACGCTGGCGGCATCAGTGCTGGCATTGTTCCTGCGTCAGAAGTACCTGACCAGTGCCGACGAGTCGGTGGTCGTCGAACGTGGCGAGATCATCGACCACATGCTCACGTACAAGCCGGTGTCCGACACCGACGAGGCCGGGTTCGTCAAACGTATCGACGCCGCGATCAACCAACTCGAATCCCGCAAGATCATCCGGGCGCTGCCGGGCACCGACCGGTATGTGGTGCTGGGTGTGATCGCGTCGCTGCTCGGCCCCGAACAGGTGGCCGCGTATACCGAGGCGTATCGACGTCTGGCCGGCGACTATGAGGAGGCCGGTACCGATCTGACCGAACTCGATGACCAGGAGCGCACATCATGACCGAGATCCTGGAGAAAGACGACACCGCTGGCGGAGCTCGTCCGGTCGATCGCGACGAGACCGGAGCCCGAACAGCTCCACTCGTCGGAGACGAAGCCGAAGGCGGAGCTCGACCAGAACGCGCCGGCAAGCGCACGCTCAACATCGGCCAATTCCGTTTGACCAGAATCCAATTGGTCAATTGGGGCACCTTCGACGGGTACAAGGACTACGCGATCGATGAGCGTGGTGTGATGCTCACCGGGCCGTCGGGATCGGGTAAGTCGTCGATGATGGACGGCCACTCGGTGGTCCTGCTGCCCACCTACGATCAGGTGTTCAACGCCTCGGCCGACCTCACCGCCAAGGGCGCGAAGAAGGCGGCCCGTTCGATGGCCGACTACGTGCGCGGCGCGTGGGCGGAGAACGACGATCGCTACAACCAGTCGCAGGTCCAGTACCTCCGGGCCGATGGTGCCACCTGGTCGGCCATCGCGGCCACCTACGACAACGGCGCCGGATCCGCGACCACCGCGGTGGCGATCAAATGGTTCCCCGGATCGGGTACCGACGGCAGCTCTCTGCGGTCCTGGTACCAACTGCATGACGGACACTGGGATCTGCTGGCGCTCAACGCCTGGGCCCAGAGCGGGTTCGACATCAGGCGTTTCCGGACGGCCAACCCGACTGTCGAATGCTTCGACGTGCAGAGCGCCTATCAGGAGGCCCTGCGTCGACGCGTGGGCATCGGGCAGTCGTCGGCGGCGCTGTCGCTGATGGGCAAGGCCAAGGCGATGAAAAACGTCGGCGACCTCAACCTGTTCATCCGTACCTACATGCTCGATCGGCCGGAGACCTACGCCAAGGCCGAGCGGTTGGTGGAGAACTTCACCCAACTCGACGAGGCGTATCAGGCCGCGGCGCGGGCGAATGCGCAGGAACAGGTACTGCGCCCGATTCCGGACGCGTGGAAAACCTATTGCAGCGCTGAGGAATCCACCACCCGGGCCGGGGTGTTGCTGGGTCCACCGATGCGCGGTTTCATGCGCGAACATCGGATGACGTTGTTGCAAGAGCGCCTCGACCGGATCGACGCCGACCGGATGCGCCTGGACAACGAGGTGGCCAATTGGGAGAACCTGGCCGACGAACGAGAAGAACGCCACGGATCGCTGCGTGATCAGCTGACCTCCGAAAAGGGCGAGCTGACCACGCTGGAATCCGAGCTGAAGTCGTTCGAGCAGCAAGTGACCGCGCGCAACCGGGCGTACGAGCGCTACGCCACGCTGGTGGGTGGGCTCGGCGAGAAGACACCGGAGAACCAGGACGAGTTCGCGGCGCTGAGGTTGCGGTCTCCGGAAATAGCAAGGGCAGCAATGGAATCGGCAGATCGCCTGGCCACGTCAGCGCATTCGTTCTTTACTGCCGAGACCGATGCGCGCCGTGCGTTCGAGGCTGTGGTCGAAGAACTGGCCAGTCTCAACACCCGCCGGTCACTGCTGCCGCGCGAGGTGCTGGCACAGCGGGACGGGATCGCACAGGCCACCGGTGTGCCGGCCGAAGACCTGCCCTTTGCGGCCGAACTCATCGACGTGGACCCCGACGAGAAGGACCGCTGGGCCGGCGCCGCCGAACGCGTGCTGCGGGGCCTGGGTATGACGATGCTCGTCCCGGAGACCCATCGCCGTACCATCGGCGACTTCGTAAACCGGACCAACATCGGTGGTGTCCTCGAATACCGTGTGTACCAAGAGAATGCGTCGTCGCCGAGTACGCCGGTTCCGGGATCGCTGGCGGAGAAGCTCCTGGTCGACCGGCGGCATCGGGCCGGTTCGTGGCTGGCGAATGTGGTGGCGCACAGTGCCGAACACATCTGTGTCGACCTGCCCGCCCAGCTCGAGAACCACCTGCTGGCGGTGACGCCGCAGGGGCTGGTGAAGTCCGGTCGCGACCGCTTCCGCAAAGACGACCGCAGATCGGTGTCGGACCGTACCCAGTGGATCCTCGGATCGAACACCGATGGCAAGCGCGCCGCGCTCGAAGAGTCCCGCGACCACCTCGAAGCCGTGTACCGCGAGGCGCGCCAGGCCGCCCAGGACAAGCGAGATCTGTTGGAGCAGAACCGGGAACGCGCGAAGAACGCCGACGCGTTGGCCGGTTATGCGTCGTGGGCCGAGCTCAACTGGTGGTCGTCGCGCCGGGACGCCGACGAGTTGAATGCCCGTATCGACCGGGTTCGCGAGAACCGGGTCGACCTCGCCGAACTCGAAGAGCAGGTCGAGATCGCGCGCGCCGACTGGCGTGAGGCCGTCGCCCGAGTCGGTGCGCTGGGTGATCAGCTGGGGCACATCGGATCTGACTGGGATCGCTGGTTCGCGGAGTTCGAGCAGGTCAAGGCCGAGAGCTACAAACTCGACGATGCCGACCGTGAATACCTCGCGGGTGTGCTCGCCGGGACCCTGTCTGCGGGCGGAAAGACGTTGACCCTCGACAACTACGGCGAGGTGCGTTCGGATCTGCGCAACGAACTCGAAGCCATTGTCGGCAAGGCGAATGCCGAGCGTGACGGCGCGGAGAACAAGATCGTGCGGGCCGCCGAGGGCTTCCTGCGGGAATGGCCGGAGGCGTCGGCGAACCTGAGTGCCACCGTCGACTACGCGGCCGACCTGGTGTCCATCCACACCAGCCTCGTTGAGCACGGTCTGGCATCCACACAGCAGCGCTTCCGGCAGCTGATCACCACGGACATCAGCCATTCCGTGTCGAATCTGTACAAGGAGATCACCGACACCAACAAGCGGATCACCCGCGGTATCGCGGAGGTCAACCAGGGATTGCACCGGGTGGACTTCAACGAGGGCACCTATCTGCAGATCGCCCAGCTGCACAACCCGACCGACGAGTCGCGCGAGTTCGCGAAGATCGTGGACCAGATGATCCGGGATGCCCCCGCTGCCAAGGGCGGGGAGGGTGCGGTGCTGGCCCGCCAGTTCTACCGCATCCGTGATCTGGTGGCCCGGCTCACCGGTACCGACGCCGAGAGCCGCCGTTGGTGCGACAACGTCCTCGACGTCCGCAACAGCTACATGTTCTACGGCAAGGAGCTCGCGGCCGGCGCCGCAGCCGATGAACCGCCGGTGCACACCTACCGCAACACCGCGTCGAACTCCGGTGGCGAGCAGGAGAAGCTCGTCGCATTCTGTCTGGCTGCGGCGCTGAGCTTCTCGCTCTCGCATGGCGAGGACCACCGTCCGGGCTTTGCGCCGCTGATGCTCGACGAGGCGTTCAGCAAGTCCGACGAGACCTTCAGTTCGCAGTCGTTGCGGGCATTCGAGCAGTTCGGATTCCAGCTCATCATCGCCGCCCCGATCCGTATGGTCGGTATCGTCGAACCCTTCATCGGGCAGGTGATCCTGGTGGACAAGCAGATCGGTGAGACCGGTGCGCGCTCCGATGCCCGGGTCGCCACCTTCGGCGAGCTGGCCGATGCCCGGGCCTCCGGTACAGCCAAATAGGGACGGACACAAGAACATGGCCGGACCGATCAGTTTGCGGCAGTGGAACCGCACGCTCCTGCAGCGGCAGCATCTTCTGGAGCGCGTTGACGAGGATGTGCTCGACGTACTCGATCGCTGTGTGGGGCTGCAGTCCCAGGATCCCAAGGTCGCGTTCTTCGGGTTGTGGTCGCGGATAGCCGATTTCGACCCGGCCGACCTCGATGAGCTGATGATCGGTCGCGAGGTGGTGCGGATGGCACTGTTGCGCAGCACCGTATTCCTGATGGACGCCGAGGATGCTCGCTGGGTGCGCCCGCTGGCCCAGGCGGCCATGGACGCCGAGATGCGGGGCCATCACGTCAAGCAGCTGGCCGGTGTCGATCCCGACGAGGTCGCCCGGTATGGCCGGGAATTACTCAGTGGTACAGAGCTTTCCGTGAAGGCTCTGACGGCGGGTCTGGCGCAGCGCTGGCCGGATGCCACCGCCGGATCACTCACCAGCGTGGTCCGCTGCCTGGTGCCGCTGGTCCAGGTGCCGCCGCGCGGGACGTGGCAGGGTTCGGCCACCACCACCTACAGCCTCTACGACGACTGGTGCGGCCCTGGCGAGTCGGCGGTGACCGGGGACGAGGCGATAAAGGATCTCATCAGGCTCTACCTGCGCGGGTTCGGCCCGTCGACGATCAAGGGGTTGCAGAGCTGGGCCGGGATGACGCGTCTACGTCCCGTCGTCGAGGCGATGGAGGCCGACTGGGAGCTGGGCAAGCTGACCGGTCCCGACGGCGAGGAACTGTTCGACCTCGAGGGGATGGCACTGGCCGATGATGATCTCTCCTCCCCGGCCCGGCTGGTGGCCCCCTTCGACAACATCGTTGTCTCACAAGGTCCGGACCGTCGGCGCGTGGTTGATGACGACGTCTTCCCGAAATTGGCGACGCCCAATGGAAGGTCACCCGGTTTCGTGTTGGTCGACGGCCGGGTCGCCGGGACGTGGAAGCCGGTGAAGGACGGCAAGAACACCGCCATCGAGGTCGACTACCTGGTCGAGGTGCCGGCGTCCGGCAAACGTGAGGTCGAAGCCGAGCGCGAACAACTCACCACGTTCTGCAACAGCTGACGCGCCGTGCCGAAGGGCTGATCGACGATGTGGGGCCCACGCCCCAGCGTTCAGAATCTGTTCTGCTCCCACAGCCGTGCGACGTGAGCGTCATCCGGAGAGGTTCCCCGACCGCGGATTCCGGTGGGTGATGCAGTATCGGCGTCCGATCGGATCTGCCATCACCGTCCAGAAGCGGTGGTGTTCGACGACAGTCGCGCCCCAGCCTTCGTGGCGGGCGACCTCCTCTTCCGGGTGAGTGCTCGCCAGATCCAGATGGCCGCCGATGTGATCGGAACCGACCCGCTGCAACAGGACTCGCAACGGCATCTCGGGAGGCCGGCGCAGGTTGCGGAATTCAGGCGATATCCCTTGCCGCCACGGCCACGTGGTCAGCGCAGCCCAGAAATCGCATTCGGTATCGAAGCCGGCGGCCGGGACATCGATACAGAGCTGATCGATGATGCTGATCGTGTCGCCCGGCCAGCGGATCGGGCGGGAGCGTTCACTTTCTCCGTGCCAGGGGACCAGACAGAAACTGAAACCGCCGGGCGAGTGCAGGACCACGACTTCGGGGTTCTTCGAGACGATGGTGGCGCCGAGTGTGGTCGCGTGGGACACCGATTCGGACACGTCGTCCACGTGCAGGTCGAGGTGGACGCCGCCGTCGCCGGAGTCGACCCGCTGCACCCGTAAGTGGGGGTCGCCGTTGAACGGTTCGAGCGAGGCGAACTCGCGGTGGGCACCTCGGGCGGGTGAGACCGTGCTGCCGGCGATTGCGCGCCAGAACGTCACCTCATTGCTGAAGTCCTCGTGGGAGAAGTCTAGGAAGGCGGAGAGCCAGCGGACTGCCATAGAAGCCAGTGTGGCGGGTTCTGGGCGGCGTTGCTCGCTCATTGCGCCCGATGAGTCCGCATATTGTGGACTGATGGGTCCGTTCAAGAAGCTCGCACGCAAGATGGCCAAGGCGCACGCCGACAAGGTTGCCGTTGTGCGCCTCGAAGGGCCGATCGGTGGCGTCGGACCCGGCCGCAGCGGTCTGACCGCGGACAATCTCGAATCCAACCTGAAGCGGGCCTTCGACACAGAGCGACTCAAAGCAGTTGTACTGGTCATCAATTCGCCGGGTGGATCGCCGACCCAGTCGGAGTACATCGCCGAGCGGATCCGGCAGTTGTCGTCGGAGAAGGGCGTGCGCGTTCTGGCGTTCTGCGAGGACATCGCGGCCTCGGGTGGATATTGGATCGCCTGCGCCGCCGACGAGATCTATGCCGCGCACACGTCGATGGTCGGGTCGATCGGAGTGGTCTCGAGTGGATTCGGTTGGCAGGAGCTGATCGGCCGCGTGGGTGTGGAGCGCCGTGTCCACACCGCCGGTGAGAACAAGTCCCGGCTCGATCCCTTCACTCCCGAGAAGGCCGAGGACGTCGCCTGGTTGCGAAGTCTGCAAGAAGACCTCCACGGCGCCTTCATCACGTGGGTGCGGCAGCGGCGCGGCACCAAGCTCGTCGGAACGGACGCCGAACTGTTCAATGGTGACGTCTGGGTGGGCCGTGGGGCGGTCGACGTCGGACTGGTCGACGGGATCGGCGTCCTCCGGTCGGTCATGGCCGAACGCTTCCCGGATGCCGAACTGGACATCATCGCCTCGCCCAAGCCGCTGCTGGCACGACTGACCGGAGGCGTCGCGTCGGACAGCGCGTTGGCGCATGCGAGCGCGGAGGCCGTCGACGGCTTGGTCGGCGGTGCGATCGCAGCGGTCGAGCGCCGGGCTCAATGGATGCGGTTCGGGCTATAGAGCGCCAGATCGCGACCCGGGTCCGGCGGCCGAAAACGCACTTCGGCTTCGTTGCTGGTGTGACGGATGGGATGTGGATAAACGATCCACGTCGGCTATTACCTGTGAGTAGCCAACTGCCGTAAACCGAAAGTTATCCACAGGCATGTCCTAATGTGCTGGTTCAGACGGTGTCGACCAACACTCAACCTGTGGATGAGGCTGTGGAAACTGTGGAGAAGTCTCCAACAAAGGTGGCCGGAAAGTGAAGCGGGTCACAATTTGAGTTGAAGCTGGACGCATAACATGTCAAATGCTCAATCGTCGACCCGGATCCGGCACGGAATTGAAAAAACTGAAGGGCCTGTGGATAACTTGTTGATAAGTCTCAGCCTGTGCCGCGCGGACGCGGTGCGTGCCAACATGGACGGGTGAGTATGTCGGAAATCCCCTCTGTACCTGTGTCCGAGCTGCCGGCCAATTTTGTCGGTGAGACCACTCGGGTTCTGCTCGACGTTCGTGAACCCGATGAGTGGGCCAACGGTCATGTGCCCGGTGCGCTGCACATCCCCCTCGGGGACGTGCCCGGCCGCATCGACGAAATCGACATGGATGCCGATCTCTATGTCATCTGTCATGCGGGTGGTCGGTCGGAACGAGTACTCGGCTATCTGATGCAGCGCGGGTACGAGGGCGTCAACGTCGCCGGGGGCATGATGTCCTGGGCTCAGACCGGCCGGCCGATGGAGTACGGATCGGGGGCAGGGGGAGCGATTCCCGACCCGGGGAACTCCCCGTGAGCAGACCCAGCGGAGCGCCACCGGCGCGGGACTACTGCCCGAACTGCCGTATCGCCGGACCCCACGATCGAAACCGGCCCCGGTGTCCCCGGTGCAACGGTCCGCTGACACCGCTGGACGCGTACGGCCGGATCGCGCGTCAGGAAGCGACTCCGCGCGCGCAGATGGCCCCTGGCGCCCCGATGACGCAGGCCGAGCGCAATCACACCTACGTGCCTCCCCGGACATCTGCCGGCGGGGCACTGCGCCCGGGGCCCCGGCTGAGCCGGCATGTGAAATGGGTGGCGACGCGCCCCGCGGATTCGCGAACCCGTCGCCGGCGGGTTGCCGCCGAGCCCACACCGACGCCGCATTACGACCACAACCCCGGCTGGGGGCTGGTCGATCTCCCGCCGGCCGAACCGGTCGCACCCCAGAAGACCTACATCGAACGGATGGCGGCGAGATTGCCGCGACTCCTCATCGCCTCCGCAATCGTGTTGGGCCTCGCGGCGATTGCCCAGACCTGGTTGTACGTGCTGCTCGTGATCAACCTGGATGCTCCGATCGGCTATTCGATGGCCGTGTCGGCCCGGGCCACGGTGGTCGCCACCGGGGTGGCCGCCGTCGGCTTGATGGTGGCGTGCCTGGTCGGTCTCGCGGGTTGGCTGATGGACGAGCGGCGATCGGCCTATGCCCGGCACGATCAGCGCGATCCCCGCTCACCGGAGCAGATCATGCTGGGATGCTGGATCCCGATCCTGAACCTGGTCAAGCCGCTGGCATTCTTCCGTGAGCTCCTCGATCGCCGCGAAGACCTGCTGCCCGACTACACCCGGAAACGGCTGTGGTGGTTGTGGGCGGGCTGGCTGCTGGTCAATGCGCTCGTGATCAGCGGCGTCGGTATCCGGATCTTCGCCGACACACTGGTGTGGCAGTCGAATGCCCTTGTGCTGGTGATCGTTTCCAACCTGCTCAGTGCGGTGTTCGCGGTGGCGCTGTGGTGGACGATCACCCGGCTTTTCGCGCGAGAGGCACCGAGCGCGGCTCCGAGGCGATTCCTGGTCGCGGCATGAGTGACTCGTCGAGGGTGATCCGTCAGGAGAAGCCTGCGGTGGTCGCGCACCGGGGTGCTTCGGGACACCTGCCCGAACACACCGTGGCGGCGTACGAACTAGCGCTGGAGCAGGGTGCCGACGGACTCGAATGCGACGTGCGGCTGACGGCCGATCACGAATTGGTCTGCGTGCACGACCGCACGATCGACCGCACCTCCGACGGTTCCGGTGTGGTCAGCGAACTCACCCTGGCCCAGCTCCGGGAGTTCAACTTCGGCGCGAGGCACAGCTCGGGTCAGAAGGCCGAGATCCTCACCCTGCCCCAGCTGCTGGAGCTGACGCTCGACTGGAAGCGGCCGGTGCGGCTGTTCATCGAGACCAAGCATCCGGTGCGCTTCGGTGGGCTGGTCGAGCAGTTGCTCCTGGCAGAGCTCCATCGGTTCGGCGTGGCCAGTCCGGCATCGGCCGATCACAGCCGGGCCGTGGTGATCTCGTTCTCCACTGCCGGGGTGTGGCGGATCCGCCGCAACGCCCCGATGCTGCCCACGGTCCTGCTGGGCGACACCGCCCGCTTCCTCGGCGGCAGCGCGGCCACCGCGGTCGGTGCCACCGCCATCGGGCCGTCGATCTCCACGCTGCGGGAACACCCCGATGCCGTCGATCGGGCGGCTGCCGCGGGCCGGGCCACGTACTGCTGGACCGTCGACGAACGGCGGGACGCCACATTCTGCGCCGACCTCGGCGTCGGCTGGATCGCAACCAACTACCCCGACCGGGTCCGGGGTTGGCTCGCTGCGTAAGTTCGGGGCGTGGCAAAGAAGAGTAAACGTGGCAGTGGTCCACGCCCGGGAAGTAATCGCGCCGAGCGGGTAGCAGCCCGGAAAGAGCGGCAATCGCAGACGACCGCGCCGGTGCAACGTCCGTTCGCCGGCCTCGCCGCCGAGTGCGACCTGGTGGCGCTGCGTTCCTTCGTGGCCTCGGCGACCGCCGACCTGCCGCTGATCGCTGCGGGCCCCAATCCGGTGCGGCTGGTGACGGTTCTGCCCGGTGCCGGTCCCGCACTGGTCCGTGAAGAGGATTCGGCGACGATCGGCCTGGTCGCGTTGCAGACCCAGCCCGAACCCGAAGAACCGGGCGATGCGCTCGCCGCGGCAATCCAGTGGGCGACGGAAAGTGCTGCGGGCGACTCGCTTTCGCAGGTCGACACCGCCGATTCGAAATCGCTGGTCGAGGTGCTCGATCCGGCCAAGTCGCTGACGGTCACCGTCCACGACGACTTCAACTGGTGGATCGAGGGGCAGACCGACCCGGCTCCCCAGATCAAGGCGATGATCGAGCAGGCCAACGCCGCGATCATGCCGACCGCACGTCTGGAAGGCGATTTCGTCGGTGCCCCGTGGTGGGTTGATGCCGGTGAACGCGCCCATCTGCGGTGGGTTCGCCCCGAGGACGAAGACGAGATGATGGCCGCACTCGCGCGGGTTCACGCTGCCGGTGGCCTCACCCTGGGTGAAGGATCGCGCTTCGCCGGTTCGTTCCGTACCCACGGGCTGCTGGTCCCGGTGTTCGACCTCGACCGCGAACTGCACGCCCAGGAGTGGACCGCAGGCGCGGAGAAGTTCAACGAGCTGCTCAACGAGGCGCTGGCCTCGGACGCAGAGCTGACCAGCGAACAACGCCGGTCCCGTGACGGCATCCGGGCACGTCAGGTCACCCTGCGCTAGCCGGACCCGACACAAACAGCGGGCTCGACCGGATCAGATCCGGTCGAGCCCGCTGTGTGTGGTGGAACTACAGGCTGCCACCAGCAACCGCCGGAGCCGTCACATCGGCCATTGCGGCCGTGCCGATCTCCCTGGCGATGAAGTCCTCGAGGTCGAACAGGTTGCCGTCGCAGCGCTGGGCGACGGTCTGCAGGGTGCGAACGGTGGCGACCTCTTCGAGCTGTTCCTTGAGGAACCACTGCATGAACTGCTCACCGAGGTAGTCGCCCTCGTCACGGGCTGCCTTGGCCAGTTCGATGATCTGGTCGGTCACCCGCTGTTCCTGCGTCAGTGCCAGCTTGATCGGCGCCAGGTAGTCGGCGAAGCCGTTCTCCGGCTCATCGATGCCCGGGGTGTGGACGACCATGTTCCGGTCGAGGAAGTACTGCATGATCATCATCGCGTGGTTGCGCTCTTCGACGGCCTGGCTGTAGAAGTGCTTGGCCAGCTGCGGCAGGTCTTCGTTGTCGTAGTACGTGGCCACGGCGATGTACTGCTGCGCGGCGGAGAACTCCTGGCGGATCTGGTCGTGGAGGAGGTCATGGAAATGCGTACGTTTGGTGCTCATGTCGACAAGCGTAGGTGCGGGTCAGAGCCCCTGTCATCCAAGCTCGTCCTTACTTAGGATGCCTTGCCCAAAGGGCTTTCAGGCAAGGATTACCTTGGCAGGCAGCGCATTACGTACCTGATGTTGGCCAAGGCTGCCCAAACTTCTCGCCTGTCGACTGGCCGGTGCAGGTATCTGTCGGTTTGGATCTTCCGGTGAA
Source organism: Nocardia sp. 348MFTsu5.1 (assembly GCF_000383535.1). Lineage (NCBI taxonomy): Bacteria > Bacillati > Actinomycetota > Actinomycetes > Mycobacteriales > Nocardiaceae > Nocardia > Nocardia sp. 348MFTsu5.1. The sequence continues at coordinate 130,037 of NZ_KB911512.1, forward strand.
ATATGTTGGCCGGGAATGACTTACAAGAACTCGGCGTCAGGCCGGGGGTGGGCAAGAAACAGCGCCGCGACGAGAATGGCATTCTCATTGCGGCGCCGCCGCATCTGGAACATGTTTCCGGTGCGAGCCGAATCCCGTTGCAGTGTGGCGGGAATCTCAGAGTGGTTCAGCCGGTCTGGAGTAGTTCCGGCGGTACCGGGTCGCCGTCGGCGATTGCCTTGAAGAACTGGGTTGTGTTGTCGCCCCAGTCCAGTGAGTCCCCGTCGTCGGTGATCACCGGGCCGGCGTTGGGAGTGGTGACGGTGATCGGATCACTGCGCAACGCCCAGGCGAGCCGGGCCAGATGCCAGATGTGATCACCGTTGTCGACGGTCAGCGAGTTCACGACGCCGTTGACGAGCGGCCACAGACGGAACGGATTGAGAATCGTCGAGAAGCTTGTCGACTTCTTCATCAACGCCGCCATGAAGTTTCGCTGATTGACGACACGGGCGAGGTCGGCGTTGGCAAAGGCGCGGGTGCGGACGAAACCGAGTGCCTCACGGCCGTTGAGCGTTTGGCAGCCGGCCTCCAGATCGATGCCCGCCAGTGGGTCATTGATCGGTGCGTCCAAACACATTTCGATGCCACCCACGGCATCGACCATCTTGTCGAAGCCGCCGAATCCGATCTCCGCGTAGTGATCGATCCGCAATCCGGTATTGGTTTCGATGGTCTGCACCAACAGCTGTGGCCCACCGATGGCGAAGGCCGCGTTGATCTTGTGCGCGCCGTTGTCCGGGATGTCGACGTAGAGATCGCGCGGGATCGAGATGATCATCGGTTTACCACCGGACCCGTAGTGCACCAGCATGATCGTGTCGGTCCGCGAGCCCTCGCTGTCGCCGGTCGAGAGCTCCGCGCGTTCCTCGTCGCTCAAACCCTCGCGGGAATCGGACCCCACGAGCAGCCAGGTGGTCCCGGCGCTGTCGGCCACGCGTCCGGCGTAGTTCGAGAGCGCGTCGACCCGGTTCAGTTTGGTATCGAAGTAGACGATCAGACCGACCGTGCCGAGAACCATCACGAGCAGCAGGATCAGCAGCGTCCGAATGATCGGAATTCGACGACGAGTGCGGCCGCGCTCCGGTGGACGCTGCGGTGCGGGCCCGACCTGGCGAGGTGGTCCCTGCGGTGGCTGCCTGGGTGGCTGCCGGTTGTAACCCATGACCGGTGGCGCCGGGCGCTGCGCCGGTCGGGCCGTTTGTGTTTCGGGGCTCGGTGATTGGGACCATGCACGCTGCGGCTGGTAGCGGGCGTCGGCCGGCGGCGGCCCGTATTGGATATTCGGAGGTGGCGCCTGCTGCGGCCGCGGTGGATTTTGCTGCCGGCCCGGTCCCGGCTGCGGCAGACGTTGTGTCGGTGGTGGCCGCTGCCCCCGCTGCGGAGGTGGTCCGGCCGGTCCGGGCACGATGCGACGGGTCGGGCCGGCGGGAGGTGGTGAAGCGGACGGGGGTGATGCCGGCGGGGGAACCGAACCCTGATCGGGACGCCTCGCACCGCCGGGGCGGTGGATGATCGGCTCGTCCTGGTCAGTCATCCCGACAACTCTAGTCAAGCCAGCTGAGATGATCTCTCAGGAGCGCATATCCGACAAAGGCGACGGTGTCGATGAGCGCGTGCCCGATGATCAGTGGCCACACCCGTTCGGTGCGTTGAAAGACCCGACCGTAGACCAGGCCCATCGCGAAATTTCCGAGCCCGCCGCCGATGCCCTGGTACAGGTGGTAGCCGCCGCGCAGGACCGCGGAAAACAAAAGGCTGCGGTTCTCGGACCAGCCCAGCTGGCGCAGCCGGGTGATGAGGTAGGCCACCACGAGCAGTTCCTCGGCCGCGGCGTTCCCGATGGCCGCGAACACCAGCATCGGCAGGCGCCAAAAGGTTTCGTTCAGATCCGATGGCACCACCTGGACATTGAGGTCCATGGCGCGGGCGGCGAGGTAGAAGCCGAGACCGGGGATACCGATGAGCGCCGCGAGCCCGATGCCGAGGGGGATGTCGAACTTTGCGCGGATCGCGGGTAATCCGATGCGCGCCAACGGAACACCGGCGCGCCAGATCAAATAGACGGCCAGCGCGGCGATACCGAACAGCTTGGTGGCCGAGAGCAGTTGCCGGAAGAAGTCGATGACGTCGAGGTCGGACGAACTGACGTTCAGGGCGACGGAGCTGCCGCTGATGCCGCGCTCGGACATGGCTTTCTCGATCAGAGAAAGTATCGACGACATCGCCGACAGCCCGAACGTCAGAACCAGGACGATGGTGATCTCGATCCCGATCGCGCGTCGCTCGACCGGGTCGGTGACAACGGCCGGCTGCGCCGGACGTGTCGGTTGCAGCCACGGGCGCAGGTTCACCCGGTTGAGATTACTGACAGTGGTGCAGGACTGGGCCCAAGGCCCGTCAGGCCTGGCCGGGCAGGCTGCTGCGGAATGGGCAGCCGGCGAGGGTGCGGATCGCGCGGGATAGTTCCGCGACGTCGCTGACCGGTCGTGGGAATGACAGTCGAACGTCCGAGTCGTTGTCGGAACCCTCGACACGGAATCGGATCCCGAAGCGGTCGATACCGAGCGGACGCACCCGGCCGTCGCGTAGTTCGGCCGGGAGCCGGCTGCTCAGCGCGGCGATCATGTCGGCGTGTTCGGCGTCCATGTGGGCGAGCCAGTCGGCTTCGAACTCCCAGAACGGGTCCGGGTTTGCCTGGGCGAGATCAGTGGAGGTCACCGAGGCCGCACCGGAACTGTTGGCCAGCACCGCGGACGACAGACCCAGGCGAAGCAGGGAGTATCCGTGGCCGATGTCGAGAAGACCGGGCGACGGGTGGTCGGTGGCGATCTCGCAGGCCAGATCGCGTTCGAGATCGGACGGCACCGAATGCAGGGTGCCGTTGAGCCAGATGAGCGATCGGACCTGCTCGCGCAGCGCGATGGGGGCCATGTCGGTGACCTCGACCATTGCGGGGAGTCCGGCGCTACCGGCCTGCCAGGCCAGTGCGCAGGCAGTGCTGCCGGAGGGGACCAGGACAAAAGCCTGTGAGTCGTACAGATGCACCATGGTGACCGGCGTGGGTTCGCTCCCCTCGATCGCGAGCATCGCGTCCGTCACGTGCATACATGCGGTACGGATGAACTCGGAGTCGGTGGGGCGGTCGATCACTGTGTTTGTCATCTGCGGTCCTCGGTGATTCGGTTCGCACTCTGTAGGTAAAGCTACCCTAATCAAATTGGTCGATCTATGGCAAGCCTCAATTCGCTTCACCTCCTGCCGTAATCTCGGGAGGTGCCTGCGATCGCTTACTTCGGCCCATCCGGAACGTTCACCGAGATGGCGCTTGACCGGCTGTTGGTCGAGAACCCGTGGCTCAGTGCGGACGGCGAACTCCACCGGATCAGCGCGAACAGTCCAGGTGCCGCCCTGACTCTGGTCCGCGAGGGTCAGGCCAGGTACGGGTGTGTGCCCATCGAGAGTTCGATCGAGGGTTCGGTGCCGGCCACACTCGATGCCCTCATCAAGGGCACCCGGATGCAGATCTTCGCCGAGACAGTGCTCGACATCGCGTTCACGCTGGCCGCGCGTGAAGCGATGGCACCCGAGGACATCAAGACGATCGGGGCATATCCGGTGGCGGCGGCGCAGGTGCGCGACACGCTCGCCGCACGTTTCCCCGATGCCCAGGTGGTGACGAGTGCATCAAACGCGGCGGCGGCCAAGGATGTGGCGGACGGTGTGGTGGATGCCGCGGTGACCACGCCGGTGGCCGCGCGTCTGCACGACCTTCACGACATCGCGACCGGGATCGCGGACTCCGAGGAGGCCAACACCCGCTTTGTGCTGGTCGGCAGGCCCGGGCCGGTCCCGAAGCGGACAGGCCAGGACCGCACGTCGGTGACGCTGGACCTGCCGAACGTCCCGGGTTCGCTGATGTCGGCGATGTACGAGTTCGCCAGCCGGGGTATCGATCTGACCAGGATCGAATCACGTCCCCGGAGCAACGGAGGCTTCTACTTCAACCTCGATTTTGTCGGCCATCTCGATGATCCGCCGATCGCAGAAGCGCTCGGCGCGCTGTACCGCCGCGTGACCACTCTGCACTTCCTCGGTTCGTGGCCGTCCGCGCGTCCCAACGGCACGCCGCCACCCCGTCACGCCGCGAGTGACCGCTGGCTGGAATCGATCCGACTGGGTCTGGAGCGATGAGCCGGCTGTATCTGGTCCGCCACGGCGAGACCACCTCGAATGTGTTGCAGCGCCTCGATACTGCGCTGCCCGGTGCCACCTTGACCGACTTCGGTGCCAGGCAGGCCGTCCGGTACGCGCTGGAACATCCGGAACCCGGTGTGCCGGTTCTCATTTCGTCGGAGGCATCTCGCGCGCAGCAGACGGCAGAGCTGATGGGCTCGGTGTGGTCGGTGCCGAATCAGGTGCGGGACGGGCTCTTCGAAATACAGGTGGGCGACCTCGAAGACCAAACGTCCGAGGAATCGCATCAGGTCTTCGCGAAGACCGTTCGGACGTGGTTCGAGGGCCAGAGCTCGGAAAGAATGCCGGGCGGAGAGTCTCTCGACGACCTCTATGCCCGCTACCTGCCGGTCATCGACGAGATCGCCGACGAGCATCTCGCCGGGCCGGACAGCTCCGACGTTCACCTGGTCAGCCACGGTGCGGCGATCCGCCTCATCGCCGCGCGGCTGGTGAACATGCCCGCTGAGTTCGCACTCAAGCATCACTTGAAGAACACAGGTTCAATTGTGTTGGAACGCAACACCGAGGGCTGGACGTGTACCCGGTGGGGTCTGGAGCTGCCGCCGTTCCACACGACCGATCCGGCCGAACTCGCCCGCGATCCGATGGGCTGAGCCCGGCGGCTGCTCCGGAACACCTAGCCCCAGCCGTTGGCGTGGAGCCAATCGTCGGAAATGCCGAAGTGGTGGGCGATTTCGTGGACGACCGTGATCGCGACCTCCGAGATCACCTGTTCCTCGCTGTCACACATGTCGAGGATCGGTTCGCGGTAGATCGTGATGGTGTCCGGCAGTGTGCCGCCGTAGTGGCTGTCCCGTTCGGTCAGCGCGATCCCGAAGTACAAGCCGAGAATGTCGGGATCCTCGGGGTTGAATGGCTCCACGAGGATCACCACATTGTTCATGGCGGCTGCGAGATCTTCGGGAATGGTGTCGAGGGCGTCGGAGACAAGGTTGTCGAAATCCTTGTCGGTCATCGCAACCGGCATCGGTTCAGCCACCACCGCCGCCGGCCGGGGCCGGGGTCTCGATCGGATTGGGCTCGACGCCCGGAGGTAGCGGCACCGGTGACGGAATGATCCGGCCGGGGGGTTCGGCAGGTGGCGGTACGGGGACCTGGCCATTGATCAACAGGTCACCCTTGGCGTCCCCGACGAGGGTCGCGAATCCGGCTTCATCAGGTAACCCGATGTAGCACACCGACGTTCGGCTGCCCGCCATCCAACTTGTCTCCGCCAGAGTCGACCATTGCAGGTTGAGTGTGCTCTGGGCGAGTTTGTCGGAGCCGCCGAGGAATTGGTCGGTGACCCCCGGACAGGTCGTCTTCAGGTACTCGTTCTGCGCATCGACGTTCGGCCACGGCTGCCCGGTACCGGCCGCCCCGAACTTGACACCCAGGTCGATCACACCGGTGACCTGGAATGCGTGGGGCTCGGAGCAATCCACCGGGTCGGTGGGTTTGCGGGTCGCGGGATCGATACCGATGCAGGTCCCCACCGGCCACTGCTGGGCCTGATCGAGGTCGCGGACGAATCCGGTGAACGGCTGAAGGGTGCCGGTGGTGCCGGACTGCTGCAAACCACACCGCAGGCTGCGCTCGCCGTCGATCCACTGCTCTTCCGCGGGGAACATCAGGTTGACCGTGAACCGTCCGGCCGGGTCGAGCATGCCGGCGAGGTATGTGTTGACGACGGTGGGGCAGTACTCGTCACGGATCGTGGCGAACTGGTCCGCTCCGGGCCACGGGGCGTCCTCCCCGAACTGCACACCCGGGTACACCGCGGTGTCGACGGCGCCGGCGACCTCGAACATGTGCTCGGTGTTGCAGTCGACCAGGGATTGCTGTGTCGGATCCGCCGCGGGCCAGGTCAGGCAATCCCCGGCCTGCGATTTGGAGAACGGTGTGGCCGCCGCAGTCGGCTCTGCGTCGCCGACCTCATCGCCCTGGACCTTGCCGGCGTCGTCGAAACCACCGAACAGACCCACGACTCCGGCGCAGACCACCGCGCCCACCAGTATCGCTGCGAGCAGTACCCGGACCGGATGCTCGTGCATCAGGTGCCCCAGCCGACCCCGTCGGCTTTCCACGGTGGAACCGTCACCTTTCGCCACGGTGGCGTCGTCGCCCTTCTCAGTCTCAACCATCGCTGTCCATCATGCCCTTGAGCGCGGCCGCCGCGACCGAACGGGCCACAATCTCGAGTGGTGCGTGCGATGAAGGGCGATATCGTCGGACCATGGAAGCGCATGCGCACGGCGACCCGGCCGATCCGAAGAATCCCGACAACACCGAGCCGTCCGCCGATGTGGCAGAACTCGCCGGACGCATGTTTGCGATGGCGCGATCCGGCGACCTGGCGATGCTGGAGTACATCGACGCGGGTGTACCGGTGAACCTGACCAACCAGGCCGGTGACACGGTGCTGATGCTGGCCGCCTATCACGGCAACTCGGCGCTGGTGAAAGGCCTGCTGGAACGGGGTGCCGAGGTCGATCGCGCCAACGACAAGAACCAGACGCCGCTCGCCGGTGCGGTGTTCAAATCACACGACGACGTGGTCCGGGCGCTCATCGATGCGGGGGCCGATCCGGATGCGGGAACCCCGACCGCCCGAGACGCGGCCCACATGTTCGGGCGCGAAGATTACCTCGGTCTGCTCGGCAAGTAGGGTTCACAACGTGATCGACCTGAAGATTCTGCGTGAGCATCCCGATGTGGTCCGAGCTTCTCAGCGCACCCGCGGGCAGGACCCGGCGTTGGTCGATGTGCTGCTCGCCGCCGATACCGAACGCCGCAGCGCCATCGTGGAGGCCGACCAACTGCGATCCGAGCAAAAAGACCTCGGAAAGCTGATCGGCAAGGCACCGGCCGAGGAGAAGCAGGAACTGCTCGCCAAGGGTAAGGAACTGGCCGAGAAGGTCAAGGCCGCGCACGCCCTCGAATCCGGTGCCAACGACCGCATGGTCGCCGCTCACCGCGCGATCAACAACATCGTCGCCCCGCAGGCCCCTGCCGGTGGCGAAGAAGACTTTGTCCTGCTGGAGACGGTCGGCGAGATCCCGGAGATCGAGAACCCGAAGGATCACCTCGAACTCGGTGAGAGCCTCGGACTGATCGACATGGAGCGCGGCGCAAAGGTCTCCGGATCGCGTTTCTACTTCCTCACCGGTGCCGGTGCCATGCTCCAGCTGGGCCTGCTCCAGCTCGCCGCCCAGAAGGCGACCGCAAACGGTTTCACGATGTTGATCCCGCCGGTCCTGGTGCGGCCCGAGGTCATGGAGGGCACCGGGTTCCTGGGCGAGCATTCGGCCGAGGTCTACCACCTCCAGGACGACGATCTGTACCTCGTCGGAACCTCCGAGGTGCCGATGGCCGGCTATCACATGGACGAGATCCTGGACCTGTCCGACGGACCGAAGCGGTACGCCGGCTGGTCGAGCTGCTTCCGTCGGGAGGCCGGCAGCTACGGCAAGGACACTCGCGGAATCATCCGTGTACATCAGTTCGACAAGGTCGAGGGCTTCGTCTACTGCCGTCCCGAAGACGCCGAGGCCGAACATGACAAGCTCCTGAACTGGCAGAAGGAAATGCTGGCGGCCATCGACGTCCCGTATCGGGTTATCGATGTCGCCGGTGGTGACCTCGGATCGTCTGCGGCCCGCAAGTTCGACTGCGAGGCCTGGGTTCCGACTCAGAACACCTATCGCGAGCTGACCTCGAGCTCGAACTGCACCACGTACCAGGCCCGCCGCCTCCATGTGCGTTACCGCGGCGAGAACGGCAAACCGCAGATTGCCGCCACCCTCAACGGCACACTGGCCACCACGCGCTGGATCGTGGCGATCCTCGAGAACCATCAGCAGCCCGACGGAAGTGTGCGTGTGCCGGCGGCATTGGTGCCTTTTGTCGGCACCGATGTGCTGACCCCGAAGTAGGCAGAAATCCCGTTCGGAACCGTCCGACGACCGCCGCGTCGGCGCAGTTCAGACGCGCAATACCGTTGGCACCGCCATACTTTGTGAATGGTCATCGGAGTTCTGGCGGCACTGTTCGCGTGTCTCGCATACGGCGTCTCGTCGGTATTGCAGGCCTACGGCGCACGGCAGTCCAAACGGGAGGCAGCGGCTGCCGGACTCGAGGGTTTCGAAACCGAAACCGGCGCGCCCTCGATGAAATCGACCATCGCCGCAGCACTGACGGTGGCGTTCATCGTCGGAACCTGTTTGGACGTCTTCGGTTTCGTCGGCGGCGCGATCTCGGCCCGGTTGATCCCGTTGTTCCTGTCGCAGACGATCATCAGCGCCAACCTGGTGGTCACCGCGATCCTCGGTATCTTCGTGTTGGGCATCAACCTTCATCGCCGCGACTGGATCGCGATTGCCGTGGTGATCCTGTCTCTGCTCGCGCTGGGGTTCTCGGCTGAGCCCGAGGGCACTGGTCACGACTCCGCATGGTTCCACTGGGGTCTGCTGGCGATCACGGTGGTCCTGATGGCGGGTTCGGTCGGATTGATCGGTTGGCTCGGATCCCGGGCGGCGATCGCCGCGGGGCTCTGTGCCGGAACGATGTTCGGCGTGGTGGCGATCTCGGTGCGGATCATGAACGGCATCTCCGACTTCGACGTCGCCGAGATCCTCGCAGACCCGGCGGCCTATTCGCTGATGATCGCCGGCATCGGCGGCTTCTATCTGCATACCGTTGCGTTGCAATTGGGTTCGGTGAACGGTGCCACCGCGGCCCTGGTGGTCGGTGAGACCGTGATTCCCGGCCTGGTCGGCATCATCTGGCTCGGCGATAATGCGCTTCCGGGAAGAACCTGGTTGGCTGTACTCGGATTCACCTTTGCTGTGGTCGGGGCGATTGCGGTCGCCTGGTCCGGCGCAGTGGAGGCCGGCGCGCAAGCGCAACGAGGCGGGGAGAAAGCATCAGCATGAGTGCAGAGTTGTATGAGCGGTCCACAAAGATGGTGCGGTTCAACGAATTATCCATGGAGATGACAGGAGCGCTGGCCAGGCATGCCGAAAGTCAGCAGCTGGTGATCGCCGACGACATGCCCGCGTGGCTCACCCACAGCATCAACCTGCCGTCGCAGTCGCTGCTGGGAAAGTTGTTCGGGCGCAGAGCCAACAGAGCTGACAAAGACCGCGAACACGACGTGCTGGTGGTCCTGCACACCACCCATCTCCTGCTGGTGACGGCCGGTGAAAATCGGGGCACCGCAGCACTTTCCGTGCCACTGTCGCAGGCTTCGGTGCGGGTCGGCAGCGCCCTGGAGACCTCCTTCACCGCCATCGAGGATTCCGGCATCACCGTCGGCGGCTTCCCCGGCGACCACGGCCAGGCCGGCACGTTCTACATCGGGCTGGGCCCCGAACCCGCCGGCGCAGAATGTGCGGAGGCGATTCGAGCGGCGATCACCGACGCCAAGAACCCGTAGTGCACAGGTCGCCGGACTTTGACGGGTCAAGACCTACGATGATCTGGTGCCGGTCAATCGGAGCCGTAAGGCCAAGTATGCGCGTCGGCGTAAGCGCCGGATGGACGCCGTCGAGCACGACCTGAGTCCCGAGCAGTGGTCGGAGCTCAAGTCCGCCTGGGGTGGCTGCGCCTATTGCGGTGCGACCGACAAACCGCTGCAACGCGATTGTGTCCTGCCGATCTCCAGAGGTGGTCGCTACACGATCGACAACATCGCACCCGCGTGTGGCTCGTGCAATGCCAGTAAATGCAACGACGAGGTCACCGGGTGGTTGCGCCGAAAGAAGCTCGACGAACGCGCATTCCTGGTGCGGCACATGGAGATCGCGGCGGTGATGCGGAACCTTACGGATGCAGCAGGATCTTGACCGCGCCGTCCAGCTTCTTCTGGAAGATCTCGTAGGCGTGCGGCGCCTCTTCCAGCGGGAGCTCGTGGGTGGCGAAGGTGTCGACACCCAGGGGATCGTCGTCGGTGAGCAGCGGCATGATGTCGTCGACCCACCGTTTCACGTTGGCCTGCCCCATCTTCACGGTGAGCTGTTTGTCGAACATCGTGCCCAGAGGCAGCGGATCCATGTCGCCGCCGTAGACACCGATCAATGAGACGGTGCCGCCGCGCCGGACCGCGTCCAGCGCGGTGTAGACGGCACTGAGCCGGTCCACTCCGGCGGCCTTGAACAGCGGCTGCGCGATGACATCGGGCAACAGACCGGTCATCGCCTGCGCCACCTTGGCACCGATGGCGCCGTGGGCCTCCGTGCCGACAGCATCGATGACCGAATCCGTTCCGCGCCCGTCGGTTCGGTCCCGGATGATCTCGGCGATGTCCTTGTGCTGCGACAGGTCGATGGTGTCGATCCCGCGGGCCTTCGCCCGTTCGAGACGCTCGGGCACCAGATCGACCGCGGTCACCTGATAACCCTTGTGCGCGGCGATCCGTGCCGCCATGTCACCGATCGGTCCGAGACCCAGGACCGTCACCGACCCGCCGTCGGGGATGTTGGCGTATTCGACCGACTGCCACGCCGTCGGCAACACGTCGGAGAGGTACACGAAGCGAGCATCGGGAGGGCCCTCCGGAACTTTGATGTGAGTGAAGTCGGCGTGCGGCACCCGTAGATACTCGGCCTGGCCGCCCGGCACCTGACCATAGAGTTTCGAGAAGCCGAACAGCGCGGCGCCGCGGCCCTGGGATTTCACCTGCGTGGTCTCACACTGGGTCGGCAACTGATGAGTGCACATATGACAACTGCCGCAAGCGATCTGGAACGGGATCACCACCCGGTCACCGATCGCCAGATTCTTGACCGCTGATCCGACCTCGACGACTCTGCCCATGGGTTCGTGACCGAGGATGTCACCCGGGCTCATGAACGGGCCGAACACCTCGTACAGGTGAAGGTCCGATCCGCAGATGTTGGTTGTCGTCAGTTGGATGATCACGTCCGTCGGTTCTTCGATCTTCGGGTCCGGAACGGTTTCCACCCGCACATCCCGTTTGCCCTGCCAAGTCACGGCTCTCATGTCAGCTCCCCTGTCCATTTCGACTGTCGGGTCATTTCGATGTCCGCAAACCAGGTACCCGTGACAGGCGGGGCGCAATCACATGGTGGATGTGGGCCCCGCAACATGGCACGGTGGGGTTTGAGAACACCTACGGTGGGTAAGCCAGCCGAAGTGCCGACACATTCACGAAGATGGGACCGTCTTGGACCGACCTGACCAGAAGGGCCGCGTCTCGGACGATTATTCCGACGTTGTCGGCCTGATCGAGCGGGTACGTGCCGGCGATCCTGATGCCGCCGAGACAGAACGTCTTCGCGAGGACGTGATCACTCGCTGTCTACCCCTGGCCGAGAACATCGCGCGCCGTTTCGGTGGGCGTGGTGAAAACCATGACGACCTGGTTCAGGTGGCCCGTCTGGGCCTCGTGAACGCGGTGGACCGCTTCAATCCCGAGCACGGCTCAGAGTTCGTCTCGTTCGCGGTACCGACGATCATGGGTGAGGTGCGCAGGCACTTCCGCGATGCCGCCTGGGCAACCCGAGTTCCCCGGCGGCTCAAAGAACTTCACAAGTCGATCAATGACGCCTCGGAGGATCTGTCACATCGGCTCGGCCGATCTCCGTCGGCCAGTGAGATCGCTGCCGAACTCGACCTGGATGTGTCGGAGGTGACCGAGGGATTGCTGGCGAGGGGGGCGTATCAAGCGCTCTCGACCGATTCCGGTGCCGCGGACGACGAGCTCGGGGCGCCGCTACTCGAGACGATCGGCGAAGAGGATCCGGAGTACGAACACGTCGAGAGTTACGTCATGATCCGGCCGGCCCTGGCCAAACTCAGTGAACGGGAACGCCGGATCCTGGTGCTGCGATTCTTCGGGTCACAAACACAGACCGAGATCGCCAAACAACTGGGGATTTCACAAATGCATGTCTCCCGGATCCTGTCGAGCACATTGAAAAAGCTCCGCGAGGAACTCGGACCGGACGATGAAACCGACGTGAGTGAGCTACTGGGATGACCCGCCTGATTGACGATCGATGCGGTGGGTACACGAGAAGTGGATCTAGGAAAGGGTTGTCGCAGTGATGCAAGGGGAACAACAACCCAGGCGTAGTAGCCTGCCGTGTAAAGGAGTGCGACATAGTGGGTGAGGTCAAGGACATCGACGGGATCGCCGTCGCGCCGGTGACTATTCGGGTGAGAGCCGAAAAGTCACAGGTGCCGATGGTGCGCGCCATCGCCGAGACGTTGGCGGTGCTCGCGGACTTCTCGCTCGACGAGGTGGCCGACATCAAGCTGGCGGTTGACGAGGCCGCGACGTCGATCATCGTCCGCGCCGCACCCGAAGCCGAACTCGTCGTCGGATTCACCACGTCCTTTCGCGAGTTCCGTGCCGTTGTCCAGACGTGGATCCCTGCCTCGAAATCATTGTCGCAGACAGGATTTGGCTGGCATGTCCTTCAGACGCTGACCGATGTCGTCATCGTGCACGAGGGCGCCGTCGAGAACGGCGGCCGCCTCGTGGCCATCGAACTGTCGAAGTAGCCACGGGGACTGATAACTACCGGGGACTAGGATTCGATTTTGGTGCTGCGGAGTTCGTGACCCTTGGAGGTCAGGCAGCGCCCACTGCTCAGATCCCACGACCAGCCGTGCAGGTTGCAGGTCAGCTTCTCACCCTCGATGACACCGAACTTACTCAGATCGGCCTTCAGGTGGGGACACCGCCGCTGGATCTCCCAACCATCTTTTTCGATCGAAGACGAATCGTCGTGTGCTTCGGCAAACCATCCGTCCGCGTACGCGATTCGCTCATCGGTGAGGCACTTGAAGAAGGTGTAGAGGAATTCGTTGTAGCCGCCGATACGCCACGCGGTGAACCGGGTCGACAGGAAGATCGTGTTCACCCAGTCGGGTTCGTTGTCCCGCAGAACAGTTCGCACCAACTCGGGCGCGATACGGAAGCCGTACCGGTACTTGCCCTCGTTCTCCTTGGGTTCGCGCACCGTGCGGTTGGGGAAGTCGAGGACAACGGTCTCCTCGCCCATCACCAGGCCGACGGGGTAGCCGATGCCGTCGCAGATCTGATCGCTCAGCGCCATGATCGGCTCGAACAGTGATTTGAGGGGTGCGAGCAGCGGGTCGCCCGCGGCCGGAGCCCACGACGCCTTCTGCGCGGCGATCACCGGGGCGAACTTCGCCGCCATCTTGTCGAGGTAGGCGGCCTTGTTCTCTCCGAAGACCTGCTCGGGCGGGTACGGATGGCTGATCTCTTCGAGCTGTGAACCGGTGAACACCGCGGCCGAACCCGAGACCATCATCAGTCCGCGGTGTTTGACGCCGTCGTCGGTGCCGTGTTCCTTCATCTGATCGAGGAAGGTTTCCTGATCGGGGAAAATGCTCGTCGGGTCGTTCTCGATGTCGTTGAGATAGCGCAGCTCCTCGTCGAGGAACATCGGGGGACCGGCCGACGGCACCACCCAGGTGGCACCGACCTGCTCGATGTACGACCGGGCACGGTCCATCCCGCGTTGCCGCTTCTGCGACGCGAAATTGGCCTTCGAACGCTTGGGGATGTCGTACACCATCGGGTACCAGATCGCGCCCGAGTACTGCAGCAGGTGGACATCGATGTGCCCGAACTGCTCGGCGATGACATCGAGATCGACCGGCCGGGCATCGTTCATGTTGAACAGGGTGGTCTGCCCGTCGTCGACGACGATTCCGCTGTCTCCGATCGGGCCGTCGGCCGGCGCGCGCAACGCCACGATCATGATGTCGAGACTGCCTTTGTCACCGGTGACGGTGGTCTTGACCGAATCCTCGGTCTCCACGAACTTGTGGAATCCGAGGTCCTCCAGTGCGCGCTTGAGGTCGGGGACCGGGTAGTCGGGCAGCAGGACGGTGGCGTCTTTGTTGACGTGGTCGCGCAGGTGCTGCGCGTCGAAGTGGTCGCGGTGCAGGTGGCTGACGTAGAGGTAGTCGCAATCGCCGAGAGACGTCCAGTCCAGCTCACTGTTGTCCGGGAACGGGACCCAGGATGCGAAGTACGCGGGATTGACCCAGGGGTCACACAGGATGGAACCTGCCGCCGTCCGGATGTGGAATCCCGCATGTCCAACGCTCGTGACCTGCACGTACTGCCTCCGTATTCGTGGTGTCGTACTGCGACCACCAGAGTATCGACCGCGTAGGGCGTACCGCGTGTCAGCCAACGCTAAGCTCGCGGGATGGAACCGGTCTACGACACAGTCATCACTCTGGCCCGTTCGCTGTGGGCGGTCGAAGGGCTCAAGTTCACGATCTCCGGCGTCGAGAATGTACCGAAGTCCGGCGGCGCGGTGATCGCTGTCAACCACACCGGGTATCTCGACTTCACCTACGCCGGCCTACCCGCATTCCTGCAGGGCAAACGCAAGGTCCGGTTCATGGCCAAGAAAGAGGTCTTCGACAACAAGATCAGCGGGCCGATCATGCGCAGCCTCCGGCACATTCCCGTTGATCGTGGGGCCGGAGCCGACAGCTACCGGGCCGCGGTCGACTACCTGCGGGACGGTGAGCTCGTTGGTGTCTATCCCGAGGCCACCATCAGTCGCAGCTTCGAGGTCAAGGCGTTCAAGTCAGGTGCGGCCCGGATGGCGCAGGAAGCCGGCGTGCCGATCGTGCCGACCGTGATCTGGGGCGCGCAGCGGGTGTGGACCAAAGGCCATCCCAAGCGGCTGGGTCGCACCAACATCCCCATTTCGATCGGTGTGGGCAAGCCCATCGACGCATCGGGCGACCCGGCCGAGGTCACCGCAGAACTGCACACCGTGATGAGCGGGCTACTGCTCGATCTCCAGGCGACCTACGGCCCCTATCCACCGGGCGAGTTCTGGGTCCCCGCCCGGCTCGGTGGGGGTGCGCCCACGCTGGACGAAGCGAATCGGATGGACGCCGAGGAACAGGCGGAGAAGGCCGCGAAACGGGCCGCCAAAGAGGCCGAGGGTCACAGCAGCTGACCCTCACCACGGGCCTCTGGGGCACCATCGCCATCGATCCACGCACTGAAGGTCGTGATCAGTCCGAGCTGATCACCATCGGGTCGTCAGTCTCCGTCCGGCTGCGGATCGCGACCGAGGTTCCATTCCAGGATGACGGTGGTGCCGAACGCCGTCGGGTTGATGCGGGGGTGGTCGGACAGCGCCTGCATCAGCGGAATCCCCCGGCCGCGTAGCCCCGCGGCGGAGGTCGCCTTGACCTCCTGCCAACGGCCGTGGTCCTGAACCGTGACGCTGAGCAGGTTAGCGTGCCGGTGGTACACGGCACTCACGTTCATGGTCCCGGGTCCGGCGAGGTGGACGTAGGCATGTTCCACCGCGTTGGCCAGGGCTTCATACACCGCGAGGGTGATCCCGTCGGCGCGGTCGTGTGCCTCTGGAACGTCGTCCTCGAGCCAGGTCGCCAGGTGTTTGCGGAGCCTTGTTGCCGACTCTGGATCGGCAGTCACGTCGGCGTACGCGAACTGCGGATTCTTGGTCGGCGAGTTTGTCATGATTCGCTCGGCATCCACCCTTCGGTGTTACCCAAGGCGGGTGGGTTCTAAGCGGAGTACGGGTCGGCGCGTCGTTCTTCACCAAATCGGGCTACGGCCTCGTCCACGCTCGAGTACACGGTGATGGTCTTGTCCAGACCGACCAGGTGCATGGGACGGGCCGTTGCCGGGCCTTCGGCCACCACCGCCAGGCGTCCGTGGGGTGCGATGTTCTCGTGCGCGGTGACCAGTGCCATCATTCCCGCCGACGACAAGAAGTCGACCTCTGAGATGTCGATGATGAGGCTGACCGGGGTCCGGATGATTGCTTCCTGCACCGCGTCGGACAACTGCGGTGCGGTCAGGACGTCGATACTGCCGCGCACGGTCAGGACCGCGAGCTCGCCGGTACGGTCGGTGGCGATGGTGAGGCCCGTGCCGGCCGGCAGATCGGAGTCTTCGCGGGCGTGGTTCGCCTGCCCGTCGATCGGATCCATCGAAACCCCTTGTGCCGTGTGCCAGATGTGCGCGGCGGCTACTCGCTGAACCGGCCTCGTTCATATTTGCACAGTTGGTGTGAGCGATGCGGAATCTATCAGCATTGGGCCGTCGTCGGCGGACCGGCCGAGGTTTGCTCGTTGTTCGAACTTGCTGTGCGAGTGCGGGACTGGATGAAAATCTCCCCGAAAACGCTCTTGGCACTCTACCGGGGAGAGTGCTAAAAAGTAAGTGCACAGTGATTTTTGGTCGCCCGCCAGGGTGGCGGGCCTGAGTGAAGATGGAGGTGGGTTGCTGTGCTTCGTTTTGACCCATTTGGTGACGTGGATGCGATTGCCCGGGGACTGCTGGCCGGCCAGCAGATGGGATCATCTCGAACTCCGAGGTTCATGCCGATGGATCTCTACAAGGTCGACGATCACTACGTCCTGACGGCCGACCTGCCCGGTGTGGACCCGGGCTCGATCGATGTCAGCGTTGACAACGGAACCCTCACACTTTCCGCGCAGCGCTCCACCCGCTCGGACGACTCGGTCGAATGGCTCTCCAGTGAACGCTTCTATGGAAGCTACCGTCGTCAACTGACGCTCGGAGAAGGCATCGACAGCGCCGGGATCAGCGCCAGTTATGAGAACGGCGTGCTCTCGGTCACGATTCCGATGGCTGAGCGGGCAAAGCCTCGGCGTATTTCGATTTCACACTCCGACACGGTGCAGGAGATCGAGAAATGATCCCCATCGATGACGTGACGGCCGTGATCTGGCCCGATCCGAGCCCATTCGATGACTGGTGGGCCACCGTGATGTCCGTCGCGACCTGACCAACCGAAGTGGTGCGTGCCGCCCGCTGCCCGGCCGGGCGGCACGGCCGTGTCAGCTAGTGCGAACAGCGTTGCCCTGCCGGACTCTGAATTAGGCTGACCGCCATGGAACCGGTATTTCGAGCGCTTGAGATGACGGCAAAGGCGCTGGTCAAGGTTCAGGGACTGAAGCTCGATTTTGCCGGGCTGGACAAGTTGCCCGCGCACGGTGGAGTGGTGCTGGCGATCAACCACACGGGCTATCTCGACTTCTTGCCGGCGGCGTTGGGCGTCTATCACCGGGGCCGGCGCGTGCGGTTCATGATCAAGTCGGAGCTGCAGAAGATCGCCATCATGCGTTTCCTGATCAAACACACCAAGACGGTGCCGGTGGACCGGGCGGCCGGCGCCGAGGCCTACGAACTCGCTGTGCAGAGTCTCCGGACCGGGGAAGTGGTCGGCGTGTATCCGGAGGCGACCATCAGCCGGAGTTTCGAGATCAAGGCGTTCAAATCGGGTGCGGCGCGGATGTCGATCGACGCACAGGTCCCGATCGTGCCCGTCATCGTCTGGGGATCACAGCGCATTGCGACGAAGGGTGGTCCGCGCAATCTGGGACGCACCAAGACCCCCGTCTTCGTCGAGTTCGGTGACCCGATCCCGCCGCCTTCGGCCGACACCGTGACGACCGACATGCTGGTTGACGAGCTGAAACAGACGATGCAGCGCATGCTGCTCGAGGTTCAGAAACGGTACGACGATCAGCCCGCCGGGGCGTATTGGGTGCCGGCGCGACTGGGTGGCGGGGCCCCGACGCTGGAGGAGGCCGATGCGATGGACATGGCCGACGCTGCCGCTCGGGCGGCGAAAAGGCAAGATGGATAAATGCCCCAACCGGAGTTCGTAGGCCCGCCCACACTGATCGCCAGCGATGTCGACGGCACGCTCATCGACGACAACAACCTGGTGCCCGAACTGGTGCGCACGATGATCAGCAAGGCCACCTCGGCCGGTGCCACGTTCGTGATCGCCACGGGTCGTCCGCCGCGATGGATCGCGGAGATCACCGACCAACTCGACTTCGAACCGTATGCCGTCTGCGCCAACGGCGCGATCGTCTACGACGCCGCGACCGACCGGATCCTGCATTCGGAAACCCTCGCCGCGTCGGTGCTGGAGAAGCTCGCCGAGTTCGCATATCAGCAGATCCCCGGGTGCGGCCTCGCGGTCGAGCGGGTCGGCAACAGCGCCCACGACGCCGCGACGCCACCGTTTGTGGCCACGTCGGGCTACAAGCACGCCTGGCTCAACCCTGATCACATCGAGATGAGTGAAGCCGACGTGCTGTCGCGGGACGCGGTGAAGATGCTGGTGCGCCGGCCGGAGATGACCAGCGACGAGATGGCCCGGCGGATGGCCGCGGTGGTCGGCGACCTCGCGGACGTCACCTACTCCACCGACAACGGACTGATCGAACTCGCGGCCCCCGGGGTCAGCAAGGCCAGTGGCCTCAAAGTGCTCGCGCGACTACGTGACCTGCCGGTCGACGCCTCGATCGCCTTCGGTGACATGCCCAACGACATCGAGATGTTGCGCTGGGCGACACGAGGTTTCGCGATGGCCGACGGACATCAGGCCGCTATCGATGCGGCCGACGAGATCGCCCCGGACAACAATTCCGGCGGCGTGGGCCAGGTTCTGGCCCGCTGGTTCTGACCGGCTGGTCCGGATCCCAAAATTCGCTCCACCTACCTGCGTCCGCTCCTGTTGCAACAGGAGCGAACGCAAGTACGTGGAGCGAAATTTCCGAGCGTAAGGCGGGTCAGGCCGGCGGTGCGGTGGTCGGCACCTCCGTGGTGGGCAATCCGGTGGTTGCCGGCGCCGGTGTACCGCGCTGTTCGTTGTAGCTGTTGGTGTACTCGTCGACGTAGGTGCGCAGAACCTCGACGATGCCGGTGATCAGGTTGAAGATCAACGTCCCACCCTGGAACGACTGGCTGATGCCCGCCGGTGTGGTGGTCTCACCCGAGGTCGGCAGTCCCAGGGACCCGGTCTCGAATCCCAGTGCTGCCCATGCCTTCTCGATGGCGCCCTGGACAATCTGTGCGCCGGTGGCCTCGGACCAGTAGATCTTGCCGTTCTCGAAGTCGACGTATTTGGCCGAGCCGTCAGGCGTGGTCTGCTCGAGGGTCGTCGCATTTCCGAGCTCGCCGGTGGGCCCGCCGGTTTCCTGCCACTGCTGGGCGATGGCACCGGTGTCGGTGGTGGAGAGGACCTGCGGATTCGCGGTCGGCAACTGGGTGCCACCGGCAGCGATCGCCCGGATCTGCGGTAGTGCGTCGTATCCGAACTGCCCGGGGCAGTCGGTGTTGTAGAAGTCGCGGTGACCGCTGATCATCGGCACGGTGGCAGTCTCACCCGCGGCATACAGACCACCCGGGAAACCGATCGAGGTGACGGAGCCCTGACCGTTCGGGTCGAGCCCGGCCAGCCGTAGTCGCCATCCGAGGAAGGTCCCGGCCGCATTGAGCATCTCCGGTGTCGGGGCGACCTCGTTGAGGTTGCCCAGCAACGCCAGACCCATTGTGTCCTGGTTGAATCCGCCCGTGTGGGTGGCCTGGACGTTTCTGTCGAGACCGCCCGAGGCGCCTTCGAAGATCTGTCCGTACTTGTCGACGAGCACGTTGTAGCCGATGTCGCACCAGCCGAGTGTTTGGGCGTGGTAGGCGTAGATGCCCCGGACGATCTCGGCGGACTGCTCGCGGGTGTAGTCGTTGGAACCGGCGGAGTGGTGAACGATCGTCTCCTTGAGTTCCGGATCGTACGTCGGGTCGGAGCAGCGCATCGACTCGTCGGCGCCCCACTGGGCGCGGTAGATCACCTGCGGGTCACCGGGGGGTGCCGGCGTTGCCGGGGCGATGGGGACGGCGTTCTCGGCCGGGGTTTGACCGTCGGTGGTCGGTGCCGTCGATCCGGGTGAGATCAGGGCCGCACTGATCGACGACAAGGCCTGCTGCAGCAGATCCTGCTCGGGTGCCCCGGTGGTGGTCAGCATCGGCTGCTTTTTGGGCGTGAACACCCGGGGAGCGATCTGGCCGGGAGTGACCGTCGACGTCGGGATCGACGTGTCGGTGCGCTTGGGTACCGGGGGTGTGGTGAACGTCGGGGTGGTCGACGATTCGGTTGTGGACGTTGTGGTTGTCGATGATGCGGCGGCGGGTTCTTCCGTCCCCGCACCCGGCGCTGCGACACCGTCATTGGTGACCGCGATCTGCACGACGTTCGCATCGCCGACCCACACCGGTTCGGTGCCCTGCTTCTCCGGGTTCTTGTCGCTGACGCCGTCGACCTTGTCGGCCGAGATCCACGGGCCCCACGATCCGTCGGGCTTCTTGGCGCGGATGTAGGCGGTGGTATTGGCAACGCCGTCCCAGGTCAATCCGACCATTGAGAACGGCTTGTCCTGACTGACCTCTTTGACCAGTGCGCCCTCGGGAGTGCCGGGTTCGGCAGGGGTGCTGCTCGACGGTGTGGTGGTCGACGGTGAGACGGATTCCAGTGGTGCCGTGGTGGAGGGGAGGAGTTCGGTCGGGATCACCCCGCTCGGGATCTCCAACGGTATGTCGGGCAGGTCGATTCCGGAGATGTCGACCGGCGGGAGCGTCACGCCCACATCTGCCAGGCCCGATTTCACGAGGTTGAGAACAAGTGTCGGTACGTCGTTGAGGCTGACCTGGTTGATGGTTGTCGGCGTGATCGACTGGGCGGTGGGAGCCTCGCTCGGATCGACGGCGAGGTTCGGTGCACTACCTCCGACCAGGATGGCGACCGGGCTGGCAACGACAACGGCCGCGACCGTGCCCAGGACGATCGACGGTTTGGGGCGGCGATAGCGCACGTAGGTCTCCTTGTAGGTCGAACTGTCGGGCTGGTCATCACCGACGTGGGCAGGCATGCCAAAGCAGGCGTCCTGCGCAACGTCGACTTCCCCATCGACTTTGTTAGACCGGCAAATCGTGTCTTCTGCATCCCGTGAAGTCCACGACCTGACTCGGCGTGGCGTGAAACTCGTGATGCTGTTGTTATGTCCTGTGACTTTTGTGGTTACCGAATAGCAACTACTGTCACTCTAGTCCCACTAGTCACACCGCGGCGATGATGCGTGCTCGTGACAGCCGAGGTGGGCGGAACAGTTGCGAAGGGACCCCCATGCCGCGTATTCCAGGCCTGTACACCACTCGACCCATTGGGGGCCGGGCTGCGTACGGTGCTCGGCTGCGGCGACCGGCAGCGGCTGGGGTAGCCCTGCTGGTGGCCGTCGGAGCTGCGGGATGGGTCATCCCGCGGGTGGTCGAAGCAGATGTTTCGCTTGCCGTCGGCAGCGAGGTGACGCTGATCGGGCACGGCAACGGGCACGGTCGCGGTATGGGCCAGTGGGGCGCGTTTGGCTATGCCAAACAAGGTTGGACCTCGACTCAGATCTTGAGTCACTACTACGGCGGCACCACCGCGGGGAAGGTGGACAACGTCGACGTCTCGGTAATTCTCACAGGCGAGTCGTCGGTCAATGTCTTCGCGGACGCCGGAATGAAGGTTGGTGATGTGGCGGTGGCACCCGGACAGGCCGTGAGTCTGTCGGGTTCCACCGCCACCATCAGCGACGGCTGCGGGGGCGGGGTTCTCCAATCCGTCGAATTGCCGCGGCCGCTCGTCTCACCGATCACGCCGGGGCCCGGACGCCCGGACCCCGAACTCCTCAAGATGTGCGGTTCGAATCAGACCTTCCGCGGCTCGCTGGGATTCGACGGTGGCCGCGTCATCAACGTGGTGCCTCTCGACGACTACGTCAAAGGTGTTGTACCCAAGGAAAGCATCGTGACCTGGGCCGACGAGGGTGGCGCCGAGGCGCTCAAGGCCCAGGCCGTCGCGGCACGCACATACGCACTCGCGTCGATGGACATCAGCAAGCCCATCGACGACACCCAGAACTCCCAGGTCTACGGCGGATACGACGCCGAGGACCCACGCTCCAACGCGGCGGTCGACGCGACCGCCGGCGTCATTCTGCTGAAGGACGGAAAAGCGGCGTTCACCGAGTTCTCCTCGTCCACCGGCGGCGCCACCGATGGCCGCGACTTCCCGGCTGTGATCGACGACGGCGACGCGATCTCCCCGCACCACGAATGGACAGCCTCGGTGAGCTCGTCGAGCATCGCCGCCCAGTTCGGCGTCGGATCCCTGACCGGATTCGAGGTGATCGAGGCCTACGGCGTGGGCGCCGAGAACGGCCGGGCAGCCACCGTCCGCATCAGTGGAACCGGCGGCAGCGTCGACGTTCCGGCGCAGGAGGTCCGCACCAGGCTGCAGCTGAAGTCGTCGTACTTCTCTGTTCAGGGTCAACCGAATCCGCCGGCGATCATCGCGCCGCCCTCGGGTGTCGGCGCAGCGACGGCCGCACCGGGGGCGATTACCGTCCCGGGGATTCCGGCCGTACCCGGCACCCCGGAAGGTTCCGGGGCCGAGGAACTGATCAATTCGTTGCTGGCGCTGGCCGAGGCCGCCATCGGGATGAAGTTCACCGAATTGGGCGGTAGTGCCGGACTTCTCGGCAGTGCCATCGGGCCGGTCATCACCACGGTCACCGGAGCCGGTGCAGCGCAACAATTCCAGAACGGCACAGTCTTCTTCAGCCCCGAGACCGGCGCCCACGCGCTGGCCGGTGCCGCCCTGCTCGATTACATACTCAAAGGCGGCGAAACCGTCCTGGGATTCCCGCTCGAGGACCTGATCGCCCCAACTTCTGCCCCCTGAGTGAACGCCGAGGGAACTATTCCCTCGGCGGGTCGTCTCGGGGATGATCCCGGCGTGGACCCGTGGATACTGGGCGCGTGAGCGAACCAGGTCCGGCCGGCGCCGGACAACTCCATCGCCGACTCGGTGTATTCGACGCCGTGACAATCGGACTCGGGTCGATGATCGGCGCCGGTATCTTTGCCGCACTCTCGCCCGCGGCGGCCGCGGCCGGCGCCGGACTGCTCATCGGTCTGGCGATCGCCGCGGTCATCGCCTACTGCAATGCGATGTCGTCCGCACGACTGGCCGCGCTCTACCCGGTATCGGGTGGGACGTACGTGTACGGCCGCGAAAGGCTCGGCGAATTCTGGGGTTACCTCGCGGGCTGGGGATTTGTTATCGGGAAGACTGCATCCTGTGCCGCGATGGCGCTGACCGTCGGGCTGTATCTCTGGCCGGACCACGCCCATGCGGTTGCCGTCGCGGCGGTGGTGCTGCTGACTGCCGTGAACTGCCTGGGGGTGACGAAGTCGGCCCTGGTCACCCGCCTAATCGTGGCCGTGGTGCTGGCGGTTCTGGCAGCGGTCGTCGTCACCACGCTCACCTCGGAGGCGTCGCAGGCGAGCCGGCTCGATCCGCTCACCGACGTCACGGTCACCGGAGTGCTCCAGGCCGCTGGACTGCTGTTCTTCGCATTTGCCGGATACGCGCGGATCGCGACATTGGGCGAGGAGGTGCGCGATCCGGCCCGGACCATTCCGCGGGCGATCCCGCTTGCTCTGGGCATCACGCTGGTCGTCTATCTGGTGGTCGCGGTGTCGGTATTGAGCGTGCTGGGCGGCGACGCGGTGGCCGAGTCGGCCGCACCCTTGGTCGATGCGGTGGGCGCCGCCGGGGTCCCCGGGCTCGAACCGGTGGTGCGGACCGGAGCGGTCGTGGCCGCGGTCGGATCGATGCTCGCGGTGCTGCTCGGTGTGTCCCGGACGACGCTCGCCATGGCTCGCGACCGGCACCTGCCGCACCCGCTCGCCGCGGTACATCGGACAACCGGTGTGCCCTACCGTGCCGAACTGGTCATCGGCCTGGTGGTGGCGATTCTGGCCGCGACCGCGGATCTGCGTGAGGCGATCGGCTTTTCGTCGTTTGCGGTTCTCATCTACTACGCGATCGCCAACGTCTCCGCGGCGACTCTCGGCGACGACGAAGGCAGACCGCGGCGCCTGATCCCGGTGGTCGGGCTGGTCGGATGTGTTGTCCTGGCGGTGTCACTGCCGGTTGCGTCGGTGATCGCCGGGCTGGTGGTCCTGGCCTGTGGTGCCCTGATTTATGGATTGCGGCGGGTGATTCGTCGATAGACGAGTCATCAACGCAGGCAGCAAGATCCCGAAGAACAACGCGATTGCGATGCCCAGCGCGGTCTCGTTGATCCGCTCGAACAGCCGGGAAGGTGCGTTGTCGGGGTTGGAGTATCCCAGCAGCATGATGACAAAGAACGTGGTGAACGCAGGCAGGATGTAGAACCGCGAGCCTCTCGTGGCGGATGCCAGAGTGAGGGCCAGCCCGAATATGGCCGCGAAAACCGCTGCCGGCGGGGAGATTTCGATGAGAAGTACGGCTACGGTGGCACCGGCGATGACCGAGGCCAGGCGGCCTGCCATCCGTGAGATCTGCACTTCACGGACGGGGCGCATCACCATCAGTGCTGCCGCACACGCCCATCCGACATGATCGAAGTCGAATGCGAAACCGATGGCCGCTGCCAGGGCTCCGGCAGCGCCCAGCCTCAGGCCATAGCTCAGGCCCGGTGCCTGCGCCGGCTCGTCCCGAGGTTCGGATTCACGTTCCGGAAGCGTCAGCGAGAGGAGCCAGACCAGGGCGGATCCACCGATGAACAGCAGCGTCAACCGTGCGGATTCGCCGACACTGTCGTAACTGAGACCAACTCCGACCATAGGGACCGCGAGGGTCATCATCAGTTGACCTGCCCGGGCGAACCGGGCGACGCCGGCCAGCAGCACCGCACCCAGCGCCAGGGCGAAAATCACCGGCACCGCGACCACCGGGAACGGGGCCACCAGGGAACCGGCCATCATCGGGACACCGATGAGAAACCCGGCCATCAACAGGATGATCCGAGCTCTGCGTTGCGGCGGGATTCCGACCACCGCTGCCGGCAGAACACCGACACCGAGTGCTGCGGCCGCCGCGATGTTCCAGAAGGCAACAATCACGGCGGGTATCGCTGCCGCCGCGCCGATGATTGCGTTGGTACGACTCCAGGCGAACAGCCGTGCCGGGGGCATGGGCCACAACACCTTTCGCCGTTCGACCAGGTCAGAGACTTTCGGGGAGCGGCCCGATGTGCCTTGCCGAAACGCTAGCAGCAACCCGTCCTGCATGCGTGCAGATCGACCACCCGTTGATGCGGGCTCAACGCAGCATGCGGTTGCTGGGACAATGGTCCTCGCGCCGATGAGAAGGAGATGAGGACATGCATCGAGACACTGATGGGGCAGCGCCGCATATTTCGTACGTGATAGCGGGGTCCGAGGCCACTGGTGGCGCCGGACTCCAGGTCGATCTCAGGACATTTCAGCAGCTCGGTGTGTACGGCGTCGGGACCATCACCTGCATCGTCTCCTTCGACCCGAAAGCTGACTGGGCACATCGGTTCGTTCCTGTCGCCCCCGAGGTCATCGCGGATCAGATCGAAGCCGCCACCAGTGCGCACGATCTCGACGTGGTGAAGATCGGCATGCTCGGTACGCCGGAAACCATTGCGGTGGTGGCGAATGCACTGTCGGCGCAGACCTGGCGGCACATCGTCGTCGATCCGGTGCTGATCTGCAAAGGGCAGGAACCGGGTGCTGCCCTCGACACCGACAACGGGTTACGGACCGAGATTCTGCCGTTGGCCACGGTGGTCACGCCGAATCTGTTCGAGGCCCGCACGCTTGCCGGCATGGAGACCATCGAGAACGCCGATGATCTGAAGGAAGCCGCACGGCGTATTGCCGATCTCGGACCCCGGTACGTCGTGGTCAAGGGCGGAATGGATCTACCGGGCGACGACGCTGTCGACATCGTCTACGACGGAAGCGAGTTCACCGAACTCCGATCACCGAAGATCGGTGATCAGCGAGTGGCCGGCGCCGGCTGTACCTTCGCCGCCGCCATCACGGCAGAACTCACGAGGGGAACAAACGTCCTCGACGCGGTTCGGGTGGCCAAAGAGTTCACCAGGGCCGGGATCACGGCTTCGATCGCGACCCGGGCTCCGCAACCATCGATCGGACTCGCCGGAAGCCTGAGCTGACAACCTGCTCAGGGGTTCAGCAGAGGCAGATCTGGGCCGACCGCAACCACGCGGCGAATGCTTCCTGGTCGGTACTGTCGGTGACCCACCAGGTGATGGTGCTGTTCTTCTCCGAGTAGATGATGTACGCCACGGTGTTGTCGTCGAAGGTGTCGAAGTACGCGTACACCGGTTTGCCATCGATCGTCTGGGTGAACAACTGGGATGTGTTGCTCTCGGCGTACTCCGCGTCGGCGATGGCCTTGATATCGGACGTACCGGCGTCGAACAGGGCGATGGCGCTCGGTGGGGCACCCGTGGTGCCCTCGGTCAGCACCGAGTCGGCCGGCGCGCAGATGATCGCGGCGACGGCGTAGTCGGGCCGGTCGACCGGCTGGCATGTTTCGGCGTCGAACAGGTCCGGGTTGGCGTCGACCAGGCCCTGGTCGTCGGCGTCCAGCGTGCCGGCGGCCGTCGAAACGTCAGGGGTGGGCTCGGTGGGTTTGGTGGTTGCCGACTTCGAGGTGGACGTTGTGGTCGACGACGTGGTCGAGGAACTCGACGGTCCGGCTTTCGGGTCGCTGCTACCGGAACTGATGATCGCGACACCGAGTATGGCCGCGACCAGCACCACAACCACCGCGGCGATCGCACCGATCGTGAGATTGCGCTTGCGGTTGGGGTTCGGGCCGGGCTGTTGCGGGGGCGCGCCGTAGGCCGAGGCGTAGCTCGGCTGCGGATCCGTGCCGTACGGGGGATTCGTTCCGTACTGGGCCGTCGACGCATAGCCGGCGGGGGGTGCGGTGGTGAATGGTGGTGGCGTCGTGGCAGGTGGGGGCGTGTCCTGGGCATCCGGTGTGCCCCAGCCGGGAGTGCCCCAGCCGGGTGGGCTCGGCGGCGGGGGACCCACGGGTGTCATCGGCGGCGCGGAGGGGGCGTCCCCGCGAGGCGGCTTCGACAACGGAATCCCCGCGACGGGCGGCACCGGGAATGGTGCGGGCGCAGATCCGGCCGATTCCGACTCCGCGACGATGGCTTCGAGGGCACCGAGCGCGACCACGGTCTTCGGGTTGTCGAGTGTTGCGATGGTGCCGAGTTCGCCGAGGCGCTGATGCACCAGCGGCACCCGGGAGGAACCGCCGGTCAGGTAGATCTGGACGTCGCTGCCGGCACCGGCGCGGGCGAGTGTCCGCCGGGTGAGATCGACAACCGAGTCGACGTTGGCGGCGATGAGCTGCTCGAACTCGCCGCGGGTCAGTTCGAGGATGGCCTCGTGCCCGCCGGCGCTGATGTTGATGACCGCGCGCGGTGACTCCGACAGCAACTCCTTGGCACGCCGGATGTTGTCGTCGACGGCACGCTTGGTGGAGAGATTGGCATCTGTCCGCAGGTATTCCAGCAGCCCGGGCGCACGCGAGGTGAGTTGCTTGTCGACCCATCGGCGGATCATGGCGTCGAGGTTCTTGCCCCCGAGACCGTTGCTGCCGTCGTGCGCGATCAAGTCGATCGAACCGGGGGCGGACTTCGCGTCGGCGATCTTCACCACCGCGACATCGCAGGTGCCGCCGCCGTAGTCGACGACGGCGACGGTCTGGCCGGGCGCCGTTCGGATGGTGGAGTTTCCGTTGTCGGCGTCACCGACGGCACGGGTGTAGTGGGCGATCGCGGCACGAGGTTCGGAGATCAGCGTGATGGCCCGGCGGTCGAAACCGATCAACTCGGCGGCCCGGGTCAGAACATCGATCTCCTCCGGCGACCAGGCGACCGGATGTGTGAGGATCAACCGGCTGGGCCGGAGTCCGCCGCGTCGTTCGGCGGCCCGGGTCATCGCCGAATTGAGCACGGCGGCAATGAGATTCTCCAACGGCAGGTCGAGATTGCCGACCGGCACCGTGCCGGCGTTGATGTGCCGTTTCGGGTGGGTGATGAATGCGGCCGGATTGCCGGCCGCCTGGTTGACCGCGGCCTCACCGACCACCACGTTGCGGTACGAATCCGCGTATACCGATGACGACATGATGTCGCTGTTGTGCGAGAGCGGCACCACAGACGGTGCGCCGGAACCGGGTTCGTATGCGGCCGCGGCGGTGTTCGATGTACCGAAGTCGATCGCCAGCCACCATTGGTTCGACATCGGTGGGGGTTCCTTTCGAGTTGGGTTGGGCCATCGGAGTCGGCCACCGCCAACGTAAAGCATCTACGCGTTGGCGGCAGCCGATTGTCCTGTGGGTGAATGTCCTACTGCCAGATGACGGTTGAGGATGTGGCTAGAGGATGCTGAAGTCGTCCGGGATACCGTTCTGGTCCAGATCGGAGACCGCAATATCGTGCACACCGTCCTCGTCGACATCGGTGAAGTAGGTGTCGACGGTTCCGTCCTGGTCGAGGTCGGATGCGCTGGTCTCGCTGAACCCGTCACCATCGAGGTCGTAGGCGATGGTGTCGATGACCCCGTCCTCCGTGAAGTCCTGAACGATGGTGTCGTCGATGCCGTCACCGTCGGTGTCGACAAGCGCCGACTCCTCGTAGCCGTCGCCGTCGAAGTCGGCGTATCCGACGATCTGTGGCTCGTCCTGCGGGTATTCGGTGTTGTCACGCTCGCTCTGGGGCGAGGTCTGAGGCGGATCAGACTTGGTGGAATCGGACACGGAGTTCCCCTGGTGCTGGTTGTCGCCGGCTCAGAGGGCGCTGGTG
Source organism: Nocardia sp. 348MFTsu5.1 (assembly GCF_000383535.1). Classification (NCBI taxonomy): domain Bacteria; kingdom Bacillati; phylum Actinomycetota; class Actinomycetes; order Mycobacteriales; family Nocardiaceae; genus Nocardia; species Nocardia sp. 348MFTsu5.1. The sequence goes on from NZ_KB911512.1 coordinate 158,891, forward strand.
TCGGGGGTGTCGAGGCTGTCGGGATCGACCTCGGTCCACTCGTCGGTGCCGGTTTCGTGGACGTAGGCGGTGTCGACCTCACCGTCCTGATCTTCGTCGACGAAGGCGATGTCGTGCTCGCCGTCGGCGTTCTCGTCGACGAAGATGGTGTCGGCGATGCCGTCCTGATCGGAGTCCGAGATCGCGGTCTCGAAGTGCTGGTCGCCGTCGGTGTCGAAGGCCAGGGTTTCTGCGGTGCCGTCCTGGTCGTAGTCCTGGACCATGACGTCGCCGACGCCGTCGGCGTCCACGTCGACCAGGGCGGATTCGACGATGCCGTCGTTGTCGACGTCGAAGACCTCCAGAACGGTGGCGTCGTCGCTGATCTCGGGCATGCTGTTGTCGGACATTTGGTTCTCCTTGTTGGTGTGTGTCTGGCTTGCGGTGTTGTAGATAGGAGACTCCGCATGTGCCGAATGTTCCGGCGAATATGGAAATAGTTTTCCGAACCTGATCAGGCCGCGCAGCGGCCCACTTACGTCACCGAATGACGACGCCGCTCGACCGGGTCAGAAGGCGGTGCGTTCGAGCCAGGTTTCCCAGATCGGCTGGTCGCCGAGGACTTCGACGCCGGCTTCGGCCGCGGACTGTCGACGGGTCAGTGCGAGGAGGAGGTCGACCGCGCGGCCCCGGACCGCCGCCGCAGCCTTGGTGTGGCTGTTGTCCCAGATGATCGCGTCGTCGCCGTGGCTGATCGACCATTCACCGGCACTGCCGAGAGTGTCTTCGGAGGCGTGCAGGTGCAGTGTTGCCCCGGCATCCAGGGGTGAAGGCCGGCCCGAACCGGGGTGGGCGAGGAGATCGAGAAACTCGGAGATCCCATCGGCGGCCAGTGCCGGGCTCAGCTCATACGGGAGACCCAGTGCCAGTGCGGCATCGGCTCGGTGGACAGTTGCCTCATGGAGCCGGCGGCGGATCCACCATGCCGACGGCCGGGGTCCGATGAACGTCCAGATCGGGCTGTCAGGGCCGGTCTCTGCCACCGCATCGATCACCAACTGCGCACCTTCGTGCAGCCAGTCGATTGCCTGCTCCGGATCGGCGGGCGGCTTTCCGCCGCTGACCGACCGCGGATCGATCGCGTGCTCGCTACGTTCGGCGACCATCTGCGCGGCCCAGCGATCCCCACGACCGACATGCCGAAACAGCTGCTGGACTGTCCATCCCGGACAGGTCGGCACCGGTAGGGCCGGATCGGCCCCGCGGATCAGCTCACCGAACAGACGATTTTCTTCCACGAACGCCACGGAGTAGTCCACGTCCGGACACTACCGCTTCAGTCGGACGCGGTCACCGAATACCGCACGCCGGACCCGATGCCCTCAGGTCCGGCGGCGGTATATCCAGTGCGGCAACGCATCAGTGTCCGATGACCGGTTCGGCATCCGGGTCGATCTCGGGGATCTTGTTGGGGTAGACGACACCGGCGACCAGTGCGCCGAGTGCGAAGAACCCGGCGGCCCACCAGAAGGCCGCGTGGTAGCCGGCCATGGCCGCGCCGTCCACGATGGCCTGTATACCGTCAGGTCCCGCCGGGCCGTGGTCGCTGACGTAGTTCGCGCCGGCGGTGGCGGCAAAGCTGCTGAGCAGTGCCACACCGATGGATCCACCCACCTGCTGTGCGGTGTTGACCGTGGCGGAGGCGACTCCGGCGTCACTGGCCTGGACGCCGTAGGTCGACAGGCTCATGGCATTGGCAAAGACGGTACCGAGACCGATGCCGATCATGATCAGGCCCGGAACGACGCCGGTGACGTACGAGCTGTCGGTCTCGATGGTGGTCAGGAACACCATGCCCAGCGCGGAGACGGTCAGACCGGCTGCCACCATCACCTTGGGGCTCAACCGGGTGACCAGCACCGACCCCGCGATCGCTGCGGTGATCGCGATGGACCCGACCATCGGGAGGAATGCCAGACCGGTCTCGACGGGGCTGAATCCCAGGGTCTGCTGTAGATAGAAGGTCAAGAACAGGAAGACCGCAAACATGCCGATCGCGGCGATGAGCATGACGAGGTAGGACGCACCGCGCATCCGGTCGAGCAGGATGTGCAGGGGCAGCAGCGGATGGGACACCTGGGTCTGGACCCAGAGAAACGCGGCCAGCAGGACAATTCCGATGACAAGCGGGAGCACCGTCACCGCATCGGTCCAGCCGTTGGTTTCGGAATTGGCGAATCCGTAGACGATGAGGAACAGGCCCGCGGTCACCAAAATGGTTCCGGCCCAGTCGATGGGTGTGCGGGCGCCGTCCTTGATGTGCTTGGGCAGCAGCATGATTGCGCCGACCATCGCGATGATCGCGAAGATGACGTTGACGTACAGGCACCAATTCCACGAGACGTATTCGGTGAGAACGCCTCCCAGGAGGAGTCCGATCGCGCCGCCGGCACCGGCCACTGCGCCGAAGATGCCGAAGGCCTTGCCGCGATCTTCCGATCCGGCGAAGGTCACGGCGAGCAGTGACAGGGCGGCCGGTGCGAGAAGCGCGCCGAAGACACCCTGGAGCGCGCGGGCGGTGACCAGGACCTCGAAGGTCGGGCTCCAGCCGCCGAGTGCGGACGCCGCGGCAAAGCCGATCAGGCCGACGATGAACGAGTTCTTTCGCCCGAACAGGTCGTTGATCCGGCCGCCGATGAGCAGCAGGCTGCCGAATGCGAGTGAGTACGCCGTGATCACCCATTGCCGCTGACCATCGCTGAAGCCCAGGGCCTGCTGCGCCTCGGGGAGCGCGATGTTCACGATCGTGGCGTCGAGGACGACCATCAGCTGGGCGATCGCGAGCACGGCCAGGATCAGCCAACGGTGGTTGGAACCGACAGATGCTCGTGACGGCGACGTTTGGGTAATAGACATGTTCTCTCTCGGCAACGTAGCGGAAGCGGAATAAGTAATTCCGTTTGACGATAGCAGAGCGGAATGGATGATTCCACTTAGCGGCTATGATGGAGTCATGACTGAGACGGAAAACACGGTTGACGTCCTACGGGCCGACGCCCGCGAGAACCGCGATCGCATCATCGTGTCGGCGCGAGAGGTGTTTGCGACTGCGGGGCTCGACGCGACGCTCGCGGATGTGGCCAAACATGCCGGGGTCGGGGTCGGGACGATCTATCGCCGATTCGAGAACAAGGAAGGCCTCATCGAGGCGTTGTTCGCCTCCCGCCTCGAGGATGTCGCGGCGATGGCGCGTGCCGCCGATGCCATGGCGGACCCGTGGGAAGGCCTGCTCCATTTCCTGAATGAAGGCGCCGTGATGATGGCGCGTGATCGTGCTCTGCGGGAGCTCATGTTCACCGGTCCCCCGAAGGCCGTGCAATCGACGGCTTCTCGAGACGATCTGGCGGCCGACATCGCCGAGACCCACAAGGTCATCGACGGCGCTGCGGAGAGTCTGGTGTCCAGGGCGATCGACGACGGCCGGTTGCGGGCGGACTTTACTGCGACAGACCTTCCGGTGCTTGCCTTTTCGATCCAGGCGACCGCCCAGTTGGCCCACGGATACAACCCCGAATTGTGGCGACGGACGATGGGGATCATCGTCGACGGCATGCGCGCCTCACGGACCGGTGTGACTCCACTCGATGCGGAGCCGCTGACCACTGAACAGATGGCCGAGGTGTTTGTCGTCAACCAGACCGGTAGGTCGATCAGGGAGCGCTAGATCGACCGCCGCATCATCGAATAGGTATGCAGCAGAACGGCAACGGCATCCTCTTCGGCGGCCGAACCGCCCAGCAGGCCGGCCTCGTGGACTCGCCGCAGCCGCCGGTCCAGCTCCGCGGCAACCGCGTCGCGGTGGGCATGCGGTGGCAGACCGATGCGACCGGTGATTCCGGAACCGACCAGCACCGCTCGAAGCTCGCTGACCCAGGGTGATTCCGGATCGGTCTGGGTCAGTGAACTCAGCGCTTTGAACTCGGCCATCGTGTGGGCCTGGGGGCTCTGGCGCACCTGACGAAGGATCGACCGGATCTGAGCGCCGGCGGGATGGGTCAGGGCGAGATGCTCGATCTGCGTGCAGGCGGCGATCGCGCGGGTGATCAGAACTGATCGGGTCAGGTTGACGTCGATGTTGGCGCGGAGTTCGTCCACTCGCGAATGTTGTTGCAGCCAGGCGTTGACGGCGTGGGCGCCGCGTAGAGCCACGCCACGTGCGTGCCGGAGTCCGTACTCGCCCAACAGGTCCAGCAGTCGATCGCGTTGTGCGTCGGTGCCGATCGATGGCGTCTGCGCCTCGAGCCACATCTCCAGCTGTAGATCGGACAGGCCCGCCAACGCGGCCAGGGCGTCGGCGTCGGACTCGGTGAACTGGCCGGTCTGCGCGGTCTGGGCCAGAAGGCCCGCCACCGGCTGCACGGTGAGCAGACCCGCCGACATCGACGCCGCGATGGCCTCCGATTGCTTCTGCGCCTCTTCGATCGGGTCGGAGTCACCAAAAGCGCCCTCGCCGAGCGTATCCGCCTTGGCCAGCACCCCGATGGTGTTGACCGACGAGAAGCCGAGGTCGTGGAGGAACTGCACCTCGTCGGACCGTGGAGTCGCGTCGAACAGAAAGATCGCAGCGTCGGCATTGACCGAGGCGTCGCGCGTCTGTCCGAAGCCATCGATCAGCGCCCGCCGGGTGGCCTGTTCGTTGCCGGCGGTGATGGTCGCGAGGCCGGGGGTGTCGATCAGGATCATTCTCCGCAGCAGCAGGCTCGGCAGGTAGCGGTTGAGGTAGGCGACCTCTTCTGCCGGGCAACCGAGTTCAGTGACCCGCCCATCGGTCAGCGGCGCGCTCCGGCGGGCCCCTCCGATGGTGATGATCTCGGCCCGGGACGGTGCTCCATCCTGATATACCGCAACAACTTTGGTGCATTCGGTGGCAGCGGTATCGGCGACGCGATCACCGATCAATGCGTTCACAAGCGTCGATTTCCCGGCCTTCACCCGCCCGACGACCACCACCCGCGGCGGTGCCCACAGATCGTCTCGGATGCGGGCGGTGGCCTGGGCCAGGGGGCGGTCTATCTGTGCGATGTGCGCCAAGGCTCCGGTCAGCTGGTCGCGGAGGGCATGTGGCCGGGTGCGGCGGATGGGTGGCTGGGTCACAGTGCTGTGCCCGCCTTCTTGAGTCCGGCGATTGCGGCGTCGAGTTGTTCGATGAGAGAGACGATCTCGGTCTGCCGACGTGTCAGCCCGCGGACCCGCTTGTCGCGCGTCAGCTTGTCTTCCTTGGCGGCCTCGGCCCCGGCATTGATCTGATCGGTGATCTCCTCGGTCTGCGCGCGAAGGTGTCGCCGATATGCCACGATGATCTCCGGGCGTGCGGTCGCAACGGTGCGATCGATCACGCGCAGCGTCGATTTGCTGGTGAGCTGCAAGGTTTCCCGGAGCCAGGTGATCAGATGCTGACGGCCGTTGCGCATCGCCCGGTAGCCGAGATTGACCGACAACCAGACGCCGCCGGCGACCAGTCCGACCGGCAACACCACCGCCATCGCGAGACTTCCGAAGATGGCGCCACCGACCATGCCTCCGGTCAGCAGATTGGCGCCCATGAACCCCATCATCATCGCGCTGGGATCCACGACATCCTTCCATTTCTTTTGCACCTCAGGGGAATTGATGTCCTCGGCGACCAGGGTGGCGGCCACCGAGTTCATGATGTCCTCCCACTGTTCGTCGTTGCCGAACAGTTGCGTCACCACGTCGTGCAAACCCGAGGCGAAGGTGTCGAAGGATCTGGCACTGGCGGCCTGCAGATCTGAGGTGATGGCAGCGGTGAAGACCTGGGGTTGCTTGCGCAGCATCCGCCAGCCCTCACTGTTGATGCGGCCTGTCCAATCTTCCTTGAGCCGGGCCAGATCGCTCTCGAGTTGCGCTGTGGCGCGCTGGCGGTTGAGTGTGACGTCGCGGGACAGGTGCTGGTCCCATTCGGTGCCGTGGTCGCGCAGTTCCTTGAGTCTGGCCTTCTTCTCGTTGAGGTCGTCCAGCGCGGACGAGTCGCCCTGCACCACTGCGATCTCGGTGTCGAGGCGGGTCTTCATCCGGTGCATCCCGCTGCGGCACACCTGCAAGCCGTCGAGCATGGGGGAGATCTCGCCATGTTCGAGGAGTTCGTTGATCGCATCACGCAGCGCCGGGATCCCCGATGCGGCGAGGATTTCCTCTCGCTCAGCCGGGCTCTGCTCGAGTGCGGCCAGTGCTCTCGACCCCGACACCCCGATCACCGTGGCCGTCCGTCCTAGCTGGCTACGCACGATCGACCGGTTCTCCTCGGCGATCGTCCGCCAATTCCGCCGGTTCTTGTCGATCTTGGTCATCGCGACGACGACCGATCCGGATGTCTCGGTGGCTGTGCGCAAGAACTCGATCTCGGGTGCGGTGAGGGGCGCCGCACTGTCACAGACCATCACGATGGCCCCGGCCCGGCGGGCCGCGGTCAGTGCCAGGCGCGCGTGCCGGGGATCAAGACCGCCTGCGCCAGGAGTGTCGACGAGCGTCAGTCCGGGCAGATGCAGGGGATCGGTGGCCACCACCGCTTCGGTGGGCAGTGCGTCGATCGTGGGGTCCTGGACGTGGCGGCCTGCCATCGTGACCCAGTCGGGCAGTTCGGCCAGCGGGATGATCCGGTTGGAGTCGGGGAAGTCGAGCCGCGCCGATCCGGTCGGGAGGGTCGCATCCGGCGGCGTGAACCAGACGCTGGCACTGGTGGTGATGTCCACCCCGACCGGTGCCAGAGATCGTCCGAGAAGGGCATTGACCAGGGTGCTCTTGCCGCGCTTGACCTCACCCACGAACACCACCGCACCGCCGGAGTCTGCGGAGTGAAACCGCGACTCGGCGAGGTCCGCACCCTTCTTCTGTCCGTATTTGCGCAGCGCCTCGGTGGCAGCACCCAGCGCTTCGACTGCTTCGGCGTTGGCGCCAGTGGTCACGATCACTCCCGGATCATCGTTGGACGGTTTCATCAGTGCGTCGGGGTCGTTCGAAGGGACGGTTTCTCCCCCGATTACTCTGCCGCATCCATCATGGTCTGCGACATTGATCATGTGACTGACATGAGCGAGCGCGACCTGGTTTTGCGCAGCCAAGATGGCGATCAAGCGGCCTTTGGCGAGCTGGTCACCCGCAACCGGGATCAGATCTGGGCGGTCTGTCTTCGAATCACCGCCAACAAGTACGACGCCGAGGATGCGCTGCAGGACGCGTTGATCGCCGGCTGGCAGAACATCGGCAAATTCCGTGGCGATTCGAAGTTCACGAGCTGGATGTACCGGATCGCGGCCAATGCGGCTCTCGCGGTTGTCCGCAAGCGACTCGACACCTCTGCCGACGGACCTCCGGAATTCGAGTCGACTGCGCCCCGCGTCGATGCCCAGGTCGCCGATGTCGACCGCGTCCGTGCCGCGTTGGCGCTGTTGCCACTGGAGTTCCGCGAGGCCATCGTCCTGCGAGAATTCGGTGATCTGTCCTATCAGGAGATCGCTGATCAGCAGGGTGTCGGTGTGCAGACCGTCAAGAGCCGTATCAACCGGGCCCGCGCGAAACTCCTGGAAACCCTCTCCTGACGCACCCCGATGATGTGCCCTTTTGGTGGCGCTCACCTGGGGTTTTGTTCGCCAAAAGGGCACATCATCGGGGGTTGGGGTGGGCTCAGCTGAGCAGGTCGTCTCCGGCCGAGTGGTCTGTGTAGTCCGAGTGGTCGGTGTAGTCGGTGTGGTCGGGGGAGTCAGGCTGGGTGTCGGCCTCGTCTGCGTCGTCGTGGTAGTCCCCGCCGAGGTCGTCGGTGAGATCTCCGGCAAAGACGTCGTCGCCTGTGTCGTCGGTATCGTCCGCGAATGTGGTGTCGGTCTCCGGGATCAGTTCGTCGAAGCCGGCACCGGTGTAGTCGAACGCGGCTTCAAGGGTCTGATCGAAGACCGCCGGATCAACCTGGTCCTGCGCGGCGATCTGGGAAAAGATCCCGTCGAGCTGGTCATCTGGGCTGGTCACGGTACTTCTCCTGGGTTGAGGATGCGTCCCTGGTGGTGATGGGTCGCCGGTTTGTCAGTAATAGGAGTGTCCTCGACCCCTAAATGTTCCCGCATGGTCGCGATGTGTTTGCGGGTGTACGTGCCCGGCGAATCGGAGTAGTTCTCCCGTTCGGTTACCCTGAACACCCGTGACCCCCGACAAATCCAGCCCTGATGCCGTGTCCGGCTACGACCTCTTTGTGGTCGGATCGGGCTTTTACGGACTGACTGTTGCAGAACGGGTGGCCACCGAGCTCGGTAAGCGCGTCCTGGTCATCGACCGGCGCAACCATCTCGGCGGCAATGCGTACTCCGAACCCGAACCCACCACCGGGATCGAGGTCCACAAGTACGGCGCACATCTGTTCCACACGTCCAACAAGAAGGTCTGGGACTACGTCAACAGGTTCACCGACTTCACCGGGTATCAGCACCGCGTCTTTGCGATGTACCAGGGACAGGCCTACCAGTTCCCGATGGGACTCGGACTGGTCTCGCAGTTCTTCGGCCGCTACTTCACGCCGGACGAGGCCCGCGCGCTGATCAAGGAGCAATCCAGCGAGATCGACACGGCCGAGGCCGCGAACCTCGAAGAGAAGGCCATCAGCCTGATCGGCCGCCCGCTGTACGAGGCGTTCGTGAAGCACTACACGGCCAAGCAGTGGCAGACCGACCCCAAGGAGCTGCCGGCGGCGAACATCGCCCGGCTCCCGGTGCGCTACAACTTCGACAACCGCTACTTCAACGACACCTACGAGGGTCTGCCGACCGGCGGGTACACCGCCTGGCTCGAGAACATGGCGGCCGGCGACCTGATCGACGTGCGCCTGGACACCGATTGGTTCGACGTCCGTGACGAGTTGCGGGCAGCGAGCCCGGACGCGCCCGTGGTCTACACCGGACCACTCGACCGCTACTTCGACTACGCCGACGGTGAACTCGGCTGGCGGACACTGGATTTCGAGACCGAGGTCCTCGAGACCGGCGATTTCCAGGGAACCCCGGTGATGAACTACAACGATGCGGACGTGCCGTACACCCGCATCCACGAGTTCCGGCACTTCCATCCCGAGCGGGAGTACCCGACCGACAAGACGGTCATCATGCGTGAATACAGCCGTTTCGCCGAGAACGGCGATGAGCCGTACTACCCGATCAACACACCCGAGGACCGCGAGAAGCTCAATGCTTATCGGGCGCGCGCCAAGGCCGAGACCGCCTCGGCGAAGGTGCTGTTCGGTGGCCGGCTGGGGACCTATCAGTATCTGGACATGCACATGGCCATCGCCAGTGCCCTGACGATGTACGAGAACACGCTGGCGCCGCACCTGCAGTCCGGGGCGGCGCTGGCCACAGAGGTGGAACAGTGACAGTGACGACCGAGGCGCAACAGTCGCAGAGTCCGCAAGCCTTCGGCGCGGCAAAAACCCTGCTGCAGCGTGTGATCCTGCCGCGTCAGGGCGAACCGCTGGACGTCCGGGCCCTGTACCTGGTGGAGTCCGACAACAACGCCCGACGTGCGCATGCGCCGTCGCGGACCTCGGTGCTGCTCGGTGCCGAGTCCGAGGTGAGCTTCCTGACCTACTTCAATGCCTTCGCCGCGTCGTATTGGCGGCGTTGGAGCATCTTGAAGTCCGTTGTCCTGAGAATTGAAGTCACCGGCGCCTGCCGCGTGGACGTCTACCGCTCGAAGATCGACGGTTCGCGAATCGCCGTCGACGGCAATCTCGTACCGATCGACGACAACGGCAACGGGCTCATCGAGTTCGAGGTCGGCCTCGAGCCGTTCGAAGACGGTGGCTGGATCTGGTTCGACATCACCACCGACACCGACGTCGAGGTGCGTTCGGCAGGGTGGTACGCCCCGATCGACGCGCCGACCGGTCCCGAGACCAAGCGGGTGACCGTCGGCATCCCGACGTTCAACCGTCCCACCGATGCGGTGAATGCGCTGCGCGCCTTGACTTCCGACCCGCTCGTCGACGAGGTCATCGACGCGGTGATGATGCCCGATCAGGGCACCAAGCTCGTCAAGGAAGAGCCCGGCTACGCCGAGGCCGCGGCCGCACTGGGCGACCGGTTGCACATGTTCAAGCAGGGCAACCTCGGTGGCTCGGGCGGCTATTCGCGAATCATGTACGAAGCGCTCAAGCAGACCGACAGCCCGTACGTCCTCTACATGGACGACGACATCAGCATCGAGCCGGATTCGATCCTGCGCGCGCTGGCGCTGTCGCGATTTGCCAAGTCGCCCATGCTCGTCGGCGGACAGATGCTCAATCTGCAGGACCGCAGTCACCTGCATTGCATGGGTGAGGTCATCGACCGCGCAAACTTCATGTGGACCAGTGCGCCCTACGTCGAATACGACCACGACTTCGCCGAATACCCGCTGCGGGACCGCGAGAACTCGCAGAACCTGCATCGCCGGATCGACGTCGACGGCAACGGCTGGTGGATGTGCATGATCCCGCGGGAGGCCGCGGAAAAGATCGGCCTGCCGATGCCGCTGTTCATCAAGTGGGACGACTGGGAGTACGCGCTGCGTGCCGGCAAGGCCGGCTATCCGACCGCGACGATCCCGGGCATCGCGATCTGGCACATGGCCTGGAGCGACAAGGACGACGCCATCGACTGGCAGGCGTACTTCCACCTCCGGAACCGGCTGGTGGTCGCTTCGATCCACCACGACGGATCGATCTCCGGAATCTTGAAGTCGATGGTCAAGGCCACCGCCAAACACCTTCTCTGCCTTGAATATTCGACGGTGGCGATCCAGAACGAAGCCATCCGCGACTTCCTGGCCGGACCGGACCACGTGCGCGACCTGCTGCCCACGGCGCTGCCGAAGATCGCGGCCATGCGTAAGCAGTACCCGGATGCGGTGGTCCTGCCATCTGCCACCGAGCTGCCCCGGACCACCGGTGAGGCAACAGGTTTCGGGATGAATGTCCCCTCGAACCCCATCTCGAAGATTCGGATCCTCGGCGCGAGCATCGTCAACAACATCAAGCCGGCAGATCCGCGTCATCACGAGGTTCCGCAGGCCAACTACCCGCCACTGCAGGCACGTTGGTTCAGCCTGGGCCGGGTCGACGGGGTCACGGTGACCACCGCCGACGGCCGCGGAGTTGTCTACCGGCAACGGGATCGCGACAAGATGATCGAGCTGGCCAAGGAATCGGCCGCCCTGATCAAGGAACTGCGCGCCCGCTTCCCGGAGATGCGAGAAACCTACCGATCCGCGCATGCGGACCTGACCAGTACAGAAAGCTGGGAGCGTGTCTTCGGAATCGATTGAGGGTGCCCAGATTTCCATCGGACCGTTGCGTGGCGAGACCAAGATCCTGGTCGATATCCAGAGTGTGCTGACCGGCAAACCGGGAGCGTTGTCCGCTGCCCGGGGATTGTCGCATTTCGGTGAACACTCTCTGGGCTGGCTCGGTCTCGCCGCCGTCGGCGGAGCGATCGCGCAGGCCCGGGGTGACAAGCCGAACCGGGACATGTGGATTGCCGCCGGGGTCGGGGCGTTCGGTGCCCACGCCGCCTCGGTGATCATCAAACGAGTGGTCCGGCGTCGCCGCCCGAACGACCCCCGGGTGAAAGTCGGAGTCGGCACACCCAGCAAGCTGAGCTTCCCGTCGAGTCACGCGACATCGACGACCGCGGCCGCGATTCTGCTCGGCCGGGCCGCGGGTCTGCCGGTCGCGGCGCTACCGGCGGTCATCGTGCCGCCGATGCTGTTGTCACGATTGGTCCTGGGCGTTCACTACCCGACCGACGTGATCGGTGGGGCGCTGATCGGTGCCACCTGTGCGGCCGTGATGACCACGGGTGAAAGACTGATCCGAACCGAGAACCGAGGAGTGCAGTGAGCGAGGAGCCGATCGAGCACGGCGCGTTGCGTGGTCCGCCGAAGAATTTGGCAACGGGCCTGGTCAAGGCGGTCAGGCCACGGCAGTGGGTCAAGAACCTCCTGGTGCTGGCGGCACCGCTCGCCGCGGGGGCGGTCGACGAAGGCGACGTCCTGGTACGGACCGGGATTGCTTTTGTCGCGTTCTGCCTGATCGCGTCGAGCGTCTACCTGATCAACGACGCGCTCGATGTCGAGGCCGATCGCAATCACCCGACCAAGCGGTTCCGTCCGATCGCGGCCGGTGTGGTCCCGGTTCCGATGGCGTTTGCGCTGGCAGCTGTGCTGGCTGTGGCATCCATCGGGATCTCGTTCCTCGCGAACTGGCAGCTGGCGGTCGTCATCGGCGTCTACTTCGTGATCCAGCTCGGCTATTGCTTCGGACTCAAGCACGAGCCAGTCATCGACATCTGCATCGTGTCGTCCGGCTTCCTTCTGCGCGCCATCGCCGGTGGCGTGGCGGCCGAACTGCCGGACGGTCTGTCGAAGTGGTTCCTGCTGGTGATGACCTTCGGGTCGCTGTTCATGGCGGCCGGCAAGCGATACGCCGAGCTCCAGCTGGTCGAGCGCACCGGTGCCAAGATCCGCAAGAGCCTCGAGTACTACACGACGACCTACCTGCGGTTCGTCTGGACGTTGTCGGCAACTGCCGTGGTGCTCTGCTACGGCATGTGGGCCTTCGACACCGACGGCGGACACAGTGACAACGTTTGGTATGCCCTGTCGATGGTGCCGTTCACCATCGCAATCCTTCGCTACGCCGTGGATGTTGACGGTGGTCAAGCGGGCGAACCCGAAGAAATCGCGCTCGGTGACCGTGTTCTCCAGCTGCTGGCCATTGCCTGGTTAGTATGCGTGGGTGTCGCGGTCTATGCCATCAGTTGAACAGCGGCCAATCGTTGAACAGCGACCATCAGCGCGGCCACAGGTATTCGGTCGCAGGATAGATCCGGCAACGACCTCGCTGGCGATCAGCGCGGTCGTTGTCGCCGTGATGTTCGGCTACGGAGCCTGGCAACGACGCTGGATCGCCGACGACGGACTGATCGTTCTGCGGACGGTTCGCAACCTCCTGGCCGGGAACGGGCCGGTGTTCAACAAGGGGGAGCGGGTCGAGGCGAACACCTCGACCGTGTGGACCTACCTGATCTGGTTCTGGAGTTGGGTCACCGGCGGCCAGACCGAGTACGTCGTGTTGTGGATTGCGCTCGTCTTGTCGATCGCGGCGGTCCCGCTGGCCATGTACGGCACCGGACGCCTGTACCGCATCGACAAGGGAGTCGGCCCGGTCAACCGGGGCGCGATGTTGCTGCTCCCGCTCGGTGCACTCGTCTACATCGCCCTGCCCCCGGCCCGCGACTTCGCCACCAGCGGTCTGGAGGTGTCGCTCTGCATCTTCTGGGCGGCACTGCTCTGGTGCCAGCTGGTCGCGTGGAGTCAGCGCGAGACGTCGACCGGACGCCTCGACCGCACACAGACCATCACCACACTGTTGCTCGGATTCACGGCCGGACTCGCGCCGCTGATCCGTCCCGAACTGACACTCGTCGGTGGCTGCGCCCTGCTTCTGGTGGTGTGCGCACCGATGACGTGGCGGATGCGGCTCGCGTTTGCGGCGGCGGCCGGCACCGTCCCGGTGCTCTACCAGATCTTCCGGATGGGCTACTACGGTCTGCTGGTCCCCAACACCGCCGTGGCCAAAGACGCCAGCGGGTCCAAGTTCGAGCAGGGCTTCCGCTACCTCGGCAACATGTTCAGCCCTTATCTCCTGCTGCTTCCGCTCATCGTTGCGGTGGTCGCCGCCGCCGTCACCTGGTACCTGCGCCGTCGCCAGATCGCCACCGCCGCCGACGCTGCGGCCACCGGGCCCATCGACTTGCGCAAAGGCTCCGGCCTCGGTGCGCGCGCCGGCGCGTTCAGCCGCCGGCTGCAGACGCCGTCCGCCGTGGTCGCGCTGATCGTCGTCACCGGACTGATCGAGGCGTTCTACTGGGTCCGGCAAGGTGGCGACTTCATGCACGCCCGCGTCCTGCTGGTGCCGCTGTTCCTGCTGATGCTGCCGGTGATGGTCATACCGATCACCATCCCGACCGGGCCGGCCCGCGACCAGCTCGCCGGCTGGATCGGTGCCGGTGTGATGACCGGGCTCTGGGTGACCACGGTGGTGTGGGCGATCTCGACCTCGTCGGTCGCGGGCATGACAAACGGCACCGAGATCGGTCGCGGTGGCATCGTCGACGAGCGGCGCTATTACATACAGAACATCGGTATCGAACACCCGATCACCGCCGAGGACTACCTGGGCTATCCGAGGGTCCGGGCGATGGTCGAATCGATCGCCGAACACCAGGACACCGGCGGTGTGCTGCTGCCCTCGCCGAATTACGACGAGTGGTACTTCGATCCTCTGCCGGTTCCACCACCGGAAGGTGTTGCGAAACAGCTGTCGGTGTTCTACCTGAACCTCGGTATGACCAGCATGAACGCGCCGCTGGATGTCCGGGTCATCGACCAGATGGGGTTGGCCTACCCGATTGCCGCGCACTCCGATCGTCTGACGGACGGCCGGATCGGTCATGACAAGGACCTGGACCCGGAATGGGTGGTCGCCGAATCGGGCGCCTTCCCGAGGTACCCGGTGCTGCCGCCCTTCATCGATCAGGACGGCGTGAAGCAGGCGCAGGTGGCACTCACCTGTAAACCGACGCAGGATCTGATCGCGTCGTACTCGGCCCCCTGGACCTTCGAGCGCTTCCGGCACAACCTCCGTCAGGCGGTCGGATTCACCTCGTATCGGATCGACCGGAATCCGCTGTACGAACTCCAGCGGTGCAACCTGCCGATCCCGGAGCCGGTACCTTGACCATTCACGACCAAATCCTGTGGGCGCGCCGGTGTGTTTCCTGATAGAAACCTGTGAATGCACGCGTCGGACCAGGGTGAATGACGGGACGGCGACCGTCTCCTGAACCAAGGTCTCGAATGTGTAACACCGCGTGTTGCTGGCCCGATAGTGATGGGGAGCCTGGATTTGGCCAGGTTGTCGAGGTCGGTTTGGAGCACAGTGAATCAGATCACAGGGTTTGTCAGGTTCGGACCGATCAAATAGGCTCCGTTCGTTGCCGGAGTGCGGGACCCTGGTGTGGCGAAGCTGTGTGACAGCTGAGGTACCTGAGGTCGGGGCGTCCTCGTGGCCTATTGATTTCGAGGTGTGACAGCCAATGGCTGGGGCACTGGACAGAAAGAGAGTTGTATTCGATGCGCGTACGCAAGCCTTTCGGGCGAGCGGGATTCGGTAAGCGATTCGTCGCTGCCTTCGCCGCTGTGGCGACCATTGCGGGAGTCGGCGTTGTCGCCGGCACCGGCACCGCCGCCGCCTTTGGCACCGGCACGGGCTTTTCGCAGTGGTCCGTCAACGGTTGTGGCATGCCCGATGTCAAGGTCCGCTCGTGGAGCAGGCCGGGCAACTACAAGACGGTTGTCCTCCTCGACGGCCTGCGTGCGACCACCGACATCAGCGGCTGGGAACACGAGACCAACGTGCAGAACATGGTCGACCGCGGCGTCAACGTGGTCATGCCGGTCGGCGGAACCGCCAGCTTCTACAGCGACTGGGACGCGCCCAACAACTTCAACGGCCAGCCCTACGCCTACCGCTGGAACTGCGTGATCTCGAGGTCGCTGATCGCCGGGATGGATGCCCGGGGTCTGCGTGGTCCTTCGGGCAAGTACGCAATCGCCGGTCTCTCGATGGGCGGCAACGCGGCACTCGTCATCGGCGCGAACAACAAGCAGAACTTCTCGCACACCTTCTCGATGTCGGGTTACCTGAACCTGTCGGCTCCGGGCATGAAGTCGGCCATCCGTGTCGCTCTCCTCGACGCTGATGGTGGACCGTGGAACGCCGACAGCATGTGGGGCGCTCCGTGGAGCACCCGCTGGTACGACAACGACCCGTTTGTGCAGATCAACAAGATGCACGGACTGAAGGTTCGTGTCGCCTCAGGCAACGGTGGACTCGGCGGCTACAACGCCGGCCAGGGTCCGGTCGAGATCGTGCAGGGCGTGCCGCTCGAGTGGCTGTCGCTGGCCCAGACCCGCGCGTTCGAGGTGCAGGCACTCGTCAACGGTGTTGCGATCACCACCGACTACCCGCCGTCCGGTACCCACATGTGGGGCTACTGGCAGGACATGATGTGGCGGGCGCTGAACCAGGGATGGTTCCGCTAAGCAGTTCGCCGTGACTCACTAGTCACAAAAATCACACCAGTAACAGGTGTGGCAACCTCAAAACAGGACGTCCTACGTGTAAGAAACACGTAGGGCGTTCTGTTTTTTTGTCTGCCCCCGTTGTGAAGACCAAGTGCAGCGGACCTCGATGGGGAGTTCGGAGGCGAAGCGCAGCGGAGCTCGACCTGCGATTCGGAGACGGATCTCGACCGGATATCTGGATTGATCGTGACTTGAGGAGTAGAGGTACATGCGGCAGAGATTTGTGCGCGGTGCACTGGGACTGATGGCCGGCGCGGTGGCAGTGTCCACGGTGCTGGGAACGTCGACCGTGGCCGCCGCGCCTGTCCATGCGGCGCCTGGCCCGGTCTACAGCGCTCCCGCGGCGGTTCCCGGCGTCAAGATCACCAACACTTTCTGGTACTCCGACCGTCGTGTCGCGATGTGGGTGTACTCGCCGGCGATGGGCACCAACATCCAGGTGCAGTTGCTGCTGGCGCGTGACTGGAACTTCCGGCCGTCGAACACGTTCCCGCAGATGTACATGCTGGACGGTCTGCGGGCGCAGGAAGACCAGAACGGCTGGATCATCAACACCAACGTCGAGGACTTCTACAAGGACAAGAACGTCAACGTCGTCCTGCCGGTCGGCGGCGAGTCCAGTTTCTACACCGACTGGAAAGAGCCGAACAACGGCAAGAACTACAAGTGGGAGACCTTCCTCACGAAGGAACTGCCACCGCTCCTCGCGTCCCAGTGGCGCTCGTCGGACGTCCGAGGTGTCGAAGGTCTGTCCATGGGCGGCTCGGCCGCGATGATGCTCGCCGCACGGAACCCCGGCTTCTTCAAGTTCGCCGCATCGTTTTCCGGCATCCTGCAGCTCAGCTCGTTCGGTATGCCCCAGGCAGTCCAGTTCGCGTTGAACGATGCCGGCGGCTACGACGCATCGAAGATGTACGGTCCGCCGACAGATCCGGCCTGGAAAGAGCACGACCCGTACCTCCTTGCCGACAAATTGGCCGGCACCAGCCTCTATGTGTCGTCGGGCAACGGACTGGTCGGCCAGTACGACACCGTCTCGACCATCCCGTACCTGGCCACCAACTACGCGGGCGTCGGCCTCGAAGTGCTCTCTCGGGTGACCTCGCAGCAGTTCGCGAGCCGCCTCAACCAGCTCGGGGTCCGCGCGCAGGCCGTCTACCGTGACTCCGGAACCCACACGTGGCCCTACTGGCAGTTCGAGATGGAGCAGGCGTGGCCGCAGGCGGCCGGAGCTCTCGGTCTCGCTACCGACCGGCCCGCATGCAGCACCAGTGGTGCGATCGCGCCGGTCTACCAAGCGAACAAGTCGCTCGGTGAGTGCCTCACCCCGGAGTACGACGTGCCCGGTGGTCGCGCTCAGGATTTCCGTGGCGGCCGGATCATCTGGTCGGCCAAGACCGGAGCCCAGGTTGTCGGTGGCGGCATCGGCGGCGCGTACGTGGCCGCAGGCGGTCCCGGCGGCTGGCTCGGATTCCCGACCAGTGGCGAGCTGGGTACCCCGGACAAGATCGGCCGCTTCAACCGCTTCCAGAACGGCAACATCTACTGGACCGTGGCGACCGGCGCCCATCCCGTCGGCGGCGCCATCCTGGCCGATTGGGGCAAGAACGGATACGAGACCGGCTCCCTGAAGTACCCGACGGGGGACGAGCACAACACCCCGGGCGACAAGGGACGCGTACAGGATTTCCAGATCGGTTCGTATTACTGGAATTCCACCAACGGCGCTCATTCTGTGCAGGGCAAGATCTTCGAGAAGTACGCCGCGCTCGGATACGAAGGCGGCTGGCTGGGTTTCCCGACGACCAACGAGATCAGTCTCAAGGCCGGAGGCAAGCTCACCGCATTTGACGGCGGCAACATCTACTGGACCCCGGCCAAGGGTGCCTACGCCATCCCGCCCGGCCCGATCTTCGATGCGTGGGGCACTGCCGGCTACGAGAACGGCAAGCTCGGCTACCCCGTCAGCGATGTGGAGCCGATCACCGGTGGCACCAGGGTTCGTTTCGAGGGCGGTTCCATCGAGAACGTCAACGGTGTCGTCACGGTCAAATAATTCCCTCAGGTCGTTTGGGTAGCCTGGCGGAGGCCTTCGGGCACCAGACTGCAGAGCGACGCTCCCGCGAGGGCGTTGGACAAGGAAGTGACATGACAGGCAACATCATTCGGGCCGTGACCGTGGGCGCAGCACTGCTGGCGACGGCAGTGCTCGCCACCGGGTGCGGTGATGACGACTCGACCGCGTCGGCACCGACCAGCGCGGTGAGCACCACCAGCAGTGGCCCGGTGAGCACCACCTACAGCGCGGAGCCCTCGGCGATCCAGAGCGCTCCGTCGTCTGTGGTGACGTCGACTCAGGTGACGAGCAAGGCGCAGCCCGACGACACCGAGGGCCTGCCGGCAACCGGACCCGCTTCGGCCGAGGTTCCCGCCGGCGTCGACGCCGACGACAAGACCGAGGCGTACCTGGCCGAGCTGAAAAGGCAGGGCGTTTCGATCCCGAACGACCCTGACAACGCACTTGCGCTCAGTGCGGGCCAGACCGTCTGTGAGGGGAAGAAGCAGGGCACTCCTCCCGAGACTGTCAAGATCTTCGTGGTGCCGATCGTGGGATCGGGAACCACCGACGAGGCCAAGGCCAGCGCGGACGCCGACAAGGTGATCAAGGCCGCCGAGTTGAAGTTCTGCTGACCGGCCGACTGTGACATCACCCAACAGACGCAAGCGGAACAGACTGCTGCTCTTCGCCATCCTCGGTCTGGGGATCCTGAGCATCATCGCGGTGATACTCGTCGTGATCCTGATCATCAATCTGCTCAAACCAGAGCCGGGCGGGCCGCAAGGCCCGACGACGAAATCGCCGTCGAGTTCGGCTCCCCGACCCACAGCGCAACCGGCGGACTGTCCGGATGTGCAGGTGATCGTGGTGCCCGGTACGTGGGAGTCGAACAGCAACGACGACCCCTACAACCCGACCGCGAATCCGGAATCCTTGATGCTCAAGGTATCTGCCCCGCTGTCCAATGAGTTCGACGCGTCCCGCGCGGACGTCTACACCGTTCCGTACATTGCCGAGTTCCGGAATCCGGCCAACTTGGCGGACAAGCAGGCCGACTACGACGTCTCGCGCGCCGAAGGCACCGAGAGGACCCGTGCGAAGATCGCCGAGGTCGCTGCGAAGTGCGCGCTGACCAACTATGTACTGATGGGCTTTTCGCAGGGTGCAGTGATCGTGGGCGACATCGCGAGTGAGATCGGCAATGGACAGGGTCCTGTCGCGCAGGATCTGGTTCTCGGGGTGGGTCTGATCGCCGATGGCCGGCGCGAGCCGAATCAGGCACAGAACGCCGGCCCCAACCCGCCGGGGGTCGGTGCGGAGATCGCACTCGACATCTTGCCGATACCGGGAATCACTCTCACGGGCCCACGGCCCGGCGGTTTCGGTGAACTCACCGACCGTACGTACTCCCTCTGTGCGCCAGGTGATCTGATCTGTGACGCGCCGACGATCGCAAATCCCATCGCAGCCATAAACAAATTGATGAGTGCCATCAACAATCCGGTTCATGCGATGTACAACACGACGGTGCATTGGAGTGACAACGGTCAGCCGGCGACGGTGTGGATGACCGACTGGGCGCGGGGAGTCATCGACGAGGCGCCGTTCCCCAAACACGAATAGTCCGTTTTCCCGGTCGTGGTCCATTTTGAACCGCCTGGCCGCAGAAGTAACGTCTACTGCCGAACCGCTGGATGTCGGGTCAGCCGACGATCGCGGGCAATGCGTATGAGGTAGGAGAAGAGATGACTTCAGCTGCGGCGGACTCCGGTCTGCGTAAGTTCCGGTTCGGAGCCGGCGGCGAGGGCAACCGCGACGAGGGGGGTGCCCGCAAGTTCGTCAAGCTCGCGCAGACCGCCGAGGAGTACGGCTTCGACACCTTCGCAGTGCCCGATCACCTCGGCAACCAGGTCGGTCCGCTCGCCGCACTCGGTGCGCTGAGCCAGGCCACCGACCGGATCCGGCTCGCGACCTCCGTGCTGGCCAACGGCTACCGCCATCCGGCTCTGCTGGCCAAGGAGGCCACCACCATCGACGTGCTGTCGAAGGGACGCCTCGAGCTCGGTATCGGCGCGGGGTGGATGAAAGAGGAGTTCGACAAAGCCGGCATCGAGTTCGAGTCGCCGGGCGTCCGCATCCGTCGCCTGGACGAAGCGCTGACCATCCTCGACGGGCTGCTGCGTGGCGAAGAGGTCAATTTCTCGGGTGAGTTCTACAACATCAAGGGACTCGTCGGCAGCCCCCGGCCACGGCAGGGTCCCCGTCCGCCGATCGCTGTCGGCGGTGGCGGCCCCAAGATGCTGGCATTGGCGGCCAAGCACGCCGACATCATCTCTGTGGCCACCGGAACAACCGCCGACGGCAAGCTCCGGCTCTCGGACATGACGATGGAGAAAACCGTCGAACGTGTCGACCGGATCCGGCAGGCAGCCGGTGAACGGTTCAACGAGATCGAGCTGAACTGGACGATCGCCACGATCGTCATCACCGATGACCGCGAGGCGACCGCAGAGATGGCACTCGCCGCTCTTGACCAGGGATATCCGCCGAACATCGAGATGGATGTGAAGCTCTCGGTCGAGGACATATTGCAGTCGCCGTACCTGGCGTTCGGATCGTTCGAGCAGATCGCGGACCAGATCCGTGAGGTGCGCCGCCGCACCACGATGTCGTACGTCGGTGTGTTTCCGACGCAGATGGATGCGTTTGCACCCATCATCCCGCTGCTCAAAGGGGAGTAGAGGCGGGACACGCCCCCGGTGGCGTAGGTTGTCTTTCGGTCATCCGGCAGAGCCGGGTGTCGCGGCGATGGTGCCCAGTACTGTCGCCGGTACTATATGAAAGGTTTGGCTCGGACCGCCTTGGCTTCGAGTCCTATTTGGCTTGACATGAAAAGTAGGGAACCCTGTTGAAGACGAATCCGGAGGCGGTGTTCGGCGACTTGGCCGAAACGATGACGCCGCCGGTGGAGCGCGACAGCAACGGTGACCCGATTTGGGCCGGCGCCCCGGCCGCTATCAGGAGTGCGAATGAACAACGAGTTTGACCAGTTTCTGGACGAGAACGGCAATCTGTTCTTCACCGAAGATGCAACCCTGGTCGACTACGTGGAGCGCAATGTCGCCGAGCAGGCCGACACCCTTGCGTATCGGTTCATGGATTACAGCCGCGAGCGCGACGGCGAGGCCATCGACCTGACGTGGGCACAGTTCGGCAAGCGCCTGCGTGCGATCGCCGCGCGGCTGCAGCAGGTCACCCAGCCGGGTGACCGGGTGGCGATTCTTGCGCCCCAGTCGCTCGAGTACGTGATCGGCTTCTTCGGCGCGCTCTACGCCGGCAACATCGCGGTCCCGCTGTTCTCTCCGGACGAGCCCGGCCACACCGACCGGCTGACGGCCGTGCTGGCCGACTGCAAGCCGTCGGCGATCTTGACCTCGACGAAGTCGGCCGAGGCAGTGCGCGACTTCTTCAAGCCGCTGCCCGCCAAAGAGCGTCCCCGTGTCATCGCCATCGACGCCGTCCCCGACTCGGTCGGCGAGACCTGGGTCCGTCCGACCCCGAAGCTGCACGATGCCGCGTATCTGCAATACACGTCGGGTTCGACGCGCATTCCGGCCGGCGTGATCATCACGTATGAGTCCGTGGCCGCGAATGCGCTGCAGATGATCGATGCCATCGAGTTCGACCACAACTCGCGTGGTGTGACCTGGCTGCCGATGTTCCACGACATGGGTCTGTTGACGGTGATCCTGCCGGCGCTGGGTGGCAAATACATCACGATCATGAGCCCGCAGGCGTTCGTGCGCCGGCCGGGACGCTGGATCCAGGAACTGGCAGCCATGGCCGACCGTGCGGACACCTTCGCCGCGGCGCCCAACTTCGCCTTCGAACACGCCGCCGCGCGCGGTCTGCCCAAGGCCGGCGAGAACATCGACCTGAGCAACGTGATCGGTCTGATCAACGGCAGCGAGCCGGTGACGGTCAGCTCGATGAAGAAGTTCAACGACGCGTTCGGCCCGTACGGCCTCCCGAAGACGGCCATCAAGCCGTCGTACGGCATGGCCGAGGCCACGCTGTTCGTCTCGTCGACCAAGCGCGACAACGAGGCGAAGATCATCTACGTCGATCGAGATGAGCTCAACCGCGGTCAGTTCAAGCTGGTCGACCAGGATGCACCGGGTGCGGTGGCGCAGGTGTCGTGTGGGCAGGTCTCGGTGAGCCAGTGGGCCGTGATCGCCGACTCGGAGACCGCCACCGAGCGGCCCGATGGGCATGTCGGTGAGATCTGGTTGCACGGTATGAACATCGGACACGGCTACTGGGGTCGCCCGGAAGAGACCGAAGAAACCTTCAACAACTTCCTGACGACCCCGTTGACGGAAGGCAGCCACAGCGTCGGCGCCCCGGACGGTGCCAAGTGGATGAAGACCGGCGACTACGGCGTCTGGCACGAGAACGAGCTGTACATCACCGGCCGCGTCAAGGACCTCGTCATCGTCGACGGCCGCAACCACTACCCGCAGGACCTCGAGTTCTCGGCCCAGGAAGCCAGCGGAGCGCTGCGCCCCGGATTCGTGGCGGCCTTCGCCGTGCCGGCCAACGAGCTTCCCGACGTGGTGTTCGAGAACTCCGCCAGCGGATTGAAGTTCGACGCCGATGATGCCTCGGAGCAGTTGGTCATCGTGGGCGAGCGTGGACCGGGCAAGAAGGTCGATCCACAGGAAGTTGCCGACACCGTGCGCGCGTCGGTGGCCCAGCGCCACGGCGTGATGGCCCGCGACGTGCTGATGGTCCCGGCGGGTTCGATCCCGCGGACCTCCAGCGGCAAGATCGCCCGACGGGCATGTAAGGCGGCGTACATCGACGGGACCCTGCGTGGTGGCTACCAGCAGACCGCGTTCCCCGATGCGCCGATCGAGAACCAATAGTTTGGAATCCCCGATGCCTGAACTGAATAACGAGCCGGGAGACGAAGCGGAGCGGAGCTCGACCCCTGTGCCGGGAGACGAAGCGGAGCGGAGCTCGACCCCTGTGCCGGGAGACGAAGCGGAGCGGAGCTCGACCCCTGTGCCGGGAGACGAAGCGGAGCGGAGCTCGACCCCTGATGTGGCGTCGACTGCCGATGAGAAGGCCGGGGACATGACGGTCTCGGAGCTGCGTGAGTGGCTGCGTGGCTGGGTCTCGGAGACCACGGGTCTGCCGCTCGATCAGGTGTCGGACGACCGGCCGATGGAAGAGTTCGGGCTGTCGTCCCGTGACGCCGTGGCGTTGTCCGGTGACATCGAGGACAAGACCGGGGTGATCCTGACGGCCACGGTGGCCTACCAGCATCCGACCATCGCGTCGTTGGCGAAGCGCATCATCGAGGGTGATCCCGATGAGGGCCGCGAGGACGATGACGATGCCGAGCGTTATCAGCGTGTGCGCGGTGCCGAGGACGACATCGCGATCGTCGGTGTGTCGACACGTTTCCCGAAGGCCGGACACACACCAGAGTCGACGTGGGATCTGCTGATCAACGGCGGCGATGGCATCAGTGATCTGCCCGCCGATCGTTGGACCGAGTTCAAGTCCGAACCCCGGATCGCCAAGATCCTGGCGGAGGCCAACCTCAACGGTGGCTACCTCGACGACGTCAAGGGCTTCGACGCCGACTTCTTCCAGATGTCGCCGCGTGAGGTCGAGATGGTCGATCCGCAGCAGCGCCTGGCGCTGGAACTGACGTGGGAGGCGCTCGAGCACGCGCACATCCCGGCCAGCGATCTCAAGGGTGGTCAGGTCGGTGTCTTCATCGGCAGTTCGACCAACGATTATCAGATGCTTGCGGTCTCCGATCCTGAAGGATCAGGGGAGACCGCCGCGTACGCACTCACCGGAACGTCCACTTCCATTGTGGCCGGCCGTGTTTCGTACTACTTCGATTTCCGGGGGCCGTCGATCGCACTCGACACCGCCTGCTCGTCGTCGCTGGTGGCGGTTCACCAGGCCGTCCGCAGCCTGCGTACCGGCGAGTCGGACGTGGCGCTGGCCGGTGGCGTGAACATGCTCATCACCCCGGCTGCGACACTCGGCTTCGATTCGATCGGTGTGCAGTCGAAAGATGGCCGGATCAAGGCCTTCTCGTCTGATGCCGACGGAATGATCCGGGCCGAGGGTGGTGGACTCCTTGTCCTCAAACGCCTCTCGGATGCGCGCCGTGACGGCGACAAGGTGCTGGCCGTGGTCGCGGGTTCGGCAGTCAACTCCGACGGGCGTTCCAACGGACTTCCGGCTCCCAATCCCGAGGCCCAGGTCGAGGTGCTGCGCAGCGCGTACACCGACGCGGCCATCAACCCTCGCGACGTCGATTACATCGAAGCCCACGGCACCGGAACGATTCTCGGTGATCCGATCGAGGCCGATGCGCTCGGACGTGTCGTCGGGCGTGGGCGCGACGCCGACAAGCCCGCGCTGCTGGGTTCGGCGAAGACCAACTTCGGTCACCTCGAGGCCGCTGCCGGTGCTGCCGGTCTCATCAAGGTCGTTCTGGCCTTGGGGGAGAACAAGTTGCCGCCATCGCTGAACTATGTCGGTCCCAACCCGTACATCCAGTTCGATGCGTTGCACCTCAATGTGATCCCCGAGGCCACCGACTGGCCGCGTTACTCGGGTCATGCGGTCGCCGGTGTCTCCGGCTTCGGCTTCGGTGGCACCAACGCGCACGTGGTGATCCGTGAGGTGACTCCCGAAGACCTGGCCGAGCCCGTTGCCGATGACACCGAACCTGTTGTCGCACAGGCGGTTGTCGATGATTTCCTCGACGATGACGACGAGGAGGAGTTCCTGACCGAGGCCGAGCGTGCTGCGCTCGGTCAGTTGGCTGCTGCCCCGAAGGTCGCGGAGACCGCAGCAGCCGACGTCGATCCGACGCAGGGTTTCGCCCCGTGTGCGGTCGAGGGTTCGGTTGTCCCGCTTGTTGTCTCAGGATTTGTGCCGTCGCGTCGCCGCAAGGCTGCCGCGGATCTGGCCGACTGGCTCGAGACCGATGAGGCCAAGGCGACGCCGCTGGTCGACATCGGCCGCGCGCTGGCGCATCGCAACCACGGCCGTACCCGTTCCGTGGTGATGGCGCGCAGTCACGAAGATGCGCTCAAAGGCATGCGTGCGATCGCCGACAACAAGAACTCGCCGATCGTCTACACCTCCGACACACCGGATGCCGCGTCGGCGGTCTGGCTGCTGTCCGGCTTCGGGTCGCAGCACCGGAAGATGGCCAAGCAGCTCTACACCGAGAACCCGATCTTCGCCGCGGCGGTCGACAAGGTCGACAAGCTGATCGAAGACGAACTCGGCTACTCGATTGTCGAGCAGTTCCTCGACGATTCGGTCACCTACGAGATCGAGACCTCTCAGGTCGGTATCTTCACCATCCAGGTCGGCCTGGCCGAGCTGCTGCGCCACCATGGCGCCGATGCCGGTGTGGTGGTTGGACATTCGATGGGTGAGGCCGCGGGCGCCTACATCACCGGCGGTCTGTCGCTCGGTGATGCGGTCCGTGTCATCTGTCAGCGTTCACGCCTGATGGGTGAGGCCGAGGCGACGTTGACCGGTGACAACATCAGGTTGATGGCCCTCGTGGAGTACAGCTCCGACGACATCGCCGGAGTGCTCGTCGACTACCCCGATCTCGAGATCTGCGTCTATGCCGCGCCCACGCACACGGTGATCGGCGGCCCCGAGCCCCAGGTCGACGCGATCGTGGCGCGCGCCGAGAGTGAAGGCAAACTCGGCCGCAAGCTGGCGACCAAGGGCGCCAGCCACACGTCGCAGACCGACCCCCTCCTGGGTGAACTCGCCTACGAGCTCACCGGTATCGAGCCGTTGCGGCCGAAGATCGGCTTCTACAGCTCGGTCGATCGCGAAGAGTACTACCGCCCCGGAAGCGATCCGGTGCACGCGGTCGAGTACTGGACCAAGGGACTGCGGCACAGCGTCTGGTTCTCCCAGGCCGTGTCGAAGGCCGTCGAGAACGGGCACACCACATTTGTGGAGTTGTCGCCGAACCCGGCTGTGCTGATCTCGGTCGCTGCAGTGACCTTCGGTGCCGGTATCCACGACGCCGAACTCATCGAAACCTTGCGACGCAAGGAAGACGAGAGCTACGGCGTGATCAATGCGTTGATGAAGCTCTACGTCCACGGACATTCGATGGATGTCGGAACACTGTTCGGACAAGGCGATTTCGCCGCGATCCCGCGGACCCGTTTCGAACGCAAGCCGTACTGGCTGACCGCATCGATCTCCGGTGGATCCGGTGATGGACGTATCCCGGGCTCGCACGTTGCACTGCCCGATGGTCGCCACGTGTGGCAGGTGACTGCCTCGGCCGCAACCGATCTGACCGAACTGGTGAAAGCAGCTGCCGAGCAGGTGCTTTCGGACGTCGCGATCACCGCCGTCGTGCCTTATGGCGAGGCAGTCGGCGCGAGCACGTTGACGACCACGCTCACGCCTCATCCCGGCGGCGCCGGTGTGCAGGTGCACGGCGCCGAAGCCACGTCGTTCCGGTTGCTGCTCGACGCAGTGGTGACGGCCGGCGGAGTGCCGGTTGCCGCGCCGATCTTGACTCCGGCCGCGGAAGCGGCGCAGAACTCGGGATTCGTCGACAACACCGTCATCACCGACCCGGAGGTCAGCGACGAGATCGGTGCCCGCTGGGATCCGAATTCCGGTGAGAGCATTGATGATCGACTGGCACAGATCGTCGCCGAGTCCATGGGCTACGAAGCCGAGGACCTGCCGCGGGAGATCCCGCTGATCGAGCTCGGACTCGATTCGCTGATGGCCATGCGCATCAAGAACCGGGCCGAGTGGGAGTTCGACATCCCGCAGTTGCAGCTGCAGGCGATGCGTGAGGCCAACCTGCAAGATGTGGTCAAGTTCGTCACGTACGCGGTGGAGCACCGCGATGAGGTGCAGGCACTTGCTGACCAGGCCGAAGGGCAGGGCGAGATCGACACTGCTGCACTGGCCGAGCTCATCAACGCCGACACGACTGCGACTCCGGCCGAGACTGCGCCCCAGCCGGAACCAGAGGTCGCTCCGGTCGAGGTCGCCACGGAGACGAAGGTCGAACCTGCTGCTCCTGCAGAAGCCGCCGCTCCCGTAGCTGCTGCCGCTGCCGCACCGGCGAATCTGAAGAGTCAGGCCGACGTCGCAGCCGCTGCCGGTGCCGATGTGCCGCCGCGAGATGCCGCCGAGCGGTTGACGTTTGGTGTGTGGGCGGTGGTGACCGGAAAGTCTGCCGGCGGCATCTTCAATTCGCTGCCCGTGCTCGACGAGGAGACCGCGGAGAAGCTGACCGCGCGTCTGTCCGAGCGGGCCGGCGGAGAGCTCGATGTCGAGGATGTCATCGACTCCGACAACATCGAGACGATGTCGAACTACGTGCGTGAGCACCTCGAAGGTGGTCTCGTCGACGGATTCGTCCGCTACCTGCGGACACCGGAGAAGACCGACCGCAAGCCTGTTCTGGTGTTCCACCCGGCGGGTGGTTCGACCTCGGCGTACGAGCAGCTGCTCAAGAAGCTTCCCGACGATGTGCCGGTGATCGGATTCGATCGTGTCGAGGGCAGCATCGAAGAGCGCGTGAAGCAGTACTACCCGAAGCTCAAAGAGGTTCAGCCGGAAGGTCCGTACACCCTGGTCGGCTGGTCGCTCGGTGGTGCGCTCGCCTACGGCTGCGCGCAGATGCTGACCGAACAGGGCGACGAGGTTGCCTTTGTGGGTCTGATCGACGTGGTCCGCCCGTCCGAGCCGATCCTCGATACGCCGGAAGCCAAGCGCGCACGGTTGGAGCGCTACTACGACTTCGCCAAGCGCACATACGGTCTCGACGATGCGCCGCTGCCGATGGACCGCTTGGTGGATGCCGACGACGAGGGCCAGTTCCGCATCATCATGGAGATGCTGGCGATGAGTGACGCCAAGATCCCCGGTGGCATCATCGAGCACCAGCGCACCAGCTTCCTCGACAACCGTGCTCTGACGACCGTGGAGCCGACGCGGTTCGACGGCAAGGTTGTGCTCTACCGTGCCGACCGGATGCACGAGGGTGCAATCGAACTCGAGCCGCAGTGGGCACATATCGACGAAGACGGTCGATGGGGTGAGGTCGTCGACGACCTCGACATCGTTCACGTCGGCGGCGACCATCTCTCGATCGTCGATGAGCCCTACATCGGAATTATCGGTGCCGATCTGACCACCCGGTTGGATGGGCTCGCAGGAAGTGACCTTCAGTGACTGACACCACCGCCGGCAAACTCAAAGAACTTCGCGAGAAGCTCGAGGCGGCAAAGGAACCCGGTGGGCAGCGAGCTGTCGCCAAGCGAGCGGAGAAGGGCATCGGATCGCCGCGAGAGCGGTTGAACATGCTGTTCGATCCGGGCACATTTGTGGAGATCGGTCAGCTGGCCAAGATGCCGGGTGCTGCGGAAAGCGGTTACGGCGACGGTGTCGTCACCGGCCACGGAATGGTCAATGGCCGTCCGGTGGCAGCCTTTTCGCACGATCAGACCGTCTTCGGCGGCACGGTCGGCGAGATGTTCGGTCGCAAGGTCGCGGCGATCATGGAGTGGGCGGCCAAGATCGGTTGCCCGATGGTCGGTATCAACGACTCGGCCGGTGCCCGGATCCAGGACGCGGTCACGTCGTTGGCCTGGTACGCCGAGATGGGTCGCCGTAGCGACCTGCTGTCGGGTATGGCCCCGCAGGTTTCCGTGATCCTCGGCAAGTGCGCCGGTGGTGCGGTGTACAGCCCCGCCAACACCGACATCCTCGTGGGCGTCAAGGACCAGAGCTACATGTTCGTCACCGGGCCCGATGTGCTGAAACAGGTGACCGGCGAGGATGTTTCAGCCGAAGACCTCGGTGGTTCGTACAACCAGGCGGCCTGGGGCAACATTCATCACCTGGCCGACGACGAGAAGGCCGCCTTCGACTGGGTCCGTGAGTACCTCGAGTACATGCCGTCGACCTGCTACGAGCGGGCACCGATCATCAACCCGGGCCTCGAACCCGAGGTCACCGAGAGCGACCTGTCGCTCAACAGCTTCCTGCCCGACAGTGACAACGCCGGTTACGACATCCGCGACATCATCATCCGGGTGTTCGACGACGGTGCGTTCCACGAGGTCGGCGAGCTGTTCGCGGCCAACATCGTCACCGGTTTCGCGCGGATCGACGGCACGTCGGTGGGTGTTGTCGCCAACCAGCCCAACGTGTTGTCCGGTGTGCTCGATACGGATTCGTCCGAGAAGGCCGCGCGGTTCGTGCGTATCTGCAACGCCTACAACATCCCGCTCATCTTCCTGGTGGATACACCGGGCATCCTGCCGGGGCTCGAAGAGGAGCGTAAGGGCACGATCCGCCGGTCGGGTCGCTTCCTCTACGCCTATGTCGAGGCCGACGTCCCGAAGATCACCGTGGTCCTTCGCAAGGCCTACGGCGGCGCGTACGCGGTGATGGGCAGCAAGCAGCTCGGTGCCGACCTCAACTTCGCCTGGCCGACGGCCAAGATCGCGGTGATGGGTGCGGAGTCGGCGGCGGCGGTCCTGACCCGCAAGCAGACCGAGAACGCCACCCCGGAAGACGCTGCGAAGATCCGCAAAGACTTCATCGACTTCTACAACACCGCGATGGCCACACCGTACCTGGCAGCCGAACGCGGATACATCGATGCCGTCATCGAGCCGGCGAACACCCGGCTGGAACTGCGGCGAGCGTTGGCTCAGCTGAAGGACAAGCAGGTTCTCCGCACCCCGCGCAAGCACTTCCTGATGCCGATCTGACGTTTCGAACCGCGGCTGCGTAGACGGTTTGCCGCGTATTGTGATCTTCCACGATCGCCCTACCGACTTTCGTGGAGTGCGCAATGGCATCCTCATCCGGTTACAAACTGCTGCAGATCGCACTGGTTGTCTTCGGCACGGTGATGCTTCTGCTCTATCCACTGGCTGTGGTGTGGCCGTCGGGTTGGGCGTGGCATCACGGTGCCCCGTATGACTCCGACTACTTCATGATGATCGTCGGCCTATATGCGACGTTGGGCGCTTTCCTCTGGAACGCGGCGCGGCGTCCCGAGGCCAACATCAGTCTGATCTGGTTCACCGTGTGCTCGAGTGTTGTCCACGCTGCGATCATGACGGTGCAATCCTTTGGCAGCGGCCATCATCTGGGGCATCTGTGGGGAGATGTCGCGGCGCTGCTCCTGGTGGCTGTCGTGCTGTCGGTCCTCGTGCCGGTATCCGGCATCTCCAGATCAGAGTGACCGGCGTCTACCGTTCACACCCATTGCACGAGTTGCCACACGATTCCGTTGGGGTCGGCGAACTGGCAGTAGCGCTCACCCCATGGCTCGGTCTCGGGCGGAGTGATGACGTGCGCGCCCTCGGCGGCGATCCGCGCGAACTCGGCGTCGATGTCGTCGACCACAAATACGATGAGCAGGCCCTGACCCGCTGATCCGGCGATGGATGCGGGCTTGAAGGTCTCGAGCCCGGTACGCAGAAAAATCACGTTGATGCCGGCGTCCGGGTGGGTGAGTGAGATGAAGCCCTCGGCCGCCATTGTCTCGGTGAACCCGAAGTGATTCTGGGCGAATGATGCCGAGGCGGTGACGTCGTCGACGTTCAGGGACAGGGCGGTGCCGGTGATCTTCACGGTGAACCTTTCGCGTGTGGATCTAGAAACGTGTCCGGTGCCCAATGCTATTGGACGGTGGATCGCGGTGGCCCGCGGTTCGTTACCCGAATCCTGAATCGGTTGCGGCTTGATTTCGTCTGAGGTTTCTTGCTCGTTCGGCCCGTCGGCGGGCGTGTTTGTCCGCCAGTCGGGTTCGGGGCCGATTGGGCATGGTGGGACGGTTGTTCGGTGGTGATGCCGTGGACTGCCATCGATAGTTGGTCACTTCGGGGAAAAGATCCTCGCCGGTCCAGGCCGGCCCGTGGAATCGAACTCCCTCCGGGCTGATGAATGTTATTCGGATGCGGCCGTTTTCATCGACTTCTTGGATGTCGATCCAATCGCCGAAGGACTTGAGCAGGTGGTGGAACTTGCAGAGGCATTTGATGCCTTCTGCGGAGGTTTGACCGCCGGTGGCCGGATCGTCGTGGTTGTACTCCTCGGTGTGGTCGAGCTCAGATTTCCACGCCGGACGCCCGCAGCCCGGAAACACGCAGTATCCATCGCGGATCCGGATGATCACAGCCAGTGCTGTGGATGGTCTATAAGGATTTGCCCGTTGGGTTTTGGGAAGCGGCCTCGTCTGGCCGCGGCGAACCCACCTCGGGGGCCGGGAATGCTCGTGACCCTCATGACCGTGACCTGTAGCCGGGCCGGGATCGGATGGCGGCGGTGCTTGGCATTCTGCCTTGATCGGGCCCTCGGACTGATCGGACTCGTCGGACCTGTCATCTTGATCGGGAGCGGGCTCCTTCGCGTCGCGCTTGGCTGTGATCAGACGTTTCCATGTCGACAGTCGCTGCTCGTAGTCGAGATCTCCGCGATCAGTTTGTGTTGCAGACGGTTTGGATAGATCTCCACCAACAGGGCGCACCCGTGCATCGCTTCGCTGTGCGAGTTCGAGTGCGTGTTCACCTGAGATGACGCCGTGCCCGTCCACGAATCCTGGGTTGGCTGATTTCCCTTCGGCTGTTGCTTGGTCCATCACCACGTGTATCACGAAGTTGTGGCCGGAATTGCTGTCATCGACATCGTCGACGCGTGCGAACTCACAACCTTCGGAGTTGCCGCATTCGCAGATGAACTGGACATCCATGGTGGCGCAGAACAACGCATCCGAAAGTCGTTGTGGGGTGGTACGGGGATCGTCCTTGCAGACGCGGGCCGCCAGTTCCTGGACCCGTTTGTCGAGCAGGAGCGCGTTCTCGGCTGTCATCGAAGCGAAGATGTCGGCCATCCCGTCCTCGGTGGGATATCGCTTGAAGTTTCGACCTTCTCTTGCTCGGGCTCGGCGTTCTCGAACACCTTCGGGGTCATGCCGGAACACGATCTGGTCGACCATGTTTCGCATCCGGTCGAAGGACCAGGAGCCATCTCGCCATAGCATCTCGGCGATCTCCCCATCAACGGAATCCGACCACGGCATGCCATCCACAAGTTCAGTACGCGAGACGATGTCGGGGATGTGGTGTGGTGACACCCGGCCGGCCTTGAGGGCGTCATTCACGTGAGGTAGACGGTCCCGCAACGCAATTCCCCGCCGCATGATGCTGTCGGCGGCACCCGGTGTCACATTGAGGGCCGCGCCGATGCGCGCCGAGCACTGAGCCCATCCGTCGAGTTGCAGGAGATCTGTCTCGCTCGATGGTGCCGCAAGTTGGCGATGCATTTCTGCCACCGTTGCGTATTCCGCCCACGCGGCAAAGCCTTTCGCGCGCGACACCATCTGCAACGAACCGGTCAACTCGTCCGTACGCAGCAGTGACGGCGACGCCACCCCCAGCGCCGCGAATGCTTCGTCGATCCGATCTTCGAACATGTATGCGACTATGCCACGGGCCTACGACAACTCCGACAAGTCACCGTTGTTGGCTGACCACTACCGGCCTAGCCTGGGGACCATGTGGCTTCGGTTCATCCACGGGGCAGGCGGATACTTCGACGATCGGGAACTGGCGGACGGTCTCGGTGTTGCGGTCGGTGCCGCGGTCGACATGCCACACATCCCCGAAGACGATATGTCGTTCGAGGCCTGGGCTGTCCCGGTGCGGCACATGGTGGCTGCGATGGGTGCGGCCGATCTGCTGATCGCACATTCCTTCGGTGCGTCGGTGCTGCTCAGGGTATTGGCGGAGGAAGCGCGGCCGGTCCCGTCGCGGGCGGTGCTGCTGGCGATGCCGGACTGGAGTCCGCAGGGTTGGGACATCGAGGAGTACGCGTTCGATGGTCGCGAGCCGGTCCAGTCGTTGTCGTTGCACCACTGTCGTGACGACGAGGTGGTCCCGATCGCCCATCTCGCGTTGAACTCGGCGCGACTGCCCTCGGCCCGGGTGCATGAGCATCCGTCCGGTGGTCACCAGTTCAATGGATTGGTGGACACGATCGCCGTGGACGCAATTCGCGACCGGTGAACCTCAACCTTGGCGGCGCACGATCTCGGCTATCCAAATCGGTGCGAATGGAGAGGTGCAGTTCGGGGGCGTCGGGTAGTCCTTGAGGACCTCGAGCCGCTCACCGATGTCGATCGCGCGGGCGCGGTACTCGGGTTGGGTGATCCCGATCCGCGCCAGGCACTCGTTCATCGCCCACTGCTTGCGGTCCGGTGCGTCCTTCATCTCCGCCTCGATCTGCCCGAGCAGCCCCGAGAGATCAAGGCCGTCCGGGCTTTTCCCGACGCGATCGGTGGTGAGAGCCCAACCTGCGCTTGCGACAACGGGATCGGGGTCGTCGAACCAGGCGAGGCGTAGCTCCTCGGCGTTCGGATTCTTCTTCACCACGTAGTTCAGCAGCCAGTCATGCACTTTGGATGCCCGCGCTTCGCGCAGCATTTGGTCGAGCTGTTGGGCGGTGAACTCGCGTGGGCGGCAGATCAGGAGCGCGAGCAGCCTCGCCGCCGTGTCATCGGTCTTCCAGAGTTCGCCGGCGAACTCGTGTTGTGTCTTCAGCCGCTTGGCGATCGCACGCAGTTTGCTCAGGGGTACCCCGTGGTCGTCCCCGTGCCGTTCGTTCACCGCCCGCATCTTCGGATTCTCCAGAGCAGCCAGTTCGGCCATCACCTCGGGCAGTGTCGTGTCAGTCATCGAGTCCCCTTGCAGACAACGCGTCGGCGAAATGGTCGGCGATGTGTAGAGAGCCCAGGACCACCGGTACGGCAAGTCTATGCGGCATGAACTTCAGTCCGCGGGCGCGACGGGCCTCGTCGACCTGGGTGACGAGTTCGACCACGAGTGGGATCGCGCGAATGGCAAGGGCCAGAACCAGAGCCATTCGATCGGGGCGGAAGCCGAATCTCTGGAGCGGAGTGAACATGCGGGTCAACGCGGCCAGCATGTCCATGGTGCGGGTCGTCAGTGAGACCGCGACGGCGAGAGCAACCGACAGGATCATGACACCGCAGACCACCAGCGCCCGCTCCCAGCTGGCGAAGATGACCTGAAAACCGAAGATCATCAACACAACCCAGAACAATGGCCGCAGCGACGCGAGCACAACCCGTATCGGCAACCGGGCGAGGACAAACACCGCGACAACA
Organism: Nocardia sp. 348MFTsu5.1; assembly: GCF_000383535.1. Lineage (NCBI taxonomy): Bacteria > Bacillati > Actinomycetota > Actinomycetes > Mycobacteriales > Nocardiaceae > Nocardia > Nocardia sp. 348MFTsu5.1. The sequence goes on from NZ_KB911512.1 coordinate 193,429, forward strand.
CCGATGATGCCGACCGGCAGTCGCTCCGGGGTGTCGATCAGCGCGGTCATCGCGATCACCACAACAGCGAGGGCAACCAGTTTGAATCCCGCGGGGAGACGGTGGATCGGCGAGTTCCCGGGTTGGTAGACGCCTAGTGCGTCACTCATGCCATCAGCGTTCGATAGCGCGGAAGGGCTTCTCCGGGAGGCCCGTCGGCGACAACACCGCCGTCGTCGATCACGATCACGCGGTCGAAATCAGAGACCAATTCGAGGTCGTGACTCACCACGATCAGCTGCTGCGGCAGGTCGGCGAAGACGCCGCGGATCATCGCACTGTTTCGGAGGTCGAGGAGCGTGGTGGGCTCATCGGCCACGATGATCGACGGTTCGGTGACCAGTATCGACGCGAGCGCCAACAACTGTTTCTGACCGCCGGAGAGCTTCTGTGCGGGATGATCGGCGTGCCCGGCGAGCCCGAATCGAGCGAGGATCTCAGCAACCCGACCGGCGACCTCGGACTTCGACAGCTTGCCCCGCGACAGGGACAGCGCCACGTCTTCGCCGACGGTCGGCATGATGATCTGGCGGTCCGGGTCGGTGAAGACGAATCCGACCTCTTTGCGGATGGCGCGGGTTTTGCGCCGGGTGTCGAGACCGTTGACCTCGACCGCGCCGCTGTCGGGGAGGACGAGCCCGTTGATCATCCGGGCGAGCGTCGATTTCCCGCTGCCGTTGGACCCGACGATCCCGATCCGCCGCTCGGTCAGTTCGAGATCGACGTCGCGTAGTACTGCTCGATCTGCGTAAGCGTGGCTTACGCCTCGGAAGGTGACTCCCGACATCACCGTCGCTTCACACGCAGCGGGGTGATCAGCCCGGGATATCCGCGATGAACCTGCCGGGCGACGACTGCGGCGGCGGCGGCTTTGACGAGGTCGCCGGTGACATAGATGCCGTTGGTGCTCAGTGCTGCCCACCACGTCATGTCGGCGCGGACCATCAGTCCGATCGTGCCGAAGAGGTAGATGACACCGAGTCCACCGATGACATTGATGACAAACCCCGGGATGACCCGGTACTTCGGCATCATCAGGGCAGTTCCGAGGCCGATGACGATGACCGCGGGGAGCCAGCCGATGAAGAATCCGGCCGTGGGGGAGGTGAGCGAGACGAGTCCGGTGCGACCGCCGGCCAGGATCGGCAATCCGCAGATCGCCAGTGTGCTGAAGATCAGCACCGCGAGCGCGCCCTTGCGCCAGCCGAGGATGGCGCCGGCGAGCATCACGCCGAGCGTCTGGAGGGTGATCGGGACACCGCTGCTGCCGACCGTGATCGTTCCGGGAAGACCCAGCGCTGCGATGAGTGCCGCAAAAACAGCTGATTGGGCGAGGTCGCGCATGGTCAGGCCGACAGCGGTCTTGCGCGTCCGCCCCTCGGTGGGCATGGTCAATTCTGATGTCACGGTGATACCTCGTGCTGTGGGACTCGGATGCTGCATCCGGGTACGTCAGCTCCGAATGGATGCGATTTCCGTGGTAATTCTACGGATCGACGGGGTGGTGGTTTCCGCACCGTCACCTTTTAGACATAAGTCACGAATCTTGGCTATCCTGGGGCATGCCCAAGGCGCTACCCGTCATCGACATCACTTCACCGATCTGCTGTGCCCCGATGTCCGCGGCGCCACTGACCGACGACGATGCCCTGGAGATCGCGCTGCGACTCAAAGCCCTGGCAGACCCGGTCCGGATCAAGTTGATGTCGATCCTGCTGACCGCTGACACGGCGGAGGCATGCACGTCCGACCTGGCCACGCTGTTGACCTTGTCGGAGGCCACGGTCAGCCACCACCTCGGCCAACTCAGGAAGGCGGGCATGCTCACCTCATCGCGCCGCGGCATGAATGTCTTCCATTCCGCGCATCCGGATGCGCTGAACGCCCTGCGCGGCGTGCTCGACCCCGACTGCTGTTGCTGACGTCCGTGGCACACGAATCAACAGATTCGTTGCGCAGAAAGTTCATGCGTGATGCAGTCAACCTACGTCTGATGGGTAGGAGAGCGACTGATGGACGAGCGGGACCTCGGACCTCTGGCGGACATCGAGCAGCGTGTGCTCTGGCTCGCGACGTCGATGATTCACCACGCCAACCGGGTCCGGCCGAATGCGACTGGGCTGAAGGTCGGTGGCCACCAGGCCTCGTGCGCGTCGATGGTGTCGATCATGACAGCGCTCTGGTTCGACCAGCTGCGTCCCGGAGATCGGGTCGCGGTCAAACCGCATGCGTCGCCGGTTCTGCACGCGATCAACTACCTGCTCGGCGAACTCGATGAGTCGTACCTGACCCGATTGCGAGAGTTCGGCGGCCTGCAGAGCTACCCGAGTCGCACGAAAGACCCTGATCCGGTGGACTATTCGACCGGATCGGTCGGCATCGGCGCCACCGCACCCATCTGGGGTGCAGTGGCCAGGCGCTATGTGGAGACCACATTCGGCGGTGCCGGCGCAGGCAGGCAGTACTCGCTGGTCGGCGACGCCGAACTCGACGAAGGCGCCGTGTGGGAGGCGATCCTCGATTCGTCGGTTGCCGAACTCGGTGAAGTCGTGTGGATCGTCGACCTGAATCGCCAGTCGCTGGACCGGGTTGTCCCGAACATCGCCGCCGACCGCCTGGAGAAGATGTTCGGTGCGGCCGGTTGGCAGGTCATCACCGTGAAGTTCGGCGCGTTGCTCGAGGAACTGTTCCTGCGTCCCGGCGGGCAGCCGCTGCGATATCGCATCCTGCAGATGCCGAACCCCGAGTATCAGCGATTGCTGCGCTGCCAGGCCGACGAACTCCGCACCCGCCTGCCCGGTGACGGCCCCGGCGCAGACGCGGTGGCCGAGCTCATCGCCGGACTCGACGATGGCACCCTGACCCGGGCGATCCGGAACCTCGGTGGCCACGATCTCGACGCATTGCGCAAGGCGTACAGCACGATCGACGACACCCGGCCGACGATCATCCTCGCGTACACGATCAAGGGCCATGCGCTGCCGACCGAAGGTCATCCGCAGAACCACTCATCGCTGCTGACCGTGCCGCAATACGAAGAGTTCGGTGCCGGTCTGGGCATGGACCCGGCCAACCCGTGGGCCCGGTTCGGCGAGAACACTGCTGCGGGCCTGCTGTGCGCACAGACCGCCGCTGCGCTGCACCGCGACGATACTGTCGAGAAACTGCCGCCGGCGGTGCCCGCCGACTTCGGGCGGACGCCGTCGGGCACGTCGACCACCCAGGCCGCGCTCGGTCGCACGCTTCTCGACCTCAGTCGTGAATCCCCTGACGCCGCACAACGTGTGGTGACGGTGAGCCCCGATGTCAGTTCCACCACAAATCTCGCGGGATGGCTCAACAAGGTCGGCGTGTGGTCCCCGGGGGAACGCAGGAACTGGTTCGACGACGACTCCGAGACGATCATGCACTGGCGGGAACGCCCGACCGGTCAGCACATGGAGCTCGGCATCGCCGAGACGAATCTCGTTGGTCTGATGGGTGAACTCGGTGCCACCTGGAGTCGGTGGGGCGAGCCGCTCTTCCCGATCGGCGTGATGTACGACCCGTTCGTGGAACGCGCTCTCGAACCGTGGTCGTACGGAATCTACGCCGGCGGACAGTCGATCCTGGTGGGTACGCCTTCGGGCGTCACCCTCGCGGCCGAAGGTGGTGCGCACCAGTCGATCACGACACCGTCGATCGGATTGGAGCAGCCGGGCTGCATCAGCTATGAGCCCGCGTTTGCGATCGATGTGGAGTGGATCCTGTTGTCCTGCATCGGTCGTCTGGGCCGGTCCGGCGGCAGTTCGTCGTACCTTCGGCTGTCGACTCGCCCGGTGGATCAACGGCTGGCAGCGGTGCCGACCGATCCGGCCGCCCGGGAACGTCGTCGCCGGCAGGTGGTGGCCGGCGCGTACACGGTCCGGTCCGCAACGAATGCGCAGGTGACCCTGGTGGCCATGGGCGCCATGCTCACCGAAACACTCACGGCCGCAGAGCGACTCGCCGACCAGGGGATCGCTGCCGAGGTGGTGTGCGTGACCAGTCCAGGGCTGCTCTTCGAGGCGCTACAGGCCCGCCGCGGCCACGGTGACGCACCGACCTGGATCCTCGACCAGGTGTTCCCGGCCCAGCGCGCCGCTCCGATCGTGTCGGTCCTCGACGGACACCCACACACCCTGGCGTTCCTGCAGACCATCAACCAGGTCCGCGGAATCTCCCTCGGCGTCAGCCGATTCGGCCAGGTTGGCACCCTCGACGACGTCTACCTCTACCACGGCATCGACACGGACGGTATCGTCCGCGCGGCCCTCGACCTGACCCAATAACCATTCCGCCGACCGTGCCCAAATCGCCGTCCAGCGTGCCGAAATCACCGACAAACCTGCAACTTTGGCACACTCGATGGTAACGACGGCACGCTCGACGGTAACGACGGCACGCTCGACGGTAACGAGAACCGCCGAGCGTGCCGAAATGACCGCCCACCGTGCCGAAATCACCGTCGAGCGTGCTCATCGGCCGACCAACCGATCGAGCGGCACCGAGCTCGACACCAAGACTAAACTGCCACACATGGCAAAGAAGCGCTGGAGCGATTTATCGACTGGTCAGCAGCTGGCGATCGGTGTCGGCGGTGCTGCCGAAGTGGTGATTACCGCCCTTGCGCTGAGAGACCTCGCCCGGCGGCCGACCTCGCAGGTACGCGGACCAAAGGTGGGCTGGCTGGTGTCCTTTGTCATACAGCCATCTGGCCCGATCGTGTACTTCGCGGTCGGCCGTCGGCCGGTCGAAGAGTCTCGGGGTGGGGAGGGGCGACCTGACTCAGTAGCGGGCGCCGCGCATCGGGGCCGGATCGTACAACCCTGAATGCGTTGTCGATCCGATCTCGAGTTCGGCCGTCTTCGCCTCGGTGATGTCGGTGAACTGCTGCAGTGAGCCCCAATCCCGGCCCCAGTCGTTCCGCAGATACGACGGAACGATGGTGGGCCGCAACATCGCCTGGGTGATACCGAGCGGTCCACCGGCGTCGCCGGACATCCACGTCTGCGAGTTCTGACGGGTCGCCTGCGCGTCCGGCAGAATCCGCCACTTGGGCACCTCGATCACGCCGTACTTCACGGCCATCGGCTGCTGGCATGGGAACACCAGTGCCGGAAGCCAGTCGATCATGACCGGATCTTCTTGGCCGACAAGGTCGTTGAGCGTTTTCATCTTCGTGATGCGCGGGGGTGTGAACGCGAGCCACTGGTCTGGCGCACCGGCGGTGTCCGTCGCGATCACGCGCACCACCGAGGCCCCGTCGGGGGCATCGCTGAGCGGGAACCGCAGGTTCCGCCAGATCGGCGGTTCACCGATGTCGATCGGGCTCAACTGACCCAGTGGCTCAACGGTATTGCCCGGACCGGGGCGGCCGAATTCCACAACGAGTTTCTGGCCCGGCTGCGGGATTCCGTCACCGTCGACCGCTTGGATGCGCCCGGAGGCAGAGATCGTCAGCAGCGGGGCAGCCGCATTCGCGTCGGGCATCTGGTACCAGGCCGAGGTGGCCGAACCGCCGGCCGAACCATAGCTGCCGAGCACCGGAGTCTTGGCCGGGTCGAGGCCGAACGGCAGACGCACGGTCGAGCCGTTCACACCCAGAGCTCCCTGGCCGCCACCGGTTCCGGTCTCTTCGGTGTCGTCGGTCTCGTCGGAACCGGCGGCGGTTTGCGCGGTGTTCTGCGCGGTGGTGGCCTCGGTGGATTCCGTCGCGTCCACGGACAGGTCGTTGGGCACACCGTTCGGAGTGAATCCGGTCATTTCGTTGCCGGCGAGTGCTTCGCCCGGGGTCAGATCGACCTGACCCTCGACCGTTGCCGGCTGCAGCAGTCCGGTGTTCGGATCCGGTTCCACGAGAACGTCATTGGCCAATGCGCAGGTGTCACCCTGCAGTGCCGCGACGTTGGAGTTGAGCCAGGACCAACTGTCCCGCTGTTCATAGGCGGCCTTGGCGAACGACAGCAGCATGAACAGCACCATCAGCCCGGAGATGACGGGCATGGGGGAGAACGCGAACTTGTGCCAGAACCGCGAGCCCTCGGTGCGCTGTTCGGCACCGACGTAGTCGTCCCGGAAGTGCTGATACAAACCAACAAGTGTGGTGGCGACAGCGATCGCCAGGATGATCCAGGTGACCTTGATCCCGGCGATGGCCGGAGGCTGATCCCACCACGGGATGCCATAGCTCGCCACGAACCACCAGCCGTTGGTACCGGCGAACGACAGCGCCGTCACATAGAGCACAGCGGCCGCGAAGAACGTGCGATTTCGCCTGCGCCGCAAGATCGCCGGAGCCATCATCGCGCCGGCGGCCGCAGCGAGGGCGGCGCCGATACCCGCGTAGACCCCGAGGTGATGGGTCCACTTGGTGGGTGTGAAGGCGAGGAAGAAGATGAAGCCGAAGACACCGGCCACCAGACGCCAGGTGGGACCCTTCGGGATACCCATCGGTGTCCGTCGCCGCAGCAGCATCAGCAGAACGACCATCAGGCACAGGAATGCCATCAGGATGCCGAAGCGACGCGTCAGCGTGCCGTCTGCGGTCGGCAGCATCAGGTAGTAGTACCGAACCGGTTCCTGCCACCACTCGAGCGTCGGTCCGACCTCGGACGCAACCTTCGACGACGTCTGGATCGTGGCCAGGGTCTGGTCGGCAAAGATGTTGTACAGCACCGCGGTACCGGCTGCCAGGATCGGCATCAGGAGCGGTAGCAGTCCGTCACGGCCGCGTCGGGCCATGATGCGGCGCAACAACGGCCGGATACCGGCGAGCAGCAGGGCCACGGCCATCAGTCCACCGGGCGCCAGCGCGAGTGTGAACGACGCGATGATCGTGGCGATCGCCAGCGGCAGTAATCGGCCGGTCGCGATGGAGCGGTCCACCGAGCACCAGGTCAGCAGCGCGCCGACCGCCAGTGCGGGTTCGGGGCGCAGACCGTTGTTGAACGGCATCCAGATCGCGAGGAACACGAACAGGGCCGACCACAGTGCCGGGGTCGAATTCCGGACGGTGCGGCCCAGACGCGGGATCACCTCGCGGGAGATCAACCACCACCCGAGCAGTCCGAGCAGGAAGGCGGGCAGGCGCATCCACGGAGCCGACAGGCTCACGTGGGTCATGGCCGAGATCACCTGGTAGTGCCACCCGAAAGGATCTTGCGGCACACCGTAATAGCGGTAGTAGTTGTCGACGTATCCGGCTTTGGAGGCGATGCGCCCGACGGTGAAGTTGTAACCGTCGTCGGACGTGTTGGAACCCATCAGCCACCACAGGCCCAGGACCACGAACACGACCACATCCGAGATCCGGATCGTCCACCATCGTGCCGGGAGGAACCGGTGGTGCCCACGACCGTCGCGCGCATCGAGCAGTGCCAGTGCGATCAGGGACACGATCGTCATCACGATGCCGATGACCATCGCCGCGAACTTCAGGTTGGTCGGTGTGGTGACGAACCGGGTGTCGATGGTGGCCGAGAACGCCATGCCTTCAGGCGATGCGCCCTCGGGCAATTCGGTGAACACACCGACGATCTGCGGACGCAGGTTCGGGTCCGGAACGTCGAACGTGAGCTGACCCTCGGTGCCGCCGTTCACGATTTCGCCGTGGGCTCGCTCGCCGTCGGCGATGAACGTGATCCGGCAATCGGGATTTGCCTGGGCCACAGCACGATCCGCGGTCAGCACCACCACGTCACGATCGGTGACGGTGATGCTGTCGGAGGTGGCGCGGATGAACAGGCCTCGTGACGTCGCGTCCTGCCCACCGGCCGGCAGCGTCGAGAGCAAGACGCCGCCACGGGACGGGAGTTCTGCGGCCGTCGCACAGGGGATGGACACCCGCACGTCGGTCGGCACAAACGACACCAGTGGTGCCGCGACATTGACGACCTGGTTGTCCTGCGGCCAGTTGAGTTGCGCGGTGGTCTGTTTCACCGGCATCAGCGGACTGAGGCAGGCGAGGAGGAAACCGATGACGCCGGCGACCACGGCAATTGTCTTGACGTTCCGGTAGCCGGGGCCGGCAAACCTGCTCACTGACCCGTTTTTACTGATGATGCTCGCCTTTTCACTCATTTTCTTGCGGCACCACTCTCAGCGGACCGGTCCGCGACCAGCCCCATTTGGTTTCGGTACCGGTGGTGATGTTTGCTTCCGGAGCGTCGGGCACCAGCGGGGTCAGGACTTCCAGCGACCCCCAGGAGCGGTACCAGTCGTCGTCCAGGTAGGTCGCGACGGTATTGGCGCTGGTGACGGATTCACTCACGCCGAGCACGCCGCCGTCCTCGGCTGCCTGCCAGGTCTTCGACTGCGAGGCGGCCGTGGTGCGGTCCGGCAGGATGCGCCACTCGGGGATCTCCGCGACACCGTTCGTGATGGCGAACGGACGCTGGCACGGGAACTGGCTCGCCACGCTGAAGTCGATCAAGGTGGGAGCCTGCGAGCCGACGACCTCTTGCAACGTCTTCAGCTGCGGTGCCCGCGGCGGGGTGATCGCCAACCACTGTTTCAGGTTGACGTTGTTGTCCTTCGCGATGATCCGCATCCCGGTCGCCTGGGTGGGTACCTGGTCCATCGGGATCACCAGGTTGCGCCACGACCGGTTGGGCTTGTCCGGACCGGGGTCGATGGGGCGGATCTGCGCACCGACATCGGTGAACGTGCCATCCGCTTCGGCGATGCCGAACTGGATCAGCAGTTGTTGCCCGAAGGTCATCACGCCCTCTTCGTTCAGACTCAGGACAGGTCCGGCAGCGCTGAACGCTAGGATCGGAGAACTGTCACGGGCCGGTAGTTCGTACCAGCCGGTCGTCAGCGTGGCCTCACCCGAGTTGTAGCCGTAGCTACCGAGCACCGGCGTGGTGTCCGGGTCCAGCCCGAACGGGAGGGCGACGGTCGAGCCGTTGACCGTCTCCGGCCCGTATCCACCGGCGATACCGGCGCCCGATCCGGCGACCACAAACGGCTTGTTGGAGCTCGCCGAGACGTTCATCTGTCCGGGACGGGCGGATTCGGCCTCGGGGGTGAGGCTCTCGGGCACGCCATCCGGTGAGAACCCGACCGGCTTCTCGCCGGCGAGGGCATCGGAGACCGAGACATCGCCTGCCGGCGTCAGCATGCCCTGATTGGGGTCCTGCTCGACCAGTACGGCGTCGGCCATCGCGCAACTGTTGCCTCGCAGGGTGTCGAGGTTTGCCTCGAGGACGGTGTACGACGGGTACCGGGCGAGCGCGGCCTTCGCGAAGACCGCCAGCATGCAGATCACCATGAATCCGGCGACCAGCGCGATGGGGGACGACGCCACGTTGAGTCGGCGGCGATCGGCCTTGTTTGCCTTTTCGTCGTCGTCGCCGCCGGTGTGGACGAGTCCCTTGTTCTGTACGAAGTCGAGGCGCAGGTGCTGCCAGATGGCGACGGCGCCGGCGACAACGGCAAGGATCAGGAAGATCGTGGAGACCTCACGACCGGCCAGGACGGGCGCCTTGTCGAACCAGGAGATCCCGAAGTCGTAGGCGTACGGCCAGGCGTTGTCGCCGGCCATGGCGGCGGCCAGGGCGAACATCAGCCCGGCGATGAACACCGAGAGATTTCGGGTGGATCGGGCGGCCGACTGCGCGACGGCGATGGTCGCGGTGGCCGCCAGCGCGGCGGCGAACCCGGCAAAGATGCCGAAGTGGATCGTCCACTTGGTCGGGGTGAACATCAGCAGGAGCAGCGTGATCAGGGTGGCGCCGAGGAGGCGCCACACCGGCCCGGGATCGACGGCCCGGATCTTGCTGCGGCGCAACATCACCGCCAGTGTCACGAACACCGAGGCCAGCAGCAGGAGCACCGGAATCCGTCGGGTCAGCGCGCCGTCCGGGGTGGTGACGGTGAGGAAGTAGTAGCGCAGATACTCCTGCCACCACGAAATCGTTGGTCCGACGACGTAGCGGGTCCGGATCGCGTCGAAGACGGTTGCCAAGGTCTGGTCGCGGAAGACGACCAACACGACGAGGGAGGCGGCGGCAGCCGACGGTGCCGCGAGTGCGGCCAGGTTCACCCACCGGCCGCGGGTTGTGGTTGAGGATTCGCGACTGCGCTCGATGACGATTCTCAGCATCGGACGGGCGCCGACGATGAGGACGGCGATCGCGATGACACCCTGCGGCGCCACTGCCAGAGTCAGGCCGGCAACCATCGCGGCCACCGCGGCGGGGAACAACCGGCGGGTGGCGATGGCGTGTTCGACGGCCCACCAGGTGAGCAATGAACCGAGGATGATGATCGACTCGCTGCGCAGACCGCTCGCGAAGGGCATCCAGAACGCGGTGAACACGCCGGCCGCGGCCCAGACGGCCCAGCCGCTGCGGCGCACCCCGGCACCCAGTCGTGGCAGCAGCACCCGCGAGAGGATGAACCAGGACGCGAGACCGGCCAGCAGGGACGGGATCCGCATCCACAGACCGGACGTCGACACCTCCGACCAGGCTGCGAGGAAGGAGTAGTACCAGTCGAACGGTGCCTCGGCGATCCCGTAGAAGCGGTAGTAGTTGGCGAGGTATCCGGCAGATTCCGACACCCGGCCCATGTTGAGGATGTAGCCGTCGTCGGCTGTTCCGGCGCCGAGGAAATGCCAGATCACCAGGACCGCGGTGACCGCGATGTCACTGGCGCGGGGGCGAAACAGTCGCTTCCAGGAACGTTTCCCGAGGTTGCGGTGGTAGCCGTCGATGCGATCGAGCAACACCAGGCAGACAAGGGAGACCACGATGGCGATCGCACCGAGGATCACGACGAGGGACTTGATCGCGGTCGGCGAGTTGTCGAAGCGGGTGTCGACGGTCGTGGTCACCGAAAGGCCCTGTGCGGCAGCCGCTTCGACGTCGGACGTGGACAGGGCGGTGAAGACCCCGTCGAACTGCGGCCGCGAGTCGATGCCGAGCAGACCGGCGGGGCCGAGCCCGACGAACTCGGCGCCGGCACCACTCGGTGTCGACCAGACGTGGAGTTCGCGGCACTGCGGCGTGTCGATGGCGGTGCGCGTCGCGGATGTCGCCAGCTCGTTGCGGAACACCACCGTCACGCCATTGGCCGATGCGTTGACCACAAGCGCGTTCTGGTTGTAGCGCTCGGCCCCCGGCGGCATGGTCGCCAGGACCAGTCCGCCGTCCTCCGGAAGTGTCCCGATCAGGGAGCAGGGGATCGTCGCATCGAAGGCCTTCGGCGTTTGCGCGATCAGCGGCGCGGTGACCGATGCGGTCTCGGAAGAAAGTTGCTGGCCAGTGGGCCATTCAATCGCGGCAGTGGACTGCTTGACCGGCAGCAGAGGAGTAATCGCACAGAACACGATCCCCACCAGACCGGCAACGATTGCGACGAGGCGGACTGTCCCCGCACTGGGGAGGTGAGAGGACACAGGCACGAGTCACGATGGTATTGCACCGACCTGAGAGCCCGAACCTGCCCGCCCCGAACGAACGAGCGGGCGGTCCGGGCCGTCTCAGTGGCGAATCGGTGCCGGACTCCACAGGCCCGACCGCGTTGCGGTTCCCAGGTCCAGCTCGGCCACATCGGCGGGTTCACCGTATGGCTGGTACTTCACGAGCGAACCCCAGTCGCGGCCGATGTCGCCCTCGAGGTACGACGGCACCGTGGTCTGGTCCAGCGCGACCTCGATCCACCCCAGCGGTCCGCCACCGAATGCGTCGGACCAGGCGCCGACAGCCGCCAACAGATCGGCACCCGGTGCGATCCGCCACTGCGGGATCTCCGCAACGCCGTACTTGTGGCCGAACGGACGCTGGCAAGGGAAGGCCAGGCCGTTGGTCCAGTCGATCTGCACCGGATCAGTGCTGCCCACCATGGTCTGCAGAGTCTGCAGATGCGGGGTCCGTGGCGGGGTCACGGCGATGAAGCTGTCCTGCGCGAGGTTCTCGTCCTCGGCCACGATCCGGATCGCCGTGGCCTCGGCGGGGAACGAACTGCGGTAGGTGCGCAGATCACGCCATGACGGACGCGGACCCGGATCGATCATGTCGACCTCGCCGGCCACCTCGAAGTCCTCGTCGGAGGTGCCGGAACCGGTGGAGTACTCCATCGTGAGGTGCTCGATGTCGAACTCACCGGCCACTGCCATCGTCACCAGCGGGGTATCGGGGCTGCGCGGGGGCAGTCGGTACCAGGACGAGGTCAGGTACGACGGGAACTGATCGTTCTCTGAATAGCTGCCGAGAACCGGGGTTTTTGTCGCGTCGAGCCCGAACGGCAACTTCGCGTTGCTGCCGTTGATACCGGTCACGTCGGCCTCGCCGCCGCCGGTGCCACCGGCGTTGGAATTGAGGACGTCCGGCGATGTCGCGACATTGCCGCCGAGGACCCCGAGGCTGGCGGCGCTGGCAGACGAGTTGAGTGTCAACGGCAGGCCGTTGGGCGTGAACCCGGACGTCGCCGGCGGTACCGCCCCCGGCGCTTGGGTTCCGACGAGACCGCCGACGATGTTGCCGTCGACAGGTTCGAGCAGATCCGCGGTGGGATCTGGCTCGACGAGGACCTTGTCGGCCATTGCGCAGATATCACCGGTCAATGCGTCCACGTTCGACGACGGGATCGAGAACGACCCGCTCTGTTTCACTCCGGAGGCGACGGATGTGATCAGCAGGAAGACGACGACGAACACGCCCGCAACGGCGAGCGGTGAGGCGGCCAGGGTGCCCACCCAGCGTCGGCCGGGTCTGGGGGTCCCGGAGGTGCTCGATGTCGCCGAGTGCTCGAACGGTTCCCGGAAGTGGAACCAGAAGGCGGCCAGGAGTGCCACCACGCACAGATACAACAGCAGGGTGCCGAGCGCGACGCCCATCCGGACGGGCAGTGCACCCCACGGCATACCCCAATTGGAGACGTAGAAGGAGGCGTTGGGTGCAGTGAACGACAGACCCGTGATGAACAAGACCAGCGCGATGAACAGCATTCGGTTGCGCCTTGCGTGCATGGCCTCGGAGCTCACGGCGATGGCAGCGATGGCAGCCAACGCCGCGGCCAAGCCCGCGAACACGCCGAACTGATGTGTCCATTTGGTCGGTGTGAACATCAGGAAGATCAGTGACGCGAACGTGATGCCGACAATGCGCCGCGCCGGACCGAGTGCGGTGCCGGGGATCCGGCTCTTGCGGATCAGCATCGCTCCCGAGACCACGAGTCCGACCAGCATCGCGAGCACGGCGAATCGGCGTCCGATCGAACCGTTGGCCGAGAATTCGAACAGTGCGGTGTAGCGATCGAACTCGTTGAACCACTTGAGCGACGGACCGAGTGCGGTCTTCATCCTGGTCGACTGTGTGAAGGCCGCCAACGTGAGATCCGAGAACACGACGAAGATCACCGACACCCCGGCCGCGCCCACCGGTGCCAGCAGCGCGAGGTAGCTCCGAGGGCCTCCGCCGATCACCTTGGCCCTCTTGATGAGGGCCATCACCATGGGCCGGGCGCCGGCGATCAACGCGGCCACGGCCATCAGGCCGGTCGGACCGGCCGCGAGGCTGAATGCCCCGATGGTGCAGGCCACAGCGGCGGGCAGTATTCGTCCCGTCGCGATGGCACGTTCCACCGAACACCAGGTGAGCAGTGCCCCCAGGCAGATGATCGGCTCGGGGCGCAGACCGTTGTTGAACGGGAACCACGACGCCATGAACACAAACGCCGCGGTCCACGGGACGATGCGATTGGTGGTGGCCGCGCGTCCGAGCCGGGGTAGCACTTCGTGAGAGATGATGAGCCACACCAGGATTCCGCAGACCAATGCGGGTATCCGCATCCACGGGCTGGCGGTGGTGACGTGCGCGAGCCAGCCGAAGATCTGGTAATACCAGCCGAATGGGGCTTCGGGTGCGCCGTACCAGCGGTAGTAGTTGGCGGTATAGCCGGCGTGTTCGGCGACCCGCGACATGGTCAGGATGTAGCCGTCGTCGGAGGTGTTGATACCGACTATGTGCCAGATCACCAAACCGCCGATGACCACGGCGTCGCGGGCATTGAAGCGCCACCAGTTCTGCGGCAGGAATCGCCGGTGTCTACGGCCGTCGGTTCCGTCGAGGACGGCGAGTGCGCCGAGTGAGATCACCGTCAGCACGACACCGATCGCGATGGCCATCCATTTCAGCACCGTGGGGGCCGTGGTGTAGCGGTCGTCGATGGTGGCGTGCGCCGTCAGTTGAGGCAGTGTGTCGGCGGAACCGGTGAGGTCGGTGTAGATGCCGGTGAGTTGGGGGCGCTGGTCGCCGTTGGTGATCTCCCCGATCAGCGGCTCACCCTCGCTGTCGGACATGCCGACGAACTCGGCCCGCACCGATTCGAAGGTGGCGGTGACGTCGATGCGCTGACAATCCTGCGACCGGATCTGGGCGAGGGTCGCGTAGGCGACGGGGGTGTTGCGGACCACGACTTCGACGACCTGCCGGTCCAGGGCGTCGGTGGCCTGGCCCGCCTTACGGATGAACAGCCCCCGGGCGACGGCCTTCTCGGCCTCCTTCGGGAGGGTCGAGACCAGGACAGTCTGACCTTGTTGTGTCAGGTCGTCGATGGCCGGGCAGGGAATCGAGATCTGGAGATCGACCGGCACGTAGGAGATCAGTGGAGCCAGGACCGACTGCAACTTGTTTTGCTGCGGCCAGTTCAGGTCGGCGGTTGTCTGGGTGACCGGGAGCAGCGGTGTGAGCAGCGCAAGGAAGATTCCGGCGAGACCGGTGATGATCGCGGTGATCTTCGCGATGCGAACCCGGTCTCGGCTTACGGTGCCGACAGACTGCGGCGTGTTGTCTATGTCGGCGGCATCTGGCACAAGGTCAGATGCTATCGGTCGGTCGCCCGGGGTCGGCGGGCGTGTCGGATTGACCAGCGGTCGGGGTGGCGCGCATTGCACTGACCGCATTGGGTGGAAAATGGGCGCAATGAGCGAAAAGCTGCCTGTCCTGTTGCTGAACGGACCGAATCTCAACACGCTCGGGACCAGACAACCGGAGATCTACGGCTCCGAGTCCCTGGACGATGTGGTGGCGCTCGCGACCGCGACCGCCGCCGAGCACGGCTTTGCCGTCGATGCCCGGCAGACGAACCACGAGGGCGAGATGCTCGAGTGGATACAGCAGTCCCGCGGCCAGGTCAGCGGGATAGTGATCAATCCGGGCGCCTGGACCCACACCTCTATCGCACTGCGAGATGCCCTGGTGATTCCGGAGGTGCCGGTGATCGAGGTTCACATCAGCAACGTGCACTCTCGCGAGGAGTTCCGGCACCGGTCATACGTGTCGCCGATCGCCTCGGGTGTGATCGCCGGCTTCGGAATTCGTGGATATGAGTTCGCGCTGCGCCGGATCATCGACCTGGTCGGCTGAGGTCCGCCGTCACCCGCTTGACGGACATTGTGGCGAGGGTCACAAGGACCGGCGGAGAATGGTGTCAACTGGGTGGGAGCGCGCAGAACCGGACATGTTCTCCCAGTTCAGTGACCCGGACGTGTCTCGCGGGAAGGTTGTGGCGATCTACTCGGTTATGATCCAGCAGAGTCATTGCGCCCTTCCGGGCGCCGGATGAGTATGGAGTTGTACCGGGCCGCGATGTGAGCGCGGTAGTTTCGCGTTCGGCCCTGGTAATCGGGGCAGGCGTTTTCTGGGATTTGTCGAGGTGCGTGGAGGTTCTATGCGGGAGTTTTGCGTATGACGCTCCGCGATGACCGCCGACCCGCTGCCACCGACCCCAAGGGCGGCGGGCTCGATGCCGCTGACGTCGACTCCGCAGGATTTGATTCCGCGGAGTTCGACACCTATGAATCTGAACTGGTCCAGACCGGGTTTCGAGCGTTCGCCACCCGCGTCAACCGCTATCTCGCCAGGCCGCGATGGTGGCTGGAAGTCCTCATCCTCGGTGCCCTGTACGCAGTGTATTCGCTGGTCCGCAACAGCGTCGGGGATGTTGCCGACCAGGCCTACCGCAATGCAAATGACATTCTTCGCTTCGAGGATGCCTGGCACATGGCGCTCGAGCGGCCATTGAATGAACTTGTCCACACCACCGGGTGGCTTGCCAATATTGTCGCCCTGCAATACGCGACCCTGCACTTCTGGGTGACCCCGGCAGTGTTGATCTGGCTGATGTTCCGGCGCAAGCAGCACTACCGCAAGGTCAGTGGCGTGCTCATCGTCACCACGGGTCTGGCACTGATCGGCTTCTACAGCATGCCCACGGCACCCCCGCGGTTGCTCGCCGACGAAGGTTTTGTCGACGTCATGGCGCAGACCGCGTCGTGGGGTTGGTGGCCGGCGTCCGGTGCACCCGGAAGCGACGCGATATCCAACCAGTTCGCTGCCATGCCGTCGTTGCACTGCGCATGGGCGACCTGGTGCGGCGTGGTGTTGTTCTGCTTCGCGAAGTGGAATTGGGTGCGGATTCTCGGATTGCTCTACCCACTGACCACCTACTTCGTTGTGATGGGTTCGGGTAACCACTTCATTCTCGACGTCGTCGCCGGCGTGGGATTGCTGGCCATCGCAGCCCTGATCATCTACGCACCCGCTCTGCTGCGTTGGTGGCGCCACCGATCGGCTGCAACGCCGACCAGGTCCGGAGTGCCGCTCGGATGAGTTTTCCGGTCGCAACGCCGCTGTTGCGTTGGCGGCCACTGCTGCCGATGGTGCTGGCGGTGGTGGCAATTGTGTCGCTCTGGCTCGCGCATCCGACGGTCGGAGACCTGCAGGCGGCCATTGCGCGTGAAGAGGCGGCTCGTTCGGGTGTCGGACTGGGTTATTGGTTCGGTTGGTACGGCGGCGTATCCCCTGGTAGCTACTCGCTGATCGTTCCGAATCTGTCGACATTGACCGGGTCGCTACCGTTGCTGTGCATAGCGACCGCCGTCATCGTCGCGCTGTCGATCCCACTGTCCAAAGGTGCCACCCATCCCACGGCGCTGATGTGGGCGATCACCACGGCGGCGGTCCTCAACATGTTGTCGGGCCGGGTCGCCTTTTCGGTCGGCGCCGCGATCGCGCTGGCCGCGATTGTTGCGCTCAAGCGAAACCTCTTGCCGCTGGCGGCCATCGGATTGTTGGTGGCCGGTCTGGCGAGCCCGCTGGCCCCGGCGTTCGTGGGCCTGGCGGCGTTGCCGTTCGCTTTCGGGAAGGATGCCCGGGCGCGCAAGGCCTGGTGGGTTCTCGGGGGTGCTGCGCTCGGCGTCGGTGTGCCGTTCGTGATGTTCGGTGCCCCTGGCGCACAGAGTTTCCCGGTCACCACGTTGTTCTGGGTGCTGCTGATCGCGATCGGCGCCTCATTTGCGCTGACCATCCCACCTGCCCGATGGATCGTGCCGCTGGCCACCGGGGTGGCGATCCTCATGTTCCTCGTGCCGACCGGCATCGGTTCCAACCTGAGTCGGTTCTTCTGCCTGGTGCTGCCGTGCATCTGTCTGTTCTATTCGAAGAAGTCGTTGAAGTTCTTGGCGATTGCCTTGGCGCCCGCATTGGTCTATGCGGTGTTCGTGGCGACGGCGGACCAGGTGGTCGGCGCGGATTCCGGGCAGAGTGAAACCTCGTACACCCCGTTGCAGTCCCTGCTGCTCGCGCAACCGGAGATCAACAATCATCGAGTGGAACTCGTCGATGCCCAAACGCATGCCGGGGCACACAAACTCGGACTCGACATCAAACTCGCCCGCGGTTGGGAGAATCAGTCGGATTCGAGGTTCAACCCGATCTTCTACGACAAGGACGCGCTGACGTCGGACTCGTACCGGCAGTGGCTGGCCGAAAATGCCGTGGCCTTTGTTGCTGTCTCCGCGGAACCGTTGCGGCAGCTGAAGGATGAGGCCGCGATGGTGGACGACGGGCTTCCGTATCTCGATCGCATGTGGGGCAACGACGACTGGACGCTCTACCGTGTCGAGAATCCGCAGCCGATCGTGCCGTCACCGCTCACCATCGTCGCGTCGTCACCGTCCAAACTCATCCTCAACGTGCCGAACTCGTCGCCACATCCGATGCAGTTGCGCTACAACAAGTACCTTGTCGCTCGCAGCAGCGTCGACGAATCGGTGTATGCCTGCATCCAGGAGACCAAGGACAGCTGGATCACCCTGCAGGCCCCGGTGCCCGGTGAATACACCCTCGAAGGTCTTCTCTCGGTCCGAGGTGTGGTCGGTGCCCAACCGGACGGCTGCGGAGAGTCCTAGCCCTCCACTGGGCCCCTAATACCGCCGAGCGTGCCCCAATCACCGCCGAGCGTGCCCAAACCACCGCCGAGCGTGCCCAAACCACCGCCGAGCGTGCCAATAATACTCACGCCCTGGGATTTTCGGCACGGTCGACGGTGATTAAGGCACGGTCGACGGCCGGTTCGGCACGGTCGACGGTGATTAAGGCACGGTCGGCGGGGGTGGCTCGTGCTACTTACGGACGACCAACACGAACGGACCGATGTTGGTGACCGTGAACCTCGGGTCGTCGAAGACGTTGGGGTTGAACGTCACCGTGTATCGCCGGACGTTGGGGTCGTTGGGGTAGACGTCCTCGGCCAGTCGCAGTGCGTAACCTTCGGCGCTGTAGCGGAACAGGAACACCGTCGGCGGACGCCACGGCGAAGAATCCAATTGCTCGACCAGGCTGTCGGTGGTGTCGGCCTCGGACCACGTCTGGATCGCGGCGGCGCGTTTGTCGAACTCCGCCAACGGGTTTGCGTAGTGCGACGTCAGGCCCTGGAAGCCGAGGTAGGGATAGATCGACAGGAATCCGTAGTCGGCGGTCAGGACGACGGTGTCCGCCTGGGGCCTGCCCGTCTGGTGACCGATGACGTCGTTGATCTCGGGGAAGTAGCCCTGGGCACCGGGTGGGCGTTGATCGGCACGTTCCCCGTAACCGTCGGTGTCGGTGTAGGCGACGGTGATCTCGGCGGCGAGGTGGTTCGGGATGCTCTGTCCCACAGCAATTGCGGCCAGAGCCGCCAGGACGACGATCACGGTGCGGACGTCGCCGAAGCGGCGGACCGCGTACCCGGCCAGTTCGGCGAATCCATAGACCCCGGCCACGCCCAGGACCACTGCGAGAACCGGCTCCATCCGGAACGAGAGCAGCGTGGTGCCTGCCGCGGTCAGTGCCATCGACAGCAGGCAGAACAGGTAGATGGCAAAGACTGTGATGCCGTACGTCACCGCGACGGTGCGGGTCCGGAACCGCAGGACGATCCAGATCAGGCCGACCATCGTCAGGGCGCCGATCAGCGACCAGTGCAGCATCGGGGTCGGCAGCACCGCGCCGGAACCCGGCAGGTAGTGCTCGGCGGTACCACCGGAGGCGGGCTTGTTCCCGAGCCGGTCGATCAGGTACGGCGCCCAGACGATCAGGGCGACCAGGCCGGCGACGAGGCCCATCGCCACCAATCGCAGCCCGTGGTCACGCACCGCGCGCCATCGGTCCGATCGGACATCACCTGGCCGAGTTGTCTTGTTGGACTGCTGATACCAGGCCATCGCGGTGAGGTAGACCGCCATCAGGACCGTGGTCAGGGCGAACAGACCGGTGTAGAGCGTGTAGAAGGTGGCGCTGAGGCCGAGGAAGAGACCGCCGGCCAGGATCGCCGGTCTACTGCCGGAACGTAGTCCGTGCAGGATCGTGACCAGCATCGGCGCGCCGATGAGCACCAGGACCGCGGCGTAGGGCTCGGGGCTGACGTACATCAGCGCCAGGATGGTGGATGCGAGGGTGACCGCGATCGCCCGATCGGTGCGGATCATGCGCTGCCACAACGCCATCGCGATCGCGGCGGCCACCGCGATGGAGATGATCGCCCAGGGTTTGAACGCCTCCCACCCGGGCTGGCCGGTCAGGTTGGCGTAGCGCCCGCCGAGCCAGAACCAGCCGGCCGGGTAGTACGGCGGCAGGTCCGCGTACGTCATGTCCGCCAGCTGCGGGCTGTCGGTCAGACGGGTGAGATATTCGGTCCGGAACTGCTGATCGACCGAAATCCCGAACAGGTAGAGCTTGGTGGCACCCAGCGGCATCGCCAGGGTGACCGCCGCAAAAGATGAGATACCCACCCACGACAGGGGTTTGATCAGTCGGCCGGCCTTGCCGGTCCGCGAGAGCACCACGGCGATCAGCAAGATCACTATCGCCGCCACCTGGCCGGTGGTGGTGAGTGCGGTCGCGACGTTCGACGAGTTGAACGCCGGCCAGTCGACCCTGGAGATCACTGCCAGGCCGGCTCCTGAGATCACCAGGGCCACGATGGCCGCGCCGATCAGATCCCCTATCGATGACAGATGGGTCCGCATCATCGGCTCAGATGGGAAGCTTGCGGAAAATCGGCCGCGGGATGTGGCGCAGGATGATCATGACGAAGCGGAAAGGTCCCGGCGCCCAGACCAATTCCTTGCCCTTGTCGGCGGAGGTCACGGCCAGTTTGGCGACGTCCTCCTTGTTGACCGTCAGCGGAGCTTCCTTGACGTGCGCCGACAAGCGGGTGCGCACCATGCCCGGGCGGATGACCAGGACGTGGATGTTGTACTCGCGCAGTGCTTCTCCGAGCCCGAGGTAGAAGCCGTCGAGGCCGGCCTTGGTGGAGCCGTACACAAAATTGCTGCGGCGTACACGTTCTCCGGCCACCGAGCTCATCGCGATGATCTGGCCGTGGCCCTGCTCCCGCATCTTCTGGCCGAGGAGCACGCCCACGGAGACCGCGGCGGTGTAGTTGATGTTCGCGGTGAACACGGCCTTGCGCTGGTCCTGCCAGACCTCTTCGTCAACACCCTGGACACCGAAGGCGACGATGGCGACGTCGATGTCACCGCCGGCGAAGGCCTGATCGATGACGGCGGGGTGGGTGTCCGGCGTGAGGGCATCGAAGTCGATGCGCTCGACCGACGACGCACCGGCAGCCTTCATCGTCTCCACGGCCGCCTCTCCGGCGGGGTCACCGGGCATGGTGGCCAGCACCACCCGCATGGGGCCCTTCTTGAGGTACTCCGCGGTGATGGCGAGGCCGATCTCGGAGCTGCCGCCGAGAACGAGCACGGACTTGGGTACGCCTACGGCGTTGATCATGAGTGTTCCTTCTCTGGGGTTGGAAGTCTTTGTGGCTCAGGCCAGTTCGAGGCGGCGAGCCATATCCGAGATGAATACCCCGGTCGGATCGATCCGGCGCCGGGTGGCGATCCACGAGTCGATCTCGGGGTACATGGCGTGGAAGTTCTGCGCGGACGTGCGCGAATCCTTGGCCGTGTACAGGCGTCCGCCCATGGCCATCACCCGGCGGTCGAGTTCGTTCAGGTATTCGCCGAGGCCGCGCTTCACCGGGAAGTCGAGGCAGACGTTCCAGCCGCGGAACGGGAAGCTCAGCGGAGCCTGGTTGCCTTCACCGAACAGCTTGATCACATTGAGGAAGCTGACGTGTCCGGAGGCCTGGATATCGGCGATGATCGATTTGAATTCATCCTCATTGCCGGTGGGCACAATGAATTGATATTGCGTGAATCCGCCCGTGCGTCCGTAGGCGCGATTCCATTCACCGAAGATATCGAGAATGTGGTAGAACTGCGCCAAATTCTTGACCTGACCGGTTTTATTCGAACCCATCCGGTAATAGGCCTCGCCGACGATCGAGAAGTCGAACTTGTTGGCCAGGCCGTTGGGGAACACGTCCGGGAACGTCAGCAGGGGCTTGCCGTTGAACTTCAGCGGATCCTTCTGAAGTTTCGCCGGCAGCTGGTCCAGGGTGGCGAGGTTGCCCCGGCTGAATGATCCGCGGCCGAGCTTCGGTGGCTTGCTGATCGAGTCGAACCAGCCCGAGGCGTACTCGTAGCCGTCTTCGAACCCGTCCTCGAGGTGCAGTGCGATGGTTTCGTCGAGGCTCGCCGTGGTGGCGGTGTCGGCGATGAAGTAGGCACTCTCGGTGCGCTTCATCTGGACCTTTGCGCGCAGAATGATGCCGGTCAGGCCGATGCCGGCGACCGTGGCCCAGAACAGGTCGCCGCCCGGATCGTCGGAGGTGCCCGACGGGGTGAGTGTGAGGATGCGTCCGTCGGCGACCAGCAGCGTGATCTCGACCACGTGCTGACCGAAACTGCCTGCACTGTGGTGGTTCTTGCCGTGGATGTCGTGGGCGATGGCGCCGCCGATGGTGACCTGGCGGGTGCCCGGCAGGACCGGTACCCACAGGCCGAACGGCAGGGCCACTGCCATCAGGTCGTCGAGTGAGACGCCGGCGTCGAGGTCGACGATCCCGGTGGTGTCGTCGATCGAGTGGATGCGTTTGAGCTGCGTCATGTCGATGGTCAGCCCACCGATGTTCTGCGCGGACTCGTTGTAAGAACGTCCCAGGCCGCGCGCGATGACACCGCGACGCAGGTAGGACGGCTTGTCGGCATTTGCATCGGCAACCTGCGCGACAGCCTTGGCGATCACCTCGACATCGGGTGTGGCCAGCACGTGACCCTCGATCGGCGTCGTGCGGCTCCAGCCGACGAGCTTGCGGGTTTCAATGGGCAATTCAGCGGTAGACATCGACTCAGAGACTACCTGGGGCGGCCATGCCCACCGCCGGTGTCAGGGTCAACGGGCGATAGGCCAACCCCTGAGATCGTCCCCGAGAGCACCCGCGGCCGGCATATCGCCATCTGCTACCCCAGATCGCGACGATCTCAGGGCCCCAACGTGCACTCACCGGTTGCGCCCAGGGTGCGCACAACCGGTGTGTTCGGCTCAAACCTGTTCGAGACTCGGTGGCATGACGACTTCATCGGGTTCCCGGCCTGCTCGCAGACAGCTCCATCTCAATGCCTTCCTCTGGGGCGTCGGGCAGCACGAGGCCGCGTGGCGGCACCCGCTGACCACGGAGAGTGACGTGCTCAACGTCGCGCACTATCAGAATCTCGGCCGCATCGCCGAACGCGGGAAACTGGATTCGCTGTTCTTCGCCGACGCCTTACAGGTCGATTCCCGCATCAAGCACAACTCGCTGTTTCTTCTCGATCCGGTCACGCTGCTCTCGGCGATCGCGGTGGCCACCGAGCGGATCGGCTTGATCGGGACCGCGTCGACCACGTACTCCGATCCGTACACGGTGGCGCGCAGGTTCGCGACGCTCGACCACATCAGCGGCGGACGGGCGGGCTGGAACATCGTTACCGGCCACCAGCTCGAAGAGGCTGCGAACTTTGGTCTCGACGCTCCACCACTGCACAGCGAAAGATATGCGCGTGGAGCCGAATTCGTCGACGTTGCGCTCGAGCTGTGGGACAGCTGGGAGGACGACGCGTTGCGGCTGGACGTCGAGTCGGGCCTCTTCGCCGACCCGGACAAGATTCACACCATCGACCACGAGGGTGAGCACTTCCGGATTCGTGGTCCGCTCAGCTCGCCGCGGTCGGCGCAGGGGCACCCGCTGCTCGTGCAGGCCGGATCCTCGGAGGCCGGAAAGGATTTCGCGGCGCGGTACGCCGAGGCGGTCTTCACCGCGCAGTACACCCTCGAGCAGGGGCAGGAGTTCTACCGCGACCTGAAGGCGCGGGTGGTGAAGGCGGGCCGTAGTGCCGACGATCTGAAGGTACTTCCCGGCTTCTATCCGTTCATCGGCGATACGGAGGAGGAGGCACGGGCGCTGGAACAGTCCTTCAATGATCTGAAATCGACGGAATTCGCGCTCAAGCAACTCTCCGTCATAGTCGGCGTCGATCTCGACGAGGATTCGCTCGACTCCCCGCTGCCGCCGCTGCCGTCGGTCGAGGATTTCGACGGTCAGAAGAGCCGCCTCCAGCTGGTGAAGGACCTCGCCGGGGACGGCAAGCACACCGTGCGCGAGGTCCTCGAACTGCTCAGCGGCGGCCGCGGGCATCGCACGTTCGTCGGCACGGCGGAGCAGGTGGCCGACGAGATCGAGCTGTGGTTCACCGAGGGCGCGGCGGACGGGTTCAACATCATGCCGCCGTACCTGCCGGGCGGACTGGAGACCTTCGTCGATCGGGTCGTGCCGATCCTGCAGCAGCGAGGGCTGTTCCGCACCGACTACACGTCGACGACGCTGCGCGGCAACTACGGCCTGAGCGAGCCGGTCAACCGGCATGTCGCGATTCCGTCGGAGGCGACCGCCTGACTCTGCTCGTCAGGCGCCCAGCACCGCCGCGGCAGCATTGTGGCCGGGGATGCCACTGACCCCGCCGCCGCGGCGGGCTCCGGCACCGGCGATCAGGAGCCGGGGATGTTTCGTCTCGACACCCCAGGTTCCGACATCGTCGGAGGTCGGCGCCCACGGCCACTGCAGCGGCCGGTGAAAGATGTTGCCGCCCGGCAATCCGACGGCGTCCTGCAACTCCAGCGGGGTCTTCGCCTCGATACACGGGTCGCCGTTGATGTCGGTCGCGATGACGTCGGCGATGGGTTCGTCCAGCACTGAGTCCAGCGCGGCCAGAGTTGCTTGCACGGCTTGATCTTTCGCGCCCGAAGAGGTGAACAACTCCGGTGGCATGTGCAGGCCGAACAGTGTGAGTGTGTGCATTCCGGTCAGTGATGGGCCGAGGATGCTGGGGTCGGACAGTGTGTGGCAGTAGATCTCGCAGGGCGGTGTGGACGGGATCGAACCGGTCGCGGCCTCCTGATATGACCGTCCGAGTGCATCGAAACCCTCGTGGATATGGAAGGTCCCGGAGAACGCGACACCCGGTGCGACGGTGTGGTCCCGGAGTTTCGGCAGTCGCCGGAGCAACACGTTGATCTTCAGTTGCGCGCCCTGCGGCGGTGGTCCACCGACAGTCGGGGTGTCGAGCAGGCTGTCGAGAACCGCCGGCGCGCAGGCGGCATGGATGAACTCGGCGGCCGCAGCGCCTCCCGGCCAGCCGACCCGTCCGTCTTCGGCGTCGATGGCGGTGACCTCGACCCCGGTCCGGATCTCGGCGCCGGCCGCGACCGCTGCCGCTGCCAGTGCGCCGGACACCGCGCCCATGCCGCCGACCGGTACGTCCCAGTCTCCGGTGCCGCCGCCGATCAGGTGATAGAGCAGGCAGACGTTCTGCAGCAGCGACGGGTCGTAGAGGTCGGCGAAGGTGCCGATCAAACCATCGGTCGCGACGATGCCGCGGACGACGTCGTCGCTGAACCTGCTGTCGATGATGGTGCCGAGCGGTGTGCTCGTCAGCTGTTCCCAGAGGTCCATCGCATCGAGGTCGGTCGCGGCGACGGACGCCATCTCGTCGGCGCTCATCAGCGGACGCAGCATCGTCGGGAAGACGCCCTCGGCGACCGTCGCCATCGCGCCGTAGAAGTTCTGCCAGGCCGCGAAGTCGTGGTCGGATCCGGTGGCGGCGCGAAACGACGCTGCGGTGGCCTTGTCGTCGGCGGTGTCGACCAGGAGTCCGCGGGTGGGGTCGGCGGGCAATGGCGTGTACGACGAGTAGCGGCGCCGGATCAGTGTGATGTCGAGGTCGAGATCAGTGATGATCTGCCGGGGCATCAGCGACACCAGATACGAATAGCGGGAGAGCCGGGCATCCATGCCCGGGAAAGGCCGGGCCGAAACGGTTGCCCCGCCGACGTGGCCGGATCGCTCGAGGACGAGCACCTTGCGTCCGGCGCGCGCGAGGTAGGCGGCGGCGGTGAGCCCGTTGTGACCGGCACCGATCACGATGTCGTCGTATGTCTCCATGGGGTCATGATGCCGTGTTCGGCAATTGTGTGATTTATCTCGAAATCAGAAAACACTCGTGTTGTTCAAATGGGAAACTCAGAGAACTCTCAGTAATCGCTGCGCGGATTCAATATGTGGCGAGGTAATGTTTTTTGCAATACGCATTCGCATCAATGTCGAGGTGAATGGGAAAGGTGGCCATGGAAGCGTGGGGAATCGGGGTTTTTGACAACGACGCAGCTGTCGGCTGGGCCGACCGCTTCGACCGTTCGACGCCACCGGCGCGAGCCGCCGTGGTTCGCTCGGCGTTGCAGTCCGTCGCCGGTGCCGACAATTCCGGATCCGCAGCGCTGGCCGCCGCCGCTGTTGTCGCCTCCGCGCTTCCCGGTGGTCGGCTACTGTCCGCCGGGTACGGCCCGAAAGGTCTGTCCGAGAACCAGTTTCAGGTGACGCCCGACCTACCGGGCCTGGCTTTGCGGGCGTTGTCCAAGGTGAGGGTCCCGGAGTCGGCGTGGTCACGTCAGTGGCGCGAGGCGGGCTTGCTCGACGACGCGGTGGCGGTCGTCGACGCAGTCATGGATGAGATCGAAGTACGCCGCGACCTCGGTCTGGAGCGGGCGAGCTAGTGGTACGACCGTGCGTGATTCTCGGTGAGAGGGCCCAGAGCGCCGGGAGCTTGTAGCCTGAGTCACACCAGTGACACGGGGAGTTGCAATGCCATATATGCCGATCACCGAATCGATGTTTCTCCTGGCCGAATCGCGGGAGCATCCGATGCACGTCGGAGGCCTGCAGATATACGAACCGGCTCCGGGCGACGACGACCTCGGTGAGCAGATGTTCGAGACGTTCCAGGCCCAATCTGATGTCCACCGGCTTTTCCGAAAACGGCCGGCGTCGCCCGTGGGCCTCATGGGCACTGTCCGCTGGACCTATGACAAGGACGTCGATCTCGAATATCACGTCCGCCGAACCGTGCTGCCACGTCCGGGACGGGTGCGTGAACTGCTGCGTTATGTCTCGGCGAACCACGGTGCACTCCTCGATCGGCATCGACCGATGTGGGAATTGCACCTCATCGAGGGGCTCGCCGACGGGCGGGTTGCCATGTACACAAAGATTCACCACTCGCTGGTCGACGGTGTATCTGCGCTCAAACTGCTCGAGAAGACCCTGTCTCCCGACCCGGATGCCCGGACAGCGCGGGCGCCCTGGGACCCCACCTTGTTTGATTCCCGACCCAAGCCGGACTCGGACGAGTCCGAATCCGGGAACTGGCTCTCCGAAGGACTCAAGGTGGCCGGTGAACTCGTGGGGTTCCTTCCGGCGTCAGCCCGCGTCGGACTCCGAGCCGTACGCGACCACAACCTGATCGTCCCGATGCAGGCGCCGAGGACCATGTTCAACGTGCCGATCGGCGGCGCTCGCCGATTCGCCGGAGAACAGTGGTCGGCCACCCGCTTGCATGCGGTGGCATCGGGCCTGGGCATCACACTGAACGATGTGGTGATGGCGATGTGCGCGGGCGCCCTGCGCTCATATCTCATCGACCAGAACGCCCTGCCCGACGAACCGCTGATCGCGATGATGCCGGTGTCGATGCACGCCAAGGACGACGACTCATCCGAGGGCAACGCGATCACCGCGATCCTGGCGAATCTCGCCACCGACCAGCCCGATCCCGAACGACGTCTGGCCACCCTGGTCGACTCGACAACCGCGAGCAAGCAGGTGATCAGGGGACTGAGCCCCTTGCAGGCGATGGGCTACGGCGCCGTCATCGCGGCGCCGCTCGCCCTCACAGCGGTGCCCGGGTACGTCCGGATGACCCCGCCGCCGTTCAACCTCATCATCTCGAATGTCGCAGGGCCGAAGCATGATCTGTACTGGAACGGAGCCCGGCTCGACGGGGTGTTCCCGGCGTCGATCGCGATGGACGGCCAGGCCCTGAACATCACCGTGACCACCAACGGTGACATGGTGAACTTCGGGGTCACCGGTGCGCGTGCGGAGGTCCCGAGCCTGCAGCGGATCCTGACCCACCTCGACACCGCGTTGGAGGAGCTGGAAAAGCTCTGCCACCCCTGATTACCCGGCCTCGTGATCAGGCTGTCGGCCGCCGGTGATCGGGTTGCCGCTAGGGTGTCGGGGTGGCAGAAGAGCAGGCCGAGGGGCAACGGACAACCGAACTGGATGCGGCGATCGCTGTGCCGACGCCGGCCGGTGGCGATCTGAAGACCCAAATTGTCCGATTCGTCATCACCGGCGCGGCGTCGGGAGTGCTGGATCTCGGGCTGACTCTGATCTTCCAGTACCTGCTGGGTTTCCCGGAATGGGCCGCCAAGTCGATCGGCTTTTTCTGCGGCACCACGATGGCCTACCTCATCAACCGCAGATGGACCTTCAAGGCCGAGCCGAGCGTGGCCCGCTTCGTGTCGGTCACACTGCTCTACCTGGTGACCTTCGTCGTTCAGGTGGGCATCTACACCCTGCTGTCGCGCACCTGGGACGACACGGTGCTGTGGAGCCTGCTCGCCTACGTCGTCGCCCAGGGCACAGCCACCGTCATCAACTTCGTGGTGCAGCGGACGGTCATCTTCAAGATCCGCTGACCACGACCTGTCCCACTACAGGGTGTTGACCCACGCCAGACGGTCCGACGACAGCGAGAACGTGTCTTCGAACAACACCACGTAGGTTCCGGGCGGGGTACCCGCGGCAGCGTCGAAGCAGACGTCTCCGGCTGTCTGTCCGCCCGGCGCGATCTCACCCGAACTCAGTAGTTGTTTCTCCGGCGCGAAGGTGGCCTTGAGGATGGTGCCGCTGGGATCTTGCAAGCTCCAATCGAAATAGCCGTTGAAGTCGTTCTGCTTCGAGCCCACATTCTTGATCGTGACAGTGCTGCACACGTAATCACCGAAGTCAGAACTGGCGGCCACCAGTGGCATCACGGTGTACGCGAGATCATCGCTCGTGATCGTGTCACCTCCGGCGGCAGCGGTGTCATCGTCCAATTTCCCCGGGAAGTCGAGCCCGGAATCCTCGGCTGCCGACGGCTGCGCCGCCGCTGTGTTCGACGCCTTGGTGACACTTGCATCGTCGTCACCGCTGCTGCCGGCGATGATCGCGGTGCAGGCGCCGATCAGCAGGATCGGCACACCGATGACCACCCAGGGCCAGACCTTGCGCTTCTTCTTGGGTGGCTGCTGGTACGGACCCTGAGCGGGGTTGTAGGGCTGGTTGTAGGGATTGTTGTCGCCTGGCTGGCCGGGAACGGTCATGGCAGATCCTCCTGAGTGGGTGGTTGGCTTGGTGAGAAACAGCTCACCGCAACCGGATGCCCGCGCACCTCCTGCAAAGGGACGGCACCACTCATCCGTTCGGACAGAGAATCGACGGAACCCGGACCGTTCGGCCGATCGCGGAACGTCCGAGGTGCGCCGTAGCCTCCATACCGTGACAAATACTTCCGGCGACACCATCCGGCGCCGGCTTTGGACCACCGGGGCCGTGAGCCTGAGCGTGTTCGGGTCGATTCTGGCGGTTGCGCTCACACAAGAGTCCGGCAGTGTCCCGGTGTGGAACTCCACCATCGGGTTGCTGCTGAACCTGGTCGCGGCCGCAGCGCTCGTCTGGCGGCACCGGTTCCCGTTGCCGGTGCTGGCCGTGGCGGTCGTGGGCCCGCTGTTCTTCTCGACCGACGCCACCGCTGCCCTCATCGCGCTGTACGCGGTGGCCCAGGTCGAGCGCGGGATCCGGCTGGCTCTGGCAGTTTTCGCTGCATACCTGGCCGCGGGGATGTCGCTGGTGTACGACACCATGCGCACCCGGGACAATTCCATCCTCACCATGGGTTCTGCGCGCCCTGAAGAAGGTGCGCCACTACCGACTTGGGATGTACCGCTGTGGATTCCTTGGGTGGTGTCCGCGCTTCTGGTGGGCATCGTCGCGACCGTTGCACTGCTGCGGCACACCCAGGTGGAGCTGGCGCGGGCACAGGTCAGTCGGGACCGGGCAACCAAGCAAACCGACGTGATGCGCGACGAGATGATCCGAACCGAGGAACGCACCCGCATCGCACGCGACATGCACGACACTCTTGCCGCGAGCCTGAGCCGGATCTCTCTGATGGCCGGGGCCGTTCAGGTGGGCGGCACCGACAACCCGGAGAAGATCGTCAACAACGCGTCTCTGATCCGGGCGACAGCGCACGATGCACTCGACGACCTCAAGAACATCGTCGGTGTCCTGCGCGGGTCGGCGTCGCAACAGCACAGTGGCCATCAGGGGATCGATGCCGTCGCGGAGTTGGTGCAGGGCGCGCGGGCCGCGGGCCTGCATGCCACTCTCTACACCGATCTGTCGCCCGGCGACGTCGGTACCGTCTCCGGCCACGTCACCTACCGGGTGGTGCAGGAATCGCTCACCAACGCGCAGAAATATGCCGGTGATCAGGTCATCCGGATCTCGATCGTCGGTGCCGGCGAGCACGGGATCCGTATCAACATCTGTAATCAGCTCAGCAGTCGACCGCCGGCGGTTCCCAGCGGGTCCCGGTCGGGGCTGGTCGGACTTGCCGAGCAGACACGAGATGTCGGTGGCACGTTCCACGCGGGTGTCGTCGGAGGTGAATTCGTCACCGATTGCTGGCTGCCCTGGTATTCCTAGTGTCGCGGGTCCCGCTGTCGGCAGGGGGTAATACCCTGAGCACACCATGACCGGACCACGCCCCATCACCGTGCTCATCGCCGACGACGATCCGTTTGTCCGGCGCGGTGTCTCGGATATTTTTGCCGCCACCGAGGACATCGTCGTGGTCGCCGATGTCGAGGACGGTGATCAGGTTCTGGCCGCTGTTCAGCAGTTCCGGCCACACGTGGTGCTGATGGATCTGAAGATGAAACGGGTCGGCGGTCTCGATGCCACCCGCGCGCTGATGACCTTGACCAATCCTCCCCGGGTCATCGCCATGACC
This sequence comes from Nocardia sp. 348MFTsu5.1, assembly GCF_000383535.1. Classification (NCBI taxonomy): domain Bacteria; kingdom Bacillati; phylum Actinomycetota; class Actinomycetes; order Mycobacteriales; family Nocardiaceae; genus Nocardia; species Nocardia sp. 348MFTsu5.1. The sequence continues at coordinate 224,099 of NZ_KB911512.1, forward strand.
GCGATGGATGTGGACGACCTTGTTGTACAGGCGGTCTCGGCCGGCGCCCACAGTTTCCTGAGCAAGGACGAACCGCCGCAGACGTTCTCGCAGTCCGTCCGCGCGGTTGCCGCCGGCAATACGTTGTTCAGCCAGGAGTCGTTGCGCCGCATCGTGCAAGGCCGCCCACCTGCGGCCGCCGTCCCTTCCGAGATCGACAAGTTGAGCGGCCGCGAGCGCGACGTATTGCGGGCGATGGCCACCGGAGCTCCCAACGCGGCCATCGCCTCCGACCTGTTCCTGAGCGAGACAACCGTCAAAACCCATGTGTCCGCGGTCTTCACCAAGCTCGGCGCCCGCAATCGCGTCGAGGCGGCGCTCGTCGCCTTCCGGGCCGGTCTGGTGAGCTAGCCGTTGACCTTGCTGATCACCGAGTCGGCAAACATGTTGAGATGGTCGATCTTCTTCTGTAGCGGTTCGGTGTCGTTCCCGACGATGTAGGGGATGCGGAATCCGACGATCACGTCGGTGATGCCTTTGTCTTCCAGGCGCTTGCAGCCATCGGGCGTGTAGGCGTCGAGGGAGATCACATGAATCTCGAAGGGGTCGTTGATCTTTCCCTCCGCTTTGCGGATGTCCTGAATCTTGTCGAGGAGTGAATCGAGTTCCTCGGGTTGTCCGCCGCCGTGCATCCAGCCGTCGCCGCGGATCACCGCGCGTTTGAGCGCGAGGTCGGCGTGACCGCCGACCAGCAGTGGAATCGGTTGTGTGGGAGCGGGATTCATCTTGATCTTGGGGATGTCGTAGAACTCCCCGTGGAACTCGAAGTACTCACCGGTGCTCAGCCCGCGGATGATGTCCATACACTCGTTCATGCGCCTGCCCTTGCGCTTCGGATCGACACCCATGATGTCGTAGTCCTCGGCCCACGGGCTGGTGCCGACGCCGAGCGCAAATCTGTTGTTGGTCAGTACCGCAACCGACATGGCCTGCTTTGCCACCAGCGCCGGTGGCCGGACGGGCAGCTTGAGAACAAACGGGTTGAACCGGATCTTCTCGGTGACCGCACCCATCGCCGCCGCCATCACAAATGTCTCGATGAACGCTTTGCCATCGAGGAACTCTCGGTTGCCGTCCTCGGTGTAGGGATACGTCGAGTCCGACTCCTCGGGGTAGGCGATCGAATCGGGGATCGTGAATCCCTCGTATCCGGCCTCCTCTGCCGCTTTCGCCAGCGGCAGATAGTAGCTCGGATCCGTCATTGCCTCGGCGAACGTGAACCGCATGATCCTCCTAGAATCGTCGTGCGGTCCATGGTAGAACATGTTCTAGTTTCTGCGGACGCGATTGGGTTGAGTTGCCGCCATCGCAGGTGAGGATGGTGCGGATACTTCGGGAAGATTCAGGGCTTGCGAAAGCGCTCGCGGCGACCGAGTGACTGCAGCCGCAGCCAATTCTTGAACCCGGCCACATCGCGCTGCTGAACCAGGAAATACCAGCCGAATCGCGCGTATTCCTGTGGCAGGAGTCGGCGCATCCCCGGCCGGCTCATCAGGTACCCGCGGTTCCGGTAGGTGAAGAACCGCTTGGTCTCGTTGTCGGGGTACTGGGTGTGCATGCGACCACCGAGGATGGGACGGAACTCACCGCTGCCGTCGGGATGGAGGTACGCGGTGGTCAGGCAGGTTCCGAAGCTTAGGCCCGACCGCACCAGACGGCGGTGCATCTCGACCTCATCTCCACGGACGAACAGGCGCAGGTCGGGTACACCCACCGCGTCGACCGCCGCAGCCGAGAACAAGGCGCCGTTCATCAGGGACGCGATGCCGGGGAGGAGATCCGAGGTCTCCCCGTCGGCGAAGAGTTCGGACCGTTTGCGGCGCCAGACCAGGCCGCGGCGCAGCGGGAAGGCGAGAGTTTCGGGGTTGTCGATGTTGCAGACAACAGGTGAGACCTCGTCGAGTTGGTGAGTGGTCGCGCAATCGAGCAGCGTCTGCAGCACCTCGGGGCCCTCTGGCCGGCCGTCGTCGTCGGCGCACCAGATCCAGTCGGCACCCAGGGCCAGTGCCTGCAGCATTCCGAGCGCGAATCCTCCGGCGCCGCCGAGGTTGTGTGCCGAACCGACATAGGTGACGGGAACAGGTTGGGCGGCAACGAGTTCGGCGACGGCGCTGTCGTTGTCGTTGTCCACGACCACAAGGTGATCGACGGCCCGGTTCTGATTCGACAGGACGGCCAGCGACTGCTCGAGGAGCTGCAGCCGACGGTGGGTCACCACCACGGCGATGACCTTGGCGTCAGGCATCTTTTTCGACCTCGGCCAGGACTTCCCGCACGTGACGGGCGGCGTCGGGGCCCTCGTAGGCGCCGACGACCTCTTCGATGCCGCCGTCCATCCGGATCGAGCCGTGATCGATCCACAGCGCGCGGTCGCAGAGTTGCGCGAGGAATTCGTTGGAATGGCTGGCGAACACCAGGATGCCGGAGCGTTTCACCAACTCCTGCAACCGGATCCGGGCCTTCTTCATGAACTCGGCATCGACCGCGCCGATGCCTTCGTCGAGGATCAGGATCTCGGGATCGATCGACGTGACGACACCGAGCGCGACGCGCACGCGCATGCCGGTGGAATACGTGCGCAGCGGCATCGACAGGTAATCGCCGAGTTCGGTGAACTCTGCGATGTCGTCCATCTTCTTCAGCATCTCGCGGCGGCTCATCCCGAGGAACATGCCGCGGATGACGATGTTCTCGTAGCCCGAGATCTCGGGATCCATGCCGACACCGAGGTCGAAGACCGGAGCCACCCGGCCCTTGATCGAGCAGGATCCGCGGGTGGGCTCGTAGATGCCGGAAAGCAGTCGCAGCAGCGTGGACTTGCCGGCGCCGTTGTGACCGACCAGACCGATGCGGTCACCGTGGGACAGATGCAGATCGACGTTCTTGAGCGCTTCGACCACAACAACATTGGATTCGTTGGATCCGATCACGCCACCGGCGCGGCCGAGAACGGATTTCTTGAGCGACCTGGTCTTCGCATCGAAGATCGGGAAATCGACGCAGGCATCCCAGGTATCGACTCGGACTTGACTCATGACCTCACACCCAATACGACACGCGGGCACGGTAATTACGCAGAATCAGCAGCGCCATGGCCCATCCGATGGCAGTGCATGCGATGACGATCAGCCAGTGGTAGAGCGCCACCGATTCACCCAGCAGCGGACCGCGGGTGATTTCCAGGTAGTGGTACATCGGGTTGAGCTGGACCAGTTTGACCCGGCTGGAGTTGGCGCCCGCGTTCTCCTCGAGGTCGGTCGCGCTCCAGATGATCGGGGTCATGAAGAAGACGAGCTGAACCGCGGTGACGAGCAACTGCCCGATGTCGCGGAAGCGGGTGGACAGGATGCCGAACACGATCGACACCCAGACCGCGTTCACCACAAACAGTGCGATGCCGGGGATCACCAGGATCACCGTCCAGGTCACCGGCTGCGGGAAGATGATCAACAGGACCGCGTAGAGCGGGATGTTGTGGAGGAAGATGATCAGCTGGCGCCAGGCCAGCCGGTAGACGTGCACGCTGAGCGGGGCCGGGATCTGCTTGATCAGGCCTTCGTTGGTGGTGAAGAGGTCAGCACCCTCGAGGATCGATCCCTGGATGAAGTTCCAGAAGATGAACCCGAGCATGACGTACGGCAGGAACGAGCTGATGTCGTTGCCGAACAGCTGCGAGTAGAGCAGGCCCATGGCCACGGCGGTGACGGCGGTGGCGATGGTGATCCACAGAGGTCCGAGCAGCGACCGGCGGTAGCGCTGCTTGATGTCCTGCCAGCCGAGGAGCAGCCAGAGCTCGGAATGCTTGAAGCCTGATGTGAGGTCGCCGAAGGCCCGACGGAACGTCCGCGAATCGGACTCCGCCGGTGGGGGCCGCAAAGGCACTTCATCGGCTGCTGTTGACACGAGAGTCGAGACTACCGCCACGGGACTTCCGGCTGACGCGCCCGTGGGTCGAGTGCCAGAGATATTGCGTGGTTCCGCTCGCGCCGTGATGTCCGCCACGATCAGTTGGTTGACATGCGCTATGCCGTCGATCACAATCAAAAAGGTGACATGACTGTCACGTCATTAATCTCTCCCGGAGGAGTTGTAGATGTCTGCGTCCATTCCCGACATGCGTGAACTCGGCACCAAGGTGCGGAACTGGGGACGTTGGGGTACCGACGACGAGCGCGGCACCACGAACCTGATCACCCCTGAGCGAGTCGCCGCCGCAAGTAGCCTGATCCGGACCGGTGAGGTCTTCGAGCTGGGTATCCCGCTCGACGCCGACGGCCCCCAGCCGGGCGGCGCGCGGATCAACCCGATCCGGTTGATGTCTGAGAACGGACAGGAGCAGGTGCTCCCCGGCGGCTTCAAGTGGGCCGACGACTACGTGTTCATGCCGTTGCAGACCGGGTCGCAGTACGACTCGCTGGCGCACGTGCATTACGACGAGCAGCTCTACAACGGCCATCCAGGTGACGGCGTGACGGTCAAGGGTGCCGACAAGTGCGGTATCCAGACCCAGGCCAAGGGCATCGCCGGACGAGGCGTGCTGCTCGACATCGCTCGCCACCGTGGCGTCGACTGGCTGCAGGCCGGCGAGGCCATCGGACCCGACGAGCTCGATGCCGTCGCTGCCGCGCAGGGCGTGGAGGTCGGTCCCGGTGACATCCTGCTCTTCCGGACCGGTTGGCACGCAAAGTTCCTCGTCGAGAAGGATCCGGCCGCGTACATGGCCGGCGAGCCCGGCCTGAGCCTGGCCACCGCGCAGTGGCTTCGCGATCGGGATGTGGCTGTGGTCGGCGCGGACAACTGGGCCGTCGAGGTGATGCCCGGCGAAAACCCCGGGTCGCTGTTCGAGCTGCACATGGTGCTCATCCGGGACATGGGGATGACACTCGCCGAGATGCTCAACTTCGAGGAGCTCGCCGCGGCCTGCGCCGCGGACGGTAACTACGACTTCTTCTACGCGGGCCCGCCGCTGAAGTTCACTCGCGGTCTCGGATCGCCGATCAATCCGCTCGCCATCCGCTGACTGCCACACCATCCACCCTGAAAAGTTATCGATCCTAGGAGAATTCGCATGCTCGTCAGCGACATCGTCGAGTACGGCGCTCGTAAACACCCGGACCGCATCGCTCTGCGCTTCGAGGACCAGACCGTCAGCTACGCGGAACTGCGCGACCGCAGCCGCCGTCTCGCCAACACTCTGCTGACGGTCGCACAACCCTGCGATCGGGTCGCGATCCTGTCGACCAACTGCACCGAGTACTTCGATTGCTACTACGGGGTTCCGATGGCCGGAATGGCGTTGACAATCCTCAACTTCCGGCTCCATGCCGACCAGATCGCCTCGCTCATCCAGAATTCCGAGGCGAGGGTGCTGATCGTGAGCGCGGAGTTCGCGGATGTGGTCGGCGAGATCCGCGACCGGATCCCGACGGTGCAGAAGGTCGTCGTCATCGGCGGAACGGACGAAGCCACATCCTGGGATGCCTTCGTCGACGGAGCTTCCGCCGAACCACCTGCCGCGGCGCCGAGTCCGGAAGATATCGCGTGGATGGTGTACACCAGCGGCACCACCGGGATGCCCAAGGGCGTGATGATCAGCCACCGCAATCTGGTCAGCGGCATCACGTCTTCGGCACTCGAGTGGGCACTGCCCGACAACACGGTCTTCCTGTTCTGCTTCCCGTTGTGCCATGTCGGTGGCTACGTCACGTTGCTCAACCACATGGTCGGCAGCACGGTCGGCATCGTTCGTGCCTACGACAATGCGACCTTCCTGCGGCTGGTGCAGGAGTGGAAGGTCACCCAGACCGGTCTGGCGCCCACGATGATCAACTTCCTGCTCAAGGATCCGGCACTGGCCGACTACGATCTCGGCACACTCGAGGCGATCGGGTACGGCTCCTCGGCCATTCCCGCAGCCGTTCTCCGCGAGGGACTCGAGCGCCTCGGCGTCGACTTCTACCAGGGCATGGGTATGACCGAACTGGCCGGAAATGTGCTGCATTTCAACCAGGAGGCACACCGGCGGGCGGCCGATGGCGAGACCGGGCTGCTGGCCGCGGCCGGAAAGCCGATGCGGTTGGCGGACATTCGCATCGTCGATGAAGAGATGCGCGATGTCCCGCTCGGCCAGGTCGGCGAGATGATCGTGCGCGGCGATCAGGTGATGTCGGGGTACTGGCGTGATCCGCAGTCCACCGCGGCCGCCTTCACCGACGGCTGGTTCCACACCGGTGACCTCGTGCGTCAGGACGAGGAGGGGTTCGTCTACATCGTCGACCGCATGAAGGACCTGATCATCAGCGGCGGCGAGAACGTCGCCTCGCTGGCGGTCGAACAGGCGCTCTACCGTCACCCGTCGGTCGCCGAGGCGGCGGCAATCGGTGTCAAGGACGAGACGTGGGGCGAAGTCGTCTGTGCCGTCGTGGTTCTTCGTGAGGGCGCCGACGCAACCGCCGACGACATCATCGCCACCTGCCGCGATCACCTCGGCGGGTTCCAGGTGCCCCGTCGCGTGGTGTTCGTCGATACGTTGCCCCGCAACGTCATGGGCAAGGTCCTCAAGCGCGACATTCGCGACCAGCTGGCGACCACACCGGCATAGCGGACACGAGAAGGGCCCGGGATATCCCGGGCCCTTTTTGTTTGCCCGAAGCGGGCCGGGGTCAGCGGTCGGCGAACCGCTGACCGAGCTCGTTGATCTCGGGGAGGCCCATGAAACCGGTGAACTCGTCGAATGCCGGCAACCCGTCCATGGCCGCCGCCGGAGTCCCGTCGCGCATGATCGTCGCGAAGAAGTCCTGGATCGAGCGGGTGGCGGCCAGGAGTGCGCCGATCGGGAACAGCACGAGTGCGAAACCGAGCTCGGCGAGCTGCTCGCGTGACAGCGGGGGAGTGCGGCCGCCCTCGACCCAGTTGAACACCAGCCGGTGGCCGGCCAGCCGGGTCGCGATCTCCTGCACCTCGTCGATGTTGTTGGGCGCCTCGACGAACAGCAGATCCGCACCGGCATCGGCGTATCGCTGCGCCCGGTCGATGGCGGCACCGATCCCGTCGACGGCGGCGGCATCGGTCCGGGCGATGATCAGGAAGTCCGGGTCCGTGCGCGCGGCTCGCGCGGCCTCGAGCTTGGCCACCATCTCGCCGACCGGGATCACGGCCTTGCCCGCCATGTGCCCGCACCGCTTGGGAGCCACCTGATCCTCGAGCTGGATTGCCGCAACCCCGGCGCGCTCGTAGTCGCGCACGGTCCGAATCACGTTGATGGGATTGCCATATCCGGTGTCCGCGTCCGCGATCAACGGTAGATCGATCGCCGACGCCATCCGGCGGGCATTGTCGGCCATCTCGGTGGCGGTGAGCAGACCGACGTCAGGCCGGCCGAGCAGGGAAGCGGCGGTACCGAATCCGGTCATGTACGCGGCGCCGAAGCCGGCGGCCTCGACCAGCCGCTCGGAAAGGGCGTCGTACGCACCGGGAGCGAGCACGGGCCGGCCGGACTCGATCAGTTGGCGTAGTCGGGGCCGAACCGCGGACGGGGTGTGGAGCAGATCTGACATGTGGTTGCTTTCGAATCAGGCGATGAGATGGCGTGGATTCGCCACCCGCAGTCGGGCCAGGACAGCCGTCGAGATGGCACGGCACACGGTGGGGTCGGTGTAGGAGACAATCCCTGAACGCAGCAGCCGCGCGAGGTTGGTTTCGGATGCGGCTCCGACGGCTCTGAGCAGTTCTTCCAATGCGATGTCGGCACCATCACCGGCGGCGACTTGCCGGGCTGCGATGCGCAGCAGGTTCGCGGTGATCCGGATCAGGTAGCGCTCGCGATCGTGCCCGTCGAGGGCAGGCGCAATGTCGTCTGTGAGCGTTTTGGAGACCAGGTCAAAGATTTCCGCGAGCTCGGGGCGGTCGTGCAGCGTCGGACGCGGTGCGACGGATGCGGGTGTGGCGGTCTCGTCGAGCAGGTCGAGTATCAGCAGCAGGTCGTACTCGGATTCACAGACCCGGCGTCCGATCGCAGCCAACTCCAGCGAATACTCGGCCCCACCGAGGTGCCGCTCTGCCTGAAAACGACTCAGTACCAACCACTTCAGCGTGGCAAAGGTTTCCCACCAGTGCAGTTCGGCCGCTGAGGGCCGGACACCGGTGGCGCGCTGGTAGCCGTCGAGCAACTGCTCGCGGGTGCCGATCCCGGCAACCGGAGCAGCGGCGCCGAAGCGCCAGGCGCGGACACAGAGCCAGCCCAGGTCCTCGATCGGATCACCGAGATGGGCGAGTTCCCAGTCCAGGACTGCGGTGATGCCGGTGCCGTCGATGAGGAGGTTGCCGATCCGGAAGTCGCCGTGCACCAGGGTATCCGGGCGTTTCTCCGGCCGATTCGCCCGCAGCCACCGCAGGCCGACCTCGACGGTGGGCCGGGGCTCGTTCAGGTCGCGGTAGACGGTTTCGATCGCATCGACGGGATCGGTCGAATCGAGCATTGCCAGGCTCGTGGTGTCGACGCGGTGGATCAGGCCGATCGCGTAACCCATGTCCTCGGCGAGATGCTCACGCACCTGCGCGAATTCGGGGTCGCGCTGCAGTCGTCGCGGCAGCGCTTCGCCCTCCACCTTGTCCATCACCAGGTAGGGGGCGTCGATTCCGGGCGCGGTGTCGCCGGCTGCGAGCAGGGCGGGTACCGGCACGCCGGCGGCGGCCGCGGCCCGCAGACATGCTGCCTCGCCGCGCATCCGGTCCGCGTCGCCCTGCCCGGGCGGGTCGCGGCGCAGGACCACCGGGATACTGCGGCCCTGCGCATCGTGTACGTCCACCGCCCACGTCTGGCGACTGGCGCCACCGGTGAGCTGGCGTGGCTCGCCGACGGTCAGTTCGTAACCCAGTGCCGCGCTGAGCACCTCGCCGATTCCGTCGCCGAGAGTGGGGGTCCCGTTGTTCACCGCCATGGCGCTGCATTCGGGTCGCGCAGGAGCCGGCGTGCGGTCGACATGCGGTGCACCTCGTCGGGTCCGTCGTAGATGCGGGCGTAGCGCGCCCGCCGGTACATGCCTTCGAGCGGCGTGTCGGCGGTCAGGCCGGCTGCGCCGTATACCTGGATGGCGCGGTCGACGACGTTGTGCAGCATCCGCGCCCCCCAGAACTTGATCAGACCGATCTGCACGCGGGCGTCGTCACCGGCATCCATCACACGCGCCGCGTCCAGTGTCATCAGGCGGGCAGCCTGGATCTCGGCTGCGGATTCGGCGATGTAGCGGTGGATTTCGCCCTTCTCGGCGAGCAACGAACCGTGCGCGTAGCGGGTATTGGCCCGCTCGCACATCAGCTCGAAAGCGCGCTGTGCCTGGCCGAGCCAGCGCATCGAATGGAAGATCCGGCCGGGTCCGAGCCGGTCCTGGGCGACGATGAAGCCCTTGCCGCGTTCGCCGAGGAGGTTGGCCGCGGGCACACGAACATTGGTGAGCTTGACCTCGTAGTGATCGCTGGGATCGTGGCCCATCGTCGGGATTGCCCGGACGATCTCGAATCCCGGTGTGTCGGTCGGCACGATGATCGCACTGATCCGCGAATGCTTCGGGGTGGACTCGGGTTCGGTGCGTGCGAACACGCTGCAGTATCCGGCGTCAGCGACAGCGGTGGTAAACCACTTGTGGCCGTTGATCACCCAGGAGTCACCGTCGAGTTCGGCGCGGGTCTCGATCAGGGTGGGATCCGATCCGGCCGCATCCGGTTCGGTGAGCGCGACCGACGGCAGGAACTCGCCGGCAACGATCGGCGGAATCCAGCGCCGCTGCTGCTCCTCGGTGCCGTGCTTGCGCAGCATCAGCGAGTCCTGCATCGACACCGACCCGACGGCCAACTGTCCGTACTCGGACCGGCCGATGACCTCGTTCAGGTAGACGAAGTCGAGGAATGGAACACCACCGCCGCCGATGTCGGCCGGGTGCCCGAGCGCCCAGAGGCCGAGTTCTTTTGCGCGAGAGCGCAACACATTCAACTGCTGGTGTGCGTCCTCGTCGGCGCGGGACAGCACCGGCTCGGCCGGGATCACCTCGTCGTCGATGAACGTGCGCATCTTCGCGCACAGTTCGGCGACGTGGCCCTGGGGTTGGTTCGCGGTCATCGGCTCTGCTCCAGACGTGCTGCAGCGGTTTCCCGCAATGGGCGGATGGCCGCGGAGTCGGCGTACTCGTCGATGCGGGTGATCCGTCCGTCGATCACCTTCACGAACAGGCTCGCCGGTACCTCGATGGGGCCGTGGCCGGGCAGATCCGCGCGCAGGACGTGCTGCTGCGCAAAACCTTCGGGCAACTCGTAGCGACGGATATCCTCATACCGCAGGTTCTCCAGCGTGCGGGAGAGCCAGCGCAGCACCCGGAGATTCTCCGCGACGGTCTCCTCGATCCCGTCGTCGTTGTGCCAGATCTTTGCATCCGGCGCGTAGAGATCGGTCAATGTTGCTGCGTCACCGCTACAGACGGCGGCAAAGAACCGATCGGCAATGTCGTTCATGCTGCGGTGTCCTTCATCGGGAAACTCTTCTCCTCCAGGGAAAGGTTGGTGATCAGTCCTGGTCCAGGCCGAGCGCGCCGAGACACATCTGGTCCAGCGTGTCGAGCAGTAGGGCTTCGTTCGCCTCGTCGCCTTGGACGAGCCACAGGTACAGGGTGTGATCGACCATGGCGGACATGGCCCGGGCCGCCATCTCGGGATCGAGCGACTGCCGGACCAGCCCTTCCTGCTGCCACCGGGCTATCGCGCGCGCCTGGCGATCGATCAGTTGGTGGCGGTGGTCGTGACGTAGCCGGCGGAAGTCGTCGTTGAAGGTCGCGACCTGCTCGACGATGGCCATCAGCCGGGCATTGCGTCGATACGCCTGGTAGTACGTCCGGTTGGCGGCGATGAGACGTTGGGCGGGCGACAACGTGCTGTCGCTGGGGCCGCGGTGGTGGATGTCCTCGAACAGCTGGTCGCTGAGCACCCGGAAGACGTCTTCCTTCGACTCGAAATACCGGTAGAACGTGCCGTAGGAGACTTGGGCCGCAGCGGTGATCAACTCCACGCGCGCTTCGGGAAACCCGACGTCCTCGAATACCGTGCGCGCCGCGTCCAGGAGGGCATCGCGCGTCTTGCGGCCGCGAGTCGTCAGCGTCTCGACTGACGCGGGTCCCGATGGGCTGTTGACAGATGCTTTGGCCACAGTCACACTATTGATGAACATGACATGACTGTCAAGTCATTTCTTGCTGAGCCGCCCGGCCCGCAGCGCCGAAAGGACCACCATGAACGCCCCTGAACCCAAGTATGAGTTTCGCGGTATCAATCATCTTGCGCTCGTGTGCTCAGATATGAAGCGCACGATCGACTTCTACTCCGGCGTCCTCGGTATGCCACTGATCAAGACGCTCGACCTGCCCGGTGATCTCGGGCAGCACTTCTTCTTCGATTGCGGTGGCGGCAACAGCATCGCGTTCTTCTGGCTTTCCGACTCGCCGGATGCCGCCCCCGGTGTCGCGGCACCGAAGGGCCTGCCCGACGAGGGCGAGCTCGCCAGCGCGATCGGCTCGATGAACCACGTCGCTTTCCAGGTCCCACTGGAGAAGTTCGACGAGTACTACGAGCGGATGAAGGCCGAGGGCATCAAGGTCAGCCGGATCCTCAACCACGACGACAGTCCGGCCGGCGTGTCCCGCAAGATTCACCCGGGTACCTTCGTGCGGTCCTTCTACTTCATGGACCCGGACGGTGTGCTGCTCGAGTTCGCCAGCTGGACACGGGAATTCACCGAGGCCGACGTCGCGCACGAGCCGAAGACCGCAGCCGATCGCAAAGTCCGTTCCGAGCTCTGACACCTTTTCGAGAGGAATCGATATGCCCCGTCTTCGTGAGGTCCCCCGCGCCGAGGTCACCGACGAGAAGATCCTCTTCTTCTACGACCGGTTGTTCGGTCCGGACAAGGATCCCGCCGTCGATCACGGCACCATCCACGCCACCCCCGGTGACTGGTGGACGGTGTTTGCACAGTCGCCCGAGGTGTTCCGGCACGCTGTGCGCGGCTTCTCGCTGTATCGCAATGCCAAGCTCGACCCGCTGCTGCGGGAGCTCGGACAGGGCCGGGCCGGCTACGCGCGCGGCAGCCAGTTCGTCTTCTCCCAGCACTGCAAGCAGATGCGTTCGCTCGGCATGTCCGAGAGCAAGATCGCGGCGCTGCCGGCGTGGCAGGTGTCCGACGAGTTCACCGAGCTCGAACGCGCGGTTCTCGCCTACACCGATTCGCTCGTGTACGACGGTGGCCGAACCTCCGACGGCGTTTTCGCCGTGCTGCAGGCGCACCTCTCCGACGTGGAGATCATGGAGCTGACTTACATCACCTGCATGTACGACATGCACGCCACCATCTGCCGTGCACTCAAGCTGGAGTTCGACGACCGCCCCGAGCCCATCGAAGAAGTCCGCATTCCCGAAGGTGTCGAGGTCGCGGACCTGTCCGCGGATCTCTCCGGGGAGTGACCGCACCGTTCGTGCGCTGTCGGTAACAAAATCTGCCCCGGCGCCTGCCTCACCCGCAGGCGCCGGGTGCGTTCAACTGCTAGAGGTACTGCCCGGTCCCGCTCACACCGTGATGGCCGGCTCCGCCGCTGCCGAAGGCTTCCGGTGGGGGGAGCTGACCCTGACGCATCTGTTCGAGTTGGGCGCGCGCAGCCATCTGCTGCGCGAACAGCGCGGTCTGGATTCCGTGGAACAGCCCTTCGAGCCAGCCGACGAGTTGGGCCTGCGCGATCCGCAATTCGGCATCGGACGGGATTGCCTCGTCGGTGAACGGCAGCGCCAGTCGTTCGAGTTCCTCGCGGAGCTCCGGTGCCAGTCCGTCTTCGAGTTCGACGATCGACGACCGGTGGATGTCTTTGAGGCGGGCGCGGCTGGCGTCGTCGAGAGGTGCTGCCCGGACCTCCTCCAGGAGCTGCTTGATCATGGTCCCGATCCGCATGACCTTCGCGGGTTGCTCGACAAGATCTGCCACACCCTGATGGTCGCCGCCGTCGTGTTCCGAACCGCCGCTGGGCACCACAACGATCTGGTCGTCGTCATTCGGAGTCGAACCGTGGTCGAAATTCTCATCGGTCATTCGTCCATTGTCCAGATATGCGTGGTGATTGCATGAAGCAGCCCCGGCAAGTGGATTGCGGTGTTGCACCGACCGTCTATGGTGACTGCCATGGCTTATGACGTTGCCCGCGTTCGGGGGCTGTTCCCGTCGCTCGGTGATGGTTGGATCCACCTCGATCCGCAGGCCGGTATGCAGATCCCGGATTCGGTTGCGACGACGGTCTCCAAGGGCTTTCGTTCGCTGGTCTCGCAGCCGGGCGGCATCTATCCGGCCGCCCGTAAGTCGGCGGGGATCATCGACGCCGCGCGGCAGGCAGTGGCCGATCTGGTCGGCGGAGATCCTCGCGGAGTGGTGCTCGGACCGTCTCGCGGACATCTGCTCAACGTGCTCGCCGAGAGTCTCAACACGCGGGTGTGGCTCGGATCGGAAGTGGTGGTCAGCCGGCTCGACGACGAGGCGAACGTGCTGCCGTGGCTGCGTGCGGCCGATCGGTTCGGTGCCAAGGTCCGGTGGGCCGAGGTCGATATCGAGAACGGCGAACTGCCGGTGTGGCAGTACGAGGGCTTGGTGAGCCGATCCACGAGCGTCGTGGCAATGCCACTGGCGTCGTCGACGATCGGTTCGATGGTCGACGTCGCCACTGCGGCCACGGCCGTCCATGCGATCGACGGACTGGTTGTTGTCGATGCGACCAGTGCCGCGGCGTACACAGTGCTCGACATCGAGAAGCTCGGTGCGGACGTCCTGGTGGTGTCCGCCGACCGCTGGGGTGGGCCCGCCACGGCCGCGCTGGTGTTCCGCGAACCCGAAATGTTGTCCCGGCTGAGGTCGATGTCGCTCGACCCTGATGCCCACGGTCCGGCTCGGCTCGAGATCGACGGACATCAACACGCGCTGCTGGCCGGACTGGTCGCATCGATCGAGCATCTGGCCGGCCTCGACGAGGCGGCCACCGGCACCAGACGTGAGCGGCTGGTGACGTCGATGACCGCGCTGAGCGAGTACTCACAGAGATTGCTGCACTATTTGCTGCGATCGCTGGGACAGCTCAACCTGGTGAATCTGATCGGATCGGCCGACGTCCGGATACCGGCTGTCAGCTTCACGGTGTCCGGCGTGACCGCGGACAAAGTGGTTCGGCGGTTGGCCGACAACGGGATCTGCGCACTCGCCGACGTGAACAGCCGGGTGCTGAGCGGCATCGGCGTGGGCGATGTCGGTGGTGCGGTGACCATCGGCCTGGGGCCGTACACAACGCCCTACGAAATCGACCAGCTGGTGCGCACACTCGGGTCTCTCGGCTGACGGTCCCCGAGATCGACCCCGAGAGAGGGTGCCGAGGGCATATTGCCGTTGGGTACCCCTGCGGGGGACGATCTCAGGGGGATCTCAGAGCGTCAGCAGAATCTTTCCGGAAACCTGGCCCGACTCCAGCAGTGTGTGCGCTTCGCCTGCTTGTGCGAGGGGAAAAGTCGCTCCGACAACGGGTTTGACCCGTCCATCGGCGATCAGCGGCCACGTGGTCGCGATCGTGTCGGCGACGATGGCGGCTTTGTCGGAACGTGTGCGGCCGCGTAGTGCAGTGGCATGGACGGTACCGCGCTTGCGCAGAAGTGCGCCGATGTCCAGTTCGGCCTTGGCGCCGCCCTGCATGCCGATGATCACCAGCCGTCCGTCGTCGGTCAGCGCAGACACGTTGCGGTCCAAGTACTTTGCGCCCACGATGTCGAGGATCACGTCGGCGCCACCATGATCCTTGATCACCTGGACGAAGTCGTCGGTGTTGTAGTTGATGGTGATGTCGGCGCCGAGGTCGCGGCACAATTCGAGCTTCGCGTCCGAACCCGCGGTCACCGCAACCGTTGCGCCCAGCGCCTTGGCCCACTGGATGCCGTGGGTACCGATGCCACTTCCGCCGCCGTGCAGCAAGACGAGTTCGCCGGGTGCCAGGTGAGCGGTCCGCTTGAGGTTGGAGAGCACGGTGCAGGCGACCTCGGGGAGGGCTGCGGCTTCGATCACCTCCACCCCGGCGGGTATCGGCAAGAGATGTTCGGCCGCGACGGCAACGTATTCGGCGTAGCCACCGCCCGCGATCAGTGCGCAGACGTCCGTGCCGATGGTCCATCCCGCCACGTCGGAGCCGAGTTCGTCGATGGTCCCGGAGACCTCCATGCCGATGATCTCGCTCGCACCGGGGGGCGGCGGATAGAAACCCTGCCGCTGTAGCAGGTCAGCTCGGTTGATTCCGGCTGCGGCGACTTTGATCAGCACCTCTCCCGGACCCGGGCGGGGTTTGTCGATGTCGGCCACAAAGAGGTTCTCGGCGGGGCCGGGTTCGGTCACGTTGACTGCGCGCATGGAGGTCATCATCTACCTTTACCCGGCAGGGCCGCGAACAGCCACGTGGTGTCCGCATGTCGCGAAATTCATTGCAGGTAGGGTCCTTTCTGTAAACGCGCTTATTCCTGGCATTGGTTGAGCCAAAAGCCGAATACCCGGGAGAGAAATGACAGACGATAGCGCTGTGCCCTGGCTCGACGACTCCGAGCAGCTGGCGTGGCGATCGTTCATGAACGGATCCCAACGTTTGTTCGATGCGATCAACGACTCCCTCGTCGAATCCGCGGGTCTCACGTTTTCCGACTACCGCATCCTGGTGCTGTTGTCGGAGACGGACAGCATGCGGATGAGCGACCTCGCCGACGGCGCGTTGAGCTCCAAGAGCACCATCTCCAGGCGCGTGGATCGGATGGCCGAGAACGGCTGGGTGGAACGGATGGCCAAAGGCCACGACAAGGACCAGCGCAATCGGGTCTGTCGGATCACCGAACCGGGCCGGCTCAAACTCCACGAGGCCGCCAAGGGACACGTTGTCGCAGTGCGGACCTACCTGCTCGATCACCTCGAAGATCACGAGCGCGACGCCATGACGACGACCTTCACGAAAGTCGACAGGTGGCTCCGTGACAACCCTGCGGCCCGCGTGAAGTAGGCTCTGTGTCGAAGGAAGCGTGGCAGAGCGGCCGAATGCACTCGCCTTGAAAGCGAGCGTGGGTGAAACCACCGGGGGTTCAAATCCCTCCGCTTCCGCCAAAAATGCCCCACCTGTTCACACAGGTGGGGTGTTTTTCGTATCGGGCCGAAATGACCGAGGAGGCGTAAGTGACACCCACCGGTGGTTTCACCGTCGCCTCGTTCAATGTCAACGGCATCCGAGCGGCCCGCCGCCGCGGCTTCGATGATTGGCTGGCGGCGCGCGGCCCGGACGTGGTGGGCCTGCAGGAACTTCGGTGCGGCATCGACGACGTCGGCGACTTCGGTGACCACATCGCGTCGATCGACGTCGGTTCGATCCCGGGACGCAACGGTGTGGCGATTCTGACCCGGCGCGAACCGGTGGCGGTGCGGACCTGGATGACGCATCCGCCGAAAGCCCGGGGGCTGTCGGCGTTCGCCGTCGAGGGCCGCTACATCGAGGTCGATCTGGCCGATCGTCCGGTGACGGTCGGCAACCTCTACCTTCCCAAGGGTGGGCTGCCTGCCGAGCTCCAGCGTTCCGGATCGATGCGTGAGCAGCCCGACGGTGGCCTCAAATATGCCCGCAAACAACGGTTCCTGGCCGGATTCGCCCGCGAGCTCCAGCGAAACCGACTCGCCGCTCGGCAGGCAGGGCGGGAATTCTTACTGCTCGGCGACCTCAACGTCGCGCCCCTGGAGCACGACGTCACGAACTGGCGCGCCGCCCGCAAGATGGAAGGCTTCCTGCCCGAAGAGCGAGCCTGGTTCGCCGAGATCACCGGACCGCGTCGGCTGGTCGATGTGGTGCGCACGCTGCACGGCGACGTCCCGGGTCCGCTCACCTGGTGGAGTTGGGCGGGGGCGTCGTTCGTCAAGGACGTCGGCTGGCGCGTCGACCATCAGCTGGCCACCCCGGGCCTGGCTCGATCAGCCCGTCGGGTGTCGGTCGACAAGGAATCCAAGCCGGAGCTTCGGCTCTCCGACCATGCACCGCTGGTCGTCGAGTACGCCGATTGAGCCGGCGGTTATTTGCGACGGTTCTTGCCCGGGGTCTTCCCGGCGGCTTCTCGACGGGCTTGTTTGGCGGCTGTCTTTTCCTTCGCCGAGCGCTTTGGAGCTGGGGCGGAGTCTCCCCGCGACGACGTGGCCTTGCGTCCACGCACGATGCCGATGAATTCGTCGGCGAGATCAGAGGTCGGGGCCGGCCACAGCAGGCCGACTGATCCGGTCGGTGCGTCGGTCATCGGACGATAGACGAGATCCTTGCGATGATGCAGTCGGGCCAGGGATTGCGGGACCAGGAGGACGCCGGTGCCCGCCGCGACGAGTTCCATTGCGTCGCCGGTGGTTTCCGGTCGATGTTCCACCGCTGTTCCCGGCCGTTGCGATACCGCCAGAGGCTCGTCGAGCGGCCACAGCAGTTGTTCGTCGGCGAGGTCGTCGACGCCGACCTCGTCGCCTGCGGTCAGGAGGTGGTCCTTCGGCAAGACCACGACCGTCGTCTCCTCGTAGAGCTCGATGGTGTGGTGCGGTCCAGGGTCGCGGTGGTGCAGGGCATCGGGAAGGCGGGTGATCGCCATCTGTACCTGCCCGTCGCGGATGGCATCGGCGCATCCGGCGACATCGATTGCGACGAGTTCGAGCCGGACCCGCGGACGTCGTTCACTCCAGGTCCGAACCCACTTGCTGGGTGTCACACCAGGCACGTAAGCCAGCCGAAATGAGGAGGCGTTGTCAGGTGTGGTCACGCCCAAAGGCTACCGCCCGATAGTCTTGGCGTATGAGTTCGCAGTCGATGAAGCCGGCAACCGCCGCCAAGAAGTTGGACGTGTACCTGCCGGCGACACCCGCCGAGTTCCAGGAGGGTGTCATCACCCGTGCCGAACTCGAAGCGCTGCAGGCGGATCCACCGGATTGGTTGCGTGATCTGCGCATCAATGGACCCCACCCAAAAAACCTTGTTGCCATGAAACTCGGGATCTCGAAGGGCGCTCTGGTGCGCCACGACATCACCGAGGCGCTGACCACCGCGCAGATCAACGCCCTCCTGGCCGAGATGCCTGACTGGCTTGTGGCCGAGCGGGCCACCCAGATCAAGGTTCGCAGTGAAGCGGGTGGCGACAAGTCGGACTGATGGTGGCTAGAAGCTGGCCTCGATCGGTGCGGGGGGCAGGGTGACGACCTGGCCGGCGTAGCTCAGTCCGGCGCCGAAGCCGAGGAGTAGGGCCGTCTGGCCGCCTTTGGCCTTGCCGGACACCAACATCTCCTCGATCGCCAATGGGATCGAGGCGGCCGAGGTGTTACCGGTGGTCTCGATGTCGTTGGCGATCGGAACATCATCGGGCAGACCGAGATTCGCCTTCATCAGCGTATTGATCCGGGCATTTGCCTGATGCGGGATGAAGATCTCGACGTCTTCCTTTGCCACCCCGGACTGTTCGAGGACCTTGCCGAGTGCCTTCGGCAAAGTGATTGCCGCCCAGCGGAATACGCGACTGCCCTGCATCTCGACAACCATTCGTCCGATCGGGTCGGTCTCGGGGTCCTTCGACTGGAACTCTTCGGCGCGGTTCATGTATTCGGGGATGTCGTAGTTCTGCGAGATGGCATCGCTGTTCTCGCCGTCGCTGCCCCAGACGGTCGGGGAGATGCCGTTCTCCTCACTCGGCCCGACAACCACCGCGCCCGCTCCGTCGCCGAAGATGAAGGCGGTGTCGCGGTCGGTGGGGTCCATCACCACCGACATCGTCTCGACCCCGATCACCAGAACATGCTCGGCTGATCCGGACCGGATCATGTCGGTCGCCAGGCCGAGTCCGTAGCCGAAACCGCCGCAGCCGGATGCGACGTCGAAGGCC
Organism: Nocardia sp. 348MFTsu5.1; assembly: GCF_000383535.1. Classification (NCBI taxonomy): domain Bacteria; kingdom Bacillati; phylum Actinomycetota; class Actinomycetes; order Mycobacteriales; family Nocardiaceae; genus Nocardia; species Nocardia sp. 348MFTsu5.1. The sequence goes on from NZ_KB911512.1 coordinate 243,113, forward strand.
GGGATCCCGTTGATCCCGAGATCGAGTGCGACCACGGGCCCGCCGTGGGGGATCTTCGTCTTCCAGCTACCGGTCGCCAGTATCAGTGCGCCGATGTCGCTGCGGTCGATACCGCTGTTCGTGATGGCCCGATCGGCCGCCGCGACGGCCATCGACCGGGCGGTCTCGTCCCCGCTGATCCAGCGACGGCTCCGGATACCGCTGCGTTCGAAGATCCATTCGTCGCTCGAGTCGAGGGTCTCGCACACTTCGTCGTTCGTGACAACCCGTTTCGGGCGGTACGCGCCGATCCCCAAAATCGAGACATTTTGATGGCCAGTTGTTGTTGCGATGTTCATGTCTGCTCCGAGCCCCTTTGATCGGTTCGCCTAGTTCATCGATTTCGCACGGTACGCGGTTTCGGCACCGTCGCGGGGGAGGCGCTACACCTTCGTTCGGTAGTCGAAGCAAATGCGAACAGCCGCGGGCCAATTGATATCTCGGACCACGCCGCGCGGCCGGTGGGGACGTCGGCTACATTCTCTGCTCAGGGGGGTGGGGTCCCGTGCGCGAAAATGCACCGGACACTTTGAAAGGCTGAACCACCTCGATGCGCATCTCCACCACACTGCGGGCTCTTGCCCTCACGTCGCTGATCGCTCTCACCGCTACGACACTCGGCACCAGTGCCGCGTCTGCGGACGGAGACACCGGCCAGGCGGCCCACATCACCAGCATCGAAACCCTCACCGACCAACATTGGGTCGTCAACGTCTATTCGCCCGCGATGGAGTCCATCCAGGCGCTTGACGTTCTCGTGCCCGCGGATCGCAGTGTGCCGCGTCCGACCCTGTACGCGCTCAACGGCGCCGGTCACGGTGTTCTCGAGAAAGCGGGATGGTTCACGGCCACCGACGTCGTCGAGTTCTTTGCCGACAAGGACGTCAACGTCGTCTCCCCGCGGGGTGGCACATACAGCTATTACGCGGACTGGATCAAGGACGACCCGGAGCTCGGCCACAACAAGTGGGAGACGTTCCTGGCAAAGGAACTCCCGCCGGTGATCGACGCCGCACTCGGTACCAACGGCATCAACTCCATCATGGGTATGTCGATGAGCGCCTCCGCCTCATTGTTTCTGACCGCACTCAACCCCGACCTCTACCAGGGCGCGGCGTCGTTCAGCGGCTGCGCCCGCACCACAGATGACCTCGGGCGCGCGTACATGAGCCTGGTGGTCGAGGGCCGCGGCGAGGGCGATCTGACGAACCTGTGGGGCGAGCCGGAGAACCCACTATGGGCCGAGCACGACATGTACATCAACGCCGACAAACTCCGCGGCAAGACGATCTACCTCTCGAGTCGCACCGGCCTGCCCGGGAAGTACGACAACGAGGACAACGTCCGGCTCGACGGTAAGGTCGACACCCTGGCGGACCAGATCGTCATCGGCGGTGCCATCGAGGCCGCGACAGGCGAATGTACCCGTCAGATTGCCGGCCGCCTCGCTGAACTCGGGATTCCCGCAGTGACCGACCTCGATCAGCCCGGCACCCACTCGTGGGGTTACTGGGAAGAGGACCTGCGCAAGGCGTGGCCGACACTGGCAGCCTCGATGGGCCTTTCTGCCTGACGCCACACCGACGGCGACTGTCGAGCGCGAATGGCGTAGGGGTGTTTAAGTGATTCAGTGAAGCACCTCTACCGCGGTCAGATCTTCCATATCGCCGGCTCGCCGAAAGTCGACACCGCACACGATGCACTTGTCTTCATCGAAGACGGCGGGTTGGTGGTCGAGGCCGACGGCACAATCTCTTGGTGTGGCGAGTTCTCCTCGCTTCCAGTGGAACACGCGCATTCGTCGGTGGTCGACTATCGCCCGGGGTTCATCCTTCCCGGATTCGTGGACACCCACATTCATTTCCCGCAGACGTTCGCCGGGAATTCCTACGGCGGCGGACAATTGCTCGAATGGCTTGAGCGGTGCATCTTTCCCACCGAGTCGAAACTCGGTGATCGGGAGATCGGACAACTGACTGCGGCCGAGTTCACGCGCCGGCGCGTTCGGGCCGGTACCACCGCTGCGATGGTGTTCGGATCGGCATTCCCGGATGCGCAGGACGCACTGTTCGAAGAGACCCGGCGCCGTGGGCTGCGCATCGTCAGCGGTCGCGGGATCCAAACCCGTGGACCCGATTCCGCGGCTCCGCTGCTGACGAGCGAGGAACAGGCGATCGCGCTGACGGCCGCCGAGGTCGACAAGTGGCACGCCGCAGACACCGGAGATTTTGCGACCGCGCTCCTGCATGTCGCACTGGTGCCCCGCTTTTCACTGTCGGTGACGCCGAAAACGTTGGCAGCACTCGGTGAGTTGTACGCCGACGTGCGATCGAGAGGCGTGTACGTCCACACACACCTCAACGAAAACAATCGTCCGGGCACCGGGGAGATCGACGCGACCAAAGCGGTCTACGAGGTCGACTCCTACCTCGACACCTACGACGGAAAGTTCTTGCCGGGCTCCAAGGTCGGTGGTGAGTCGCTGCTGGGCCCGCGCACCATCTTGGCGCATGCCGTGCATTGTCAGGACGGCGAACTCGCGCGCATGGCCGAGACCGGAACCTCGATCTCGCATTGTCCGGTGTCGCAGCTGTTCCTGGGGTCGGGCACCATGCCGTGGCTGCGGACCGTCGCGTCGGGTGTGAACATCTCACTCGGCACCGACCACGGCGGCGGTGATGAATGGCTGATCTCGCGAGTTGTCAACGACGCGTTCAAGGTTCACATCAGCGAGCCCGGCGATGCCGGCGTGTCGATGCATCCGGCGGAAATGTTGTTCGTGTCAACGCTTGCCGGCGCCCGCGCGCTTGACATGGAAGACCGGTTCGGCAACTTCGACGTCGGTAAGGAAGCCGACTTCGTGGTGATCGATCCTGAGCGGTGGCCCGCCCTGTACAACGCGGTCACCCACGGTGTCCGGGCGGACGACGACGAGATGGCACGGGATCAACTGCTGTTCGCGCTCCTGATGCAGCTACGTGAGCCCGCCATCGCTTCGGTGTACGTCCAGGGTCGCAAGATCGACGAGGACTGACCGCCGCCGAGCGTGCCGATAACGCCGCCGAGCGTGCCCTCGTTACCGTCGAACGTGCCTAACCGGTTCGGGTGCAATTGTTTTCGGCACACTGGACGGTGATTTATGCACGCTCGACGGTGATTTGGGCACGCTCGACGGCGGGTGGAAATTAGGTAGTGCCTGGCCGGACCTCCCCGCCCGACCAGGCACTGGCCGGGTGGTCAGCGGAAAATGGTCTTGATGTTCTGGTAGGTGGAGATCGCGTTCGGGCCGAGCTCGCGGCCCAGGCCGCTGTCCTTCACTCCACCGAACGGCGCGAACATGTCGATGAGGTAGGTGTTGACCCCGATGGTTCCGGTCTGGATCTGCCGGGCAACGTTCATGCCGCGATCCTCGTCGGTGGTCCACACCGAACCACCGAGGCCGTACGGCGAATCGTTGGCGATGCGGATCGCGTCGGCGTCGTCGTCGAACGGGATGATCGACAGGACCGGGCCGAAGATCTCTTCGCGGGCGATCGTGAAGCTGTTGTCGACGTCCGCGAACACGGTGGGCTCGACGAACCAGCCGTTGTCCAACCCCGCGGGCCGGCCGCCGCCGGTGACGAGCCGGGCACCCTGCTGCTTGCCGGAGGCGATGTAGCCCTCGACGCGATCGCGATGTTGCGCACTGACCATCGGTCCCAGAGTGGTGGCCGGGTCGAGAGCATCGCCGACAACCAGCGTGCCGACCAGTGCCTCGAACGCGCCGACAACCTCGTCGTAGCGGCTTCGCGGAGCCAGGATCCGGGTGCCGAGAAAGCACGTCTGACCGTTGTTGAGCATGGTCGCACCGAAGAGTTTTTCGCCGATGACGGTGAGGTCGAGGTCGGCGTCGTCGAGGACGATGGCAGCGGACTTGCCGCCCAGCTCCAGGGTGACCGGGCGCAGTAGGCGACCGCAGACCTCGGCGATCGCCCGGCCGGCACCGGTGGAACCGGTGAACGCGACTTTGTTCACGTCGGGGTGCTGCACCAGGTACGCGCCGGTGTCGCGGCCACCCGGCACGATGTTGAGCACACCCGCGGGTAGACCGGCAGCTTCGGCGGCCTGCGCCAGCAACTCGGAGTCGAGGACGGTTTCCGGCGACGGTTTGAGGACCACGGTGCATCCGGCGGCCAGTGCCGGTGCGTACTTGAATGCGGCGAGACATTGCGGGAAGTTCCACGGTGCGATCGCCGCGACCACGCCGATCGGTTCCTTGCGGGTGGTCGACGTGCCGCCCAGCATGTGCGGGTTGGTCTCTTCGGTGATCGACTCACGGAGCAGCGCCGCGTAGTAGCTCACGGTGGCGATGGGAAATCCACCTTCGAGCTGACCAGCGGTCGAGATCGGCATGCCATTCTGCTCGGAGACCCGGGCCGCGGTCTGTTCGGCGCGCGCAGTCATCTCGGCGGCCAGGCGGTCGAGCGCATCGGCCCGCTCTGCCGGCTCCCACGTGCGCCAGCCGGTCGGATCGTCGAATGCCCGGCGGGCGGCGGCAACAGCGGCGTCGACATCGGCCCGTCCGGCATGCGGAACGGAACCGATCGGTGCGCCGGCGCTCGCGGAGAGAACCTCGATCCGATCCGTGGTCGAGGGCGTGGCCCAGGTGCCGTCGATGAACAACGAACTGACGTGAACGGCCTCGGCGGCACGGGTCATGGTTCGAACTCCTTGTGATGCGGGTCGTCGGTTCGGAGTCAGTGTGCCACGGTTCTTGCGTGAGAATGCTCGTTTACATAAATTGGCCGCTCAGTCTTTGACCAGCGAGGACCCCGCGATCTCTAGAAATCTTCCTCGATGCCGGGAATCACCTCGGGGCCCTCTTCGTCGATCACCCTGTCGACGATCTCCTCGGTAAGTGTTTGATCGGGTGCGACGGCCACCGGGAAGTCCGGTTGTTGCTCGATCTCGACGTCGGGGACCTCTTCGGCGACCTTCTGGTCGAGGGACTCGCCCGCTGCTTCCTCACTCTGGGTGGTGCCGAACTTGTCGGCCTCGTTCCACTGGTCCGGCGGATCCACGACGTCGTCGCCTTCCGTATTCGACAGATCGTCGCTGTCAAGGCTCTCGCTCGGGTTCAGGGTGTCGCCGGGTCCGTCTTCGATGCTCATGACAGCAGCGTGCCCGCCTGGTGTGGTTGCAAAACATCACGACCCACTGTCACTTTCACGTGCGGCTTGATCTGCGCGCAGTACATTGGGCCGATGGCAGTCGATGATGCGACCTCGGCCTTGCTCGCGCAGTTGGCAGAGGCGGGTGGGCCGCCGATCCATCAAATGCCGGTGCCACAGGCTCGCGCCGTCTTCGCCGCACTCGCCGATCTCGTCTCGCCGGGCCCCGATCTGCACGCGGTACGTGAGGACACGGTGCGGGCCGATGACGGATACAAGATCCCGGTCCGGGTCTACAGCGCGACCGAACAACCCCACGGCGTGATCGTGTACTTCCACGGCGGCGGTTGGGTACTCGGATCGGTTGCCCAATACGATGCCGGTGTCCGGAGGCTGGCCGCGGTCACCAATTGTGTTGTGGTGTCGGCTGATTATCGACTGGCGCCGGAGTATCCGTATCCGACCGCCGCGCGCGATGCCTGGGACGTGGTCAACTGGACGTCGGCGAGTTGGCCGACGCTGCCGCTGATCGTCGCCGGCGACAGTGCGGGCGGCAACCTGGCCGCTGTGGCCGGGCAACGCGCAGCCGCCGAATCCGGTCCCCCCATTGCGTTGCAGGTCTTGATCTATCCCGTCATCAACCATGATCTGAATTCCGTGAGCTACCTCGATCCGGCGAATCAGCTGTTGCTGGACCGTGATTCGATGATCTGGTTCTGGAATCACTACACACCCGACCCGGCCACCCGGCGGAACCCCGATGCTTCGCCGTTGTGGGGAAACCTGTCCGGTTCACCGCCGGCTCTGGTGCTGATTCCGGAATACGACGTCCTGCGCGACGAGGGTGAGGCCTACGCGGATGCGCTGGCACGCGCCGGAGTCGCGGTGCAGATCAACATCTTTGACGGGCAGATGCATGGTTTCTTCCAGTTCCCCGGAGTTCTGCCCGCGGCCGATACCGCGCTCGGATTGATCGCCGAGCGGATCGTTGCTGTCACAGGCGGTTGATCGCCACTGGGCGGACCGCACTCCCTCTGCGGCGTCGTGGTCGGTGAATTAGAGTCGGCCTCACGCGCAACTGAGGAGTGTAGGGATGGCATCTGAGTTCGTGGTCCCCACCGTCGACATCGCCCCGTATGTCACCGGTGGAACCGAGGCCGACAAGGCGGAGGTCGCGAAACAGGTCGACGCGGCGTGCTCGGAGGTCGGGTTCATTCAGATTCTAGGACATGGCATTTCACCCGCGGTGTCAGACGCTTTTGCCGCGGCGATCGATGAGTTCTTCTCGCTGCCACTCGACACCAAGAAGGCGTATCGGACGGTGCCGCGGATCAATCGTGGGTACACCGCGCCGAAGTCGGAGTCGTTGTCGCTGAGCCTCGGTGTCGAGTCGGCGAACCGGATGAACGATTTCTTCGAGGCGTTCAACGTCGGGGCATCCGCGGCCGAGTACCCGGGGCTGGATCTTCCGGATGAGGATTACGCCGAAAACCTCTGGCCGGCAGAAACTCCGGGCTTCAAGGCGGGAGTTGCACCCTACTATGCCGAGGCAGCCAGGGTCGCCCGCACGCTCACCCGCATCTTCGCCGACGCCCTCGAATTGCAGCCGGACTTCTTCGCGGACTTCACCGATCATTCGCTGGATGTGCTGCGGATGAACAACTACGCCCTCCCGCCCGGCGAGATCGAGCTCGACGCCGAACTGACCGGCATGGGCGCTCATACCGACTACGGGATCGTCACCGTTCTCTGGGCGGATCAGGTCAAGGGCCTACAGGTCCTTGACCGCGATGGGCTCTGGCACGATGTCTCACCCGCCGATGGTGCCTTGCTCATCAACGTCGGCGACCTGATGGCACGGTGGACCAACGAACGCTGGATGTCCACATTGCATCGCGTGAAACCGCCGGTGGTCGACGGTGTCATCGAACGTCGGCGTTCGGCGGCGTTCTTCCACGACGGGAACATCGACGCGACGATCAGCACACTGCCGTCGTGCATCGGTGACGGCAGCAAATACGAGCCGGTGACGGTGGCTGATCACATCGCCGCGAAGCTGGCCGGCTCACGTGCCGGAGTCGCCAACACCGCCGCCGAGCGGGAGGCCGCCCGGGTCAACGCCTCAGCCACCCCGTGACCCGATGATGTGGCCTTTTTGCGAACAAAACCCCAGGTCGGCACCGCCAAAACGGCACATCATCGGGGAGCGGGGGACGGGGGGCGGGGCAGGGCGGCGTGATCAGAGCCAGTCTCGGCTGCGGAACATGAAGTAGAGGATGGCGACGGTGGCGACGATGAGCCCGACACTGAGGGACAGTCCGAACGTGGTGCCGAATCCGGGGAATCTGACGTTCTGACCGAAGAAGCCGGTCACCGCAGTGGGCACGGCGATGATGGCGGCCCAACCGGTCAGTTTCTTCATGACCGTGTTGAGCCGGGCATCCTGCAGTGACAGGTTGGTCTCGAACAGCGTTGTGACCATGTCGCGCAATGATTCTGTCCACTCCGAGGCACGCAGGACGTGGTCGTAGAGGTCGGTGAAGTTGGCGTCGAGAGCCGGATTGGAGTGGTTCTCCAACCGGTTTCGCTGGATCAGGTTGACCACTTCGCGCATCGGGAGCACCACTCGCCGGAGCTGGACCAGGTTCTTGCGGACCCGGTAGGTGCGTCGTTGGAGATCACGACTGTTCTTGTTGTCGTCGAACAGTAGTGTCTCGATGTCTTCGATGCTGTCGTCCAGTGACTGCACGGCGTCGAAGTGCCCGTCGACCACCACGTCGAGCAATCCGTGCACCAGCGCGCCGATGCCGTGATGCTGTTCGTCCAGTGTGTCCCAGCGCTCGGTCACCAGGTTCATGTCGAAGGCATCCGACAATCGCACCGTGATCAGCACGTTGTCCTTGATGAACATGGAGATGCGGTGGGTCTGCAGAGCGCCGTTGGTCGACCGGGTCGGATCGGCGTGCATGTCGACCGCGTAGACGGTAATGAACTTGTGGTGTGGGTAGTTGACCGCTTTGACACGTTCGGCCTCTGCGAGCGCATCTTCCACGGCCCAGGTGTTCAGACCGAGCTCGTCGGCCAACTGGCAGAGTGCCTCGTGGCTCGGGTTCACCAGGTCGGCCCAGGCCAGTGTGGTGTCGTCGGCCAGGCAATCGGACAGTGACCCGATGTCGAAATCGTCCTGGAGCTTGCCGTTTCGCCAGATCCGGCCGCGTACTTTCTCGATCACCTGCTCATCGTGCCATCAGTGCAGGATTCAGTGGTCGGTGGAGAATCCCGACCGGACCTGATGCCGTTCACATGCGAGTTCGACGAGGCGGTCGATGAGGTCGCTGTAACCGAGTCCGGATGCCTCCCAGAGCTTCGGGTACATCGATGCCGGGGTGAATCCGGGAATCGTGTTGATCTCATTGAGAAGCCAGCCGCGGCCGTCCTCCTCGTAGAAGAAGTCGACGCGGGCCATGCCGGAACAACGCAATGCGAGGAACGCACGCTGCGCCAGCTGCCGGACCTGCGCCACCTCGTGATCGGGCAGATCTGCCGGGATGACCAGTCCGGCCGCTCCGTTGACGTACTTGTCCTCGTAGTCGTAGAACTCTGCGCCGGGCACGATTTCGCCGGGTACCGATGACCGGGGATCCCGATTGCCAAGTACCGCCACCTCGATCTCGCGGGCATTGACGGCCTCTTCGATCACCACGACCTCGTCGTAGCGCAATGCCAGCTCGATGGCTGTCGCGAGCTCGGTCCGGTCGTGCGCCTTCGAAATACCCACGGAGGAACCGAGATTGGCGGGCTTCACGAAGACGGGCAGTCCGAGGGTGTCGACCGCGCGCTCGATCAGATTCTCGATCTCACCGGAACCAGCCTGGAACTCGATCCATTTGCACTGGGGTATCTGGGACTGTGCGGTGACGACCTTGGCCATCGCCTTGTCCATACACAGTGCCGAGCCGAGGACGCCGGCTCCGGCGTACGGGACGCCGGCCAACTCCAGCATGCCCTGGACGGTTCCGTCTTCACCGTGCGGACCGTGCAGCAATGGCAACACGACCACCGTGGCATTGCCGGCCCGCTGCAAAGCCGACAGCGGGTCGATCTCAGTGCCCTCGGGCTCGAGGGCGTCCGGCAACGACAGGTTGGGGTCGACGAGTGTTGCAATGGCCTTGTCGTTGCGGATCCAGGTCCCGTCCCGGGTGATGCCGACCGGGATCAGCTCGTACTTGGAACGGTCGGCGGCCGCGAGAACATGCGCTGCCGTGACGCAGGACACATCGTGCTCTGCGGAGGCACCACCGAACAGCACAACGAGACGGATGCGGTCGGGGGATGCGGGTTTGGCCATGCGGCCCACGATAGGCCAGCGACGAACCGGACATCGCCGGTGGTTGGTGGTCGCGCGTGGGGTTCGGCTGTGACTGTGAGCGGCTGCCCGGTAGCGTCGACGCGTGCGATTCAAGGCGAGTGACGTGGCAGCGGCTACCGGTGGAAAGCTCGTCGGTCCCGATCAGGACATTGACGGCGCGAGCATCGATTCTCGCGGTATCCGACCAGGCCAGCTGTTTGTTCCGATCGTCGCCGAACGCGACGGACACGACTTCATCGACGGTGCCCTTGCCGGCGGTGCCACGGCATACCTCACCGCCCAAGCCGGCGACCGGGGGAAACCCGACGCGACGGCGATCCAGGTCGCCGACACCGCGCTGGCCCTGGCGGATCTGGGCCGCGCCGCCCGCGCCCGGTTGTCGGGTCCGGTGGTGGGTGTCACCGGATCGGTGGGCAAGACGTCGACCAAGGATCTGCTGGCGGCCGTTCTGGCGACCACCTACGTGACCGCGGCCAACGAGCGGTCGTTCAACAACGAGCTCGGTCTACCACTGACACTGCTCGGCGCCCCCGACAACACCGAAGCGGTGGTTGTCGAGATGGGTGCCCGCGGCATCGGGCACATCGCGCTGCTGTGTGACATCGCTCGCCCGACCGTGGGCATCGTGACCCGCGTCGAAGGTGTGCACCTCGAATTGTTCGGCGATATCGATGCGGTGGCCCAGGCCAAGGGCGAACTGATCGAGGCGCTGCCTGCCGATGGCCTCGCGGTGCTCAACGCCGACCATCCGGTGGTCGCGGCGATGGCGCAGCGCAGTGCCGCACCCGTGCTGACCTTCGGCCTCGCGTCCGGCGCCGATGTGTACGCCGAGAACATCGTGATGGATTCAGAACTGCGGGCGAGCTTCACGCTGCACACACCGTGGGGGACCGCGCCGGTCGCGCTGGAGGCCCGTGGCGAGCATCAGGTGGCCAATGCGCTGGCCGCCGCAGCCGCAGCTGGTGGCATCGGCGTCAGCGTCGAACAGATCGCTGCAGGTCTGGGCGGTGCCGCCATCTCCGGGCTCCGGATGGAACTGAGCCGAACCCACGCCGGGGTACAGATCCTCAACGATGCCTACAACGCGAACCCGACATCGATGTCGGCCGCGCTCGACTCGTTTGCCACTCTCGCTGCCGGGCGACGGGTTGCGGTGCTGGGCGTGATGGCGGAGCTGGGCGCCGACGCTGCCGCCCAACACGTCGCCATCACCGCGCGGGCGCGCTCGCTGGGTATCGAGGTGATCGCGGTGGCCACACCCGACTACGGTCCGGACGCCACGCATGTCGACGATGTCGCGGCGGCAGTGGCTGCGCTCGGAGACCTGGAATCGGGCGACGCGGTCCTGGTCAAGGGCAGTCGTGTGGCGGCCCTCGAAAGGGTGGCCGACGCGCTGTCCAAGGTCTGAGTCTGCCGCCGATGGGAACGCACACCGGATTCACCCCGTCGCTCACCGGGCTCCGTGGGCTGGCCGCGTTGCTGGTGTGCGCCACCCACGCCGCCTTCTGGACGGGCAGGTACACCGACGACTTCGAGGGGTGGTTCTTCGCCCGCCTCGAAGTCGGGGTGTCGATATTCTTTGTGTTGTCGGGCTACCTGCTGTTCACGCCCTGGGTCCGGTCGCTCCAGGAGGGTGGTCCGAAACCGGATGTGTCGCAGTACTTCTGGCGTCGTGCGGTGCGCATCCTGCCCGCGTACTGGATCACTGTTCTCTGCGTCTATCTGATCTTTGTGTGGCGGACCGACGTCTCGGACGTCGGTCACGGGCCGTCGGGGCTTCTCCGCAATCTCACCCTCACGCAGACCTACGGATTCGGTCACCTCCATTCCGGTTTGACCCAGATGTGGAGTCTCGTCGTCGAGGTCGCCTTCTATCTGATGCTTCCGGTGTTTGCGTGGCTGATCGGACAACTGATCTGCGGCGGACGATGGCTCCCGGGCCGGATGATCGCGGCGATCGGTGTGCTGATGCTGATCACGCCCGCCTGGGCGGTCATCACGGCAGACGGGGGCATCGACATGACCGCGCGTTTATGGCCGCCGGCGTTTCTCGCCTGGTTTGCCGGTGGAATGCTGCTGGCCGTGCTCGCACGCGTGCTCTCCAACTGGCCCGCGACCTTGTCGGTGCTGGTGGGTGTCGTAGCTTTTGAGATCGCGTGCACCTCGATGGCCGGTGAACCGACAATTGCGCCTGCCTCCACATCGGCGACGATCGTGAAGTCGGTGCTCTATCTGATCGCTGCCACCGCGCTGCTGGCGCCACTGGTGATCGGCCCGCCCGGGCATTGGTGGGATCGGGCGTTGTCCCGGCCCGCGGTGGTCTGGTTCGGCGAGATCTCCTACGAGTTCTTTCTCGTCCACGTAATCGTGATGGAACTGGTGATGGATCTGCTGGGCTATTCGCTTTTCAGCGGTTCCGTGGTGGGCGTGTTCATCGTCACGGCGGTGCTGTCGACACCTGTGGCGTGGGCCCTTCATCGCGTCACTGCACCGCTCTGGCGTCGCAAAACGGCCCCGCTCGTCGTCGTCCGGTAATACTGGTTGAAAGCCCGTAACTCCCGGAGGCCCCCATGGTCGACAGTTCTGCATCCGCCGCTTCGGGCGGCGTCGCGGACATTCGCCGCTGGTGTGAGCAGGCCCGGCTTCCGGGCCGGGCGCCTGACCTGTCCGACCCGGCGGCCGTCCTGATCGCCTCCGGGTTCCTGTCCGAGCAGGCCAGGGCAGTGCTCGTTCGTCGGAGCACCGCAGGTCTGCCGGTCCCCGGGATCGGTGGCTTCGGTGAACTCCGGCGCCTGCAGCGTGAGCTCGGACAGCTAGAGGAACAGGTGCGCAACCCGCGAATGCCCAAGGTTGCGAGCCTGGTGCTGCGCTCGCGCGTGGTGGCGCTGTCGCGACGGCGCGATGCCGCGCGCAACCTCGTGACGGCATCGAAACCGGTTTTTGCCGGGACTGTGCGAGGCATCCGGCGGGAACGCCGGGAGGGCCTCCATCTCGACATCGGCGATCGTGAGCGTTTGTTCAACGGGCTGCTCTTCACGCCGTGCCCGGGCGCGCTTGACGTCAACTATCTCCGGCGGGCGACGGCGATGGCGGCCAATACCGCAGCCGGCGTCATCGGGCAGCTGACCGACAACTGGTCGAAGGCCGGCCAATGGATGGCAGGCAAAGCCGTGACCTGGGATGCCACCGATGGTGGTGAATCTGCTGCCGGCAGTTCTCGTTTCGTCGACGGCTACGAGACGTTGCTCTACATCGCGGGCAATGCCTACGATCGGATCGTGCGGTCGCCGGTCTGGCACAGCGACCATTTCGTGATTCAGCGCGGCCAGATCAACGTGCACGCCGAGATCGCCGAGATCGCCACCGATGTCATCAACCTCCGAACGGTCCGCATCGAACTAGATCGTGTTCGGGCCGTGGCTGATTCGGACGAACGACTCAGCGAGCAGTTGCGGTCGCGGGAGGCCGAGCTGCGGCCGGTGTGGTCGCAGTTGATCGAGCGCGTGGCGGCGTTGTGGGATGTTGCGGATGCGGTGGCCGCGGCCGCTCAGGAGCTGAAGGTTCTCGACCAGATCAACTATGCCGGAACAATCGACCAGCGTATCGATCACCTCATCGCGCGATCAGGTGAGAGGGAGCTGTCGGCGGAGAACACGCGACGTCTCGGTGAACAGCTCGGCGCCGGACGTGCGAATCTCCGTGACTATCGAAACATATTGCAGGGCAACGTGACTCCATTCCCCGAACAAAGTGTTACGGCCGCAGTCCCGCCCAATCCGGCCTTGCCGCCAACAGCCGTCCCACGCAAAGAGCTCGAGAACTGAACGCGGACAACGATCTCAGGTACGCGACCACTGCGACAGGTATCCCTTCTCGGTGTCGGTCAGTCGACGAAGGCTTTGCTTTCCAATATCGACGACGGCCATCTGGGTACTGGCCACGCATGCCGGCTTGCTGTCGGCATCGGCGTGTGCAGACCGAACCTCATAGCCGATGGTGAAGTCGACGGAGCGAAAACCCTTTATCCACATGCTGATTCGAAGAGGGCTGTCCTCGTGGCGAAGCTGTGCCTGATAGCGGATCTCGACGGTCACGATCATCGCGCTCTTGATGAGCGGCGCGTACTGTTCGCCGGCGCTCAACAGCCACTCCACCCGGGCTTCTTCCATCAGGGTGACCATGCGGGCGTGATTGATGTGGCCGAAGGCGTCCATGTCCGACCAGCGAACCGGGACATCGGCGACAAATGCGAACGCCCCCGTGGCAGCTGGGTCATTTGTCGGGTTTTGCATATCCCACATGATCCATGTCGCCTATGGGCGGGGCGAAACCACGTCCGCCGGAGTCTGTGAGTCGGCTGAGATATTTCGTATCGCCGCCCACTCTTCGGTAGCCTTCGGCTGTCGTATATTCGCACCACAAGGGGAGTCGTCGGTTTATGCAGAGTGCCGGACGTGTGCTGAAGGTTTTCGGAGGTCTGGTGCTGGCAGCCGGATTGACCACGTCGGTCGCGGCGGTGGTGTCTGCGGCGCCGGTAACGGCCAAGATCGAGAAGGTCGTGAAGGTCGGTCCACAGCGGCAGGACCTGACGATCTCCTCGCCCGCCATGGGCGGCGATGTGCCGGTCACAGTGCTGCTGCCACAGGACCAGAGCGGATCCCGTGGAACCCTCTATCTGCTCGACGGTGCCGGCGACAAGACGGACGTCAGTGACTGGGTGGCCAAGGGGCACGCGCCGGAGTTCTTCGCCGACAAGGACGTGAACGTCGTACTGCCGGCCGGCAACGGTGCTTTTTACACCGACTGGCAGCAGCGCGACCCAGTACTCGGCAAACCGCAGTGGGAGACGTTCCTCACCAAGGAACTGCCCCCGCTGATCGACGAAGCCTTCAACGGCGACGGCAACAACGCGGTCGCCGGGTTGTCCATGGGCGGGCAGGCCGCGTTCGCGCTGGCGTCGCGCAATCCGGGTCTCTACACGGGCGCCGGCTCGATGAGTGGCTGTCCACCGGTCACCGGTATCGCCAACGAGAGCTACGTCCGGGCCACGGTCGCCAAGGACGGCGGCGACGCCACCAACATGTGGGGCCCGTGGGGAGCGCCCGGTTGGGCCGACCACGACCCGTCCAAGCGGCTCGATGCCCTGCGTGGGAAGAACCTGTATCTGTCCGCGGGTACCGGGATCGCCGGCCCGCTCGACGAGCAGACGAAAAGCGAGGATGGGCTCCCGCCGGAGACAGTGACCGCACTCGGTGGTGGCCTCGAGGTCGGCGCCTACCGTTGCTCACTCGAGTTCGCTCTGGTTCTGCGTGCACGAGGAGTGCCGGCGACGGAGAACTTCCACACCGTCGGCACCCACGCCTGGCCTTACTGGGCGAAGGACCTCGGCTCCATGTGGCCGGTTTTGTCCCGCGGTCTCTGACCGGAGGTAGTTACCCGCGCTCCTGAGTTGGACGCTGTGGCCCCGCCGGCTGTTTTTCACCCGGCGGGGCCATCGCGTTGCGCTGGCGCGGTCTGCGGCTAGCCGCGGGCGGCTCGGCCACGCGCAAAGTCGAGGAACGTGTTGTTCTCGCCTTCCTCGGTGACCGTCACCCGGACGCCGTCGCCGTCGAATGGCCGGATGATCACTCCTGCGTCGACCGCATCGCGGGCGAACGGCACCGAGTCGGTGCCGAGATCGAGCCAGACGAAGTTGGCCTGGCTCGGCGGGACGCGGTAACCGGCAGCTCGCAGTTCGGTGGTGACCCGGTTGCGTTCGAGGGCGACCGATTCGGTACGTCCCAGCAGTTCGGCCTTGGCGTTCAGGCTGGCGATCGCCGCCGCCTGGGCCAGTGAGTTGACGCTGAACGGCACGTGCACCTTCAGCAGCGCGTTGGTGACCGAGGGATCGGCGATCGCGTAACCCACCCGGAGTCCGGCCAGTCCGTACGCCTTCGAGAATGTCCGCAGCACAACCAGATTCGGGTAGCGGCGATGCAACTCGATGGCGTCGTAGCGCTGGGCTTCATCGGGCCGGACGTACTCGTAGTAGGCCTCGTCGATGGCCACCAGAACGTCGGACGGGACCTGGTCGAGGAATGCGATCAGGCTGTCGGCGTCGACGACGGTGCCGGTCGGGTTGTTCGGATTGCAGATGAAGATCAGCCGGGTGCGGCCGGTGATGGCGGCTGCCATCGCCGGCAGATCGTGGACGAGGTCGTCGTTCAGCGGGATCTGAACCGGTGTGGCACCGGCAACCCGGGTCGCCAGCGGATAGGTCTCGAATGACCGCCACGCGAACAGCACCTCATCGCCGGGGCGGGTGGCGATGGTGATCAGGTTCTGGCAGAGCGTCACCGATCCGCAGGCAGTCTGCACGTTCTCGGGGGCGACGCCGAGGTGCTTGGCCAGTTCGTCCGTCAACGCCACCGCACCGTTGTCGGGGTAACGGTTGACGTGCGAGGCCGCTTCGGCGATGGCTGCCGCCACACTGGGCAGTGGTCCGAAGGTGGTTTCGTTGCTCGCCAGTTTGAGAGCGCCGGGGATGTTCTTGCCCGGAACGTAGGCGGGCACTGCGGCTAAATCGGGACGAATACGCGGGGTCACCTGATCCAATCTAGGCCACGAGAAAAATGCGCCTAGCAGTCGGTTTGGTGTCTGCGGGGAGGCGTGTGTAATCTTCTCCTCGGCAGTTCGAAAGGACTCCACCAGGAGGCGTGCCAGAGCGGCCGAATGGGACTCACTGCTAATGAGTTGTCTCGCTAAAACGAGACCGGAGGTTCAAATCCTCTCGCCTCCGCCAGTACGACCACATGGATGCTCGACCAGCACGACCACAACTGAACACAGCACGCGCCCGTAGCTCAACGGATAGAGCACTTGACTACGGATCAAGAGGTTAGGGGTTCGAATCCCTTCGGGCGCACCAAATTACGGCCTGGACCAGCACCTATGTGCGATCCGGGCCGTAAATATCTCCTCTGAATGCGTCTGAACCCAACACTTTGAGCGCCCGAACTCAACACTTTGCCTTCAGGGTGTTGAGCGTCCAGGGTCGTCAGCTTCTTCAACGGGCTGTGTGGTGTCCTGCCAGCTCTGATGCCGGGGCTGCGGGCCGAGAAACAGTGTCGGTCAGTAAAGCCTGATTCTGGTGGGAAGTCACGGCCGGGGGCGGTTTATGCGCACCGGGCGGCGGGGTAGTCCCTGTCTGACTGCGGTGCAGCTCACGCCGCCCAAGGACGTCGCCATCAGCACCAGCTGGTGATGGCGGTGCTGCAGGAGGTTCAGAAATGACTGACAACCACACCTCGCCGAGCAAGGCCCATCAGCGTGAACCCATGCGGGTCAACGATGTGGAAAAGCGGTGGAATGATCCGGCCGCGTTACGACTAGCCTCGGTCTACTGTCTGGTGGTCGTTGTCGTGGCCGTCGTCGCCGGCGCCGTGTATGCGGGCACCGATCAGCCGATCTGGGCGTGGGCGGTACCCGTCGTTTTCCTTGCCGGCGGTATCGGCGCTCTGGTCCAGGGCTACCGAATCTGGCGTCGCGGGGGCAGGTGGCCGATCTGGCAGGGAGCCGGCTGGCTACTGTTCGCGTTGATGCTCGCCACCTTGGCCCTGCCCGTAGCCAGGTGATGATCGTGGCCGAGAGGGCGGGATCTGCGCTCGGAGTAGGCACCGATCCACTGCATACCTACGATCAGATCGCGATCCGGCTACATGTTCTGACTCACCCCGTCGATGCAGTATTCACCGATGCCCAAGTCATTGAGGAGCTGGCTGAGCGCCACTACCACGTGCGCCCAGCGGCGGTCGAGACAGTGTTCGTCGCGCTGCACGCCGAAGGCCTCGTTCACAGAGACACCACCGATCCAGGCTCACATACCTGCTGCGTCACGGCAGCAGGACGGATGGCGCTCGCGCGCGAACGACGCGCTCTACGCAAAGTCGTACTGACCTCCGCCGAAGATACTGTGCACCACGGACACTGAACACCAGGGACGTGCAGTTGGGAAACTGAGGCGAAGACGCAGACCGCAACGATTTCCGCGTGAGCGTCCTGTCGAGGCCGGCGCGAGCGGGGGATGGGTGGCGAGCACCCGTCCGGCCAACCGCAAGAAATAGTCGTGATCACTCAGGCCAAACTGCTGGCGGTGGCGGCAAACGGTCACCCTGAGCTCGAGGAGTCCGGGCGGCTGGTTCCCGGTAGCGGGGTCGGGTGGACCAGGATTGGCCACCACATCGGCCACATCCCACGGGAACGGGTCTGTGCCGCTGACCTCTGGGACTGTGCGCACGCGCTCTCCAGCAACAGCGCCGGGTAGACCCGACGCTGGGACGGGTCGGCGTCGGGCTGGGCGCAGGAATGGGTGGACACTGTCGTCAGCCAGATGCGGCCAGCTTCATCGACTGCCCAGCGGGTCACATCGTCGATCCCGCTTGTGTGTGGGTTGCCACCGGGCTTGATCGTGGGTAAACCCCACGCTGGGAACAGCTTTGAGACTATCCATCGGTGGCTTCCTTCTCATTTTGAGGTTGCGAGTGCGATGAGGGCCGGCATGAGCCGCTGAGTCCAACGGGCTGATCATCCCCAGCTCTGGGTGATGATGCGGGGAAGGCTGGTTCGGTGTCGGGGAGGTGACGAAGCGCGCGAAAGGCGGTGACCATCAACATCACTGCGGCAAGGCTGGTCACGCTGATGACGTCGATAGAGGTTCCGAGAATGAACTCGATACCGACGGTCAGCAGCAAGACGTTGGACACCGCGGCTGCAGACAGCGCCAGGACGTCCGCTCGCGTTGTACTGGTTGGCCTGTGGGATGACTTGTTCATGCTCCTCTCACTTTCCAAGCCCACAACACTAGCCATCACATGAGTTGTGCGCCGCCGATGTCGACGAATGATGGTGCCGCCCAGATAATCTGGGCGGCACATCAGGGTTGGGTGTTGTCGCCGTGCTAGGCGACTTGTTGGTTGTTGGAGGTCATAGCCGCCGGTTTGCCAGTCCGGAGGGGCTGGGGCCGGGGCAGATCACCTCATGCTCAGCTCGATCGATAAGCACCACCTCCTGCAGGTCGATACGTACGAAACCACACCCGGGTAGCTCTCTCACTGCTCGTCACATCGATGGCCTCGCGGGTGGCTATTGACTCGTTTCATGCTTGTTTGCGGCGGGGTCGATGGAGCGGGGGGTGTCGGAGTGTTCGATCTCGATACGGCGCGGTTTGGCTTTCTCGGCGATCGGGATGGTCACCGACAGCACACCGTTGTCGTAGTGCGCAGTGATGGCGGCAGGATCGATGCCCTCACCGAGCGTGAGTTGGCGACGATAGGCACCGAAGGGGCGTTCGTTGGTCAACCACTGCACACCGTCGTCGGAGCGCGCACTGCGCTGCGCGGACAGGGTCAGCACCCCATTGTCGACATTGACATCAACCGAGCCCGGATCCACCCCCGGAAGATCAGCGGTCAGCAGATAGTGCCCGTCGAGTTTGCATAAGTCCATCGGCATGAACCGAGGAGTTCGAGACGACCCCGCCGACTGCAGCAACCCGCGGGTCAACGCATCAACATCACCGAAAGGATCAAAACGAAGCACAGCAACCCACCTCCTACATCACTCACGGCCCGCCACCCTGGCGGGCGACCAAATCACTGTGCACCACCTGTTTTAGCACCCACTCCCACCCACCGCAACACCGACTTCGAGAATTCTTTCGGCCTGAATATGCTGTCCCGCAGCATCACTGGCGAAACACGGGTCTCGCCGAGGGGCTCGCGCCCAGAAGTCGCCGGAGTGGTCTGGCGGGGTTCTCAGCCTTTGGTGCGGTAGCGCTTGTAGGCCGATGACTACGCGACGCTATGTGTCCGCGTTGGCCGATCCGCTCCGCCACCGGTCTATCGCTGGAACAACAGGCTGCTTCGCGCACCGGCCTCGATGGCCCGCGGGCAAAGCAGGGGTCAGCGATGTTCGGTAGTGAGATCGCTCCGAATGATCCGCTCGTTGAAGGCCGCGTAACGCACGGTCCTCCCTGACTTTGACGCTGGACAGGTTTGATTTGACCGTGCCGTAGTGGACGTTTGTGAATCGTGGGGTTGCTGACTGATTGTGAATGGTGCAGTGGGGGAGAGGTATTAGTGTCTGTCGGTGTTGAGTAATCGCGATTGTGTCGGGGGTCCTGCATACCCTCTGCATACTGGGTATCACCTTCGGCGGCAGTGATGACCAGCAAGCGATCTCGGCCCAGATCCGATCCGTATCGGCGGTTTGGGTCTCGGTAGCTGTGGGCATAGCTGTAGGAGGGCGATCTGGCCGACAAAGCGGCTGACCGCCCGTCTCACCCAACCAAACAGGAGATGTCATGCAGAAAACGTTGTTCTTCGCGGCGGGTACTGCCGTGGGCTTCGTTCTGGGAACGCGGGCCGGCAGGCAGACCTACGAGAAGATGAAGAATCAGTCCGCTGAACTGTGGCACAGCCCCACCGTTCAAGAGAAGGTCAGCGAAGCAACGGAGACCGTGAAGGCTGGAGCTCCAAAGCTGCAGCAGAAGGTCGGTGCCCTGGCGAAGAAGGCCACCAACCACGGCGCCGACGGCGCTGAAGCGAGCGCGATCGCCGATACGCCGGTGGACGCCTCCGCCGCCGAATCGTCAGTGGACGAAGCTACGACCCCAGCTCCTGTGGTGGAACCGACCCTTTCACCGTCGACGGGATCCAAGCCCGCCCACTGAGCACACACAACGAGCGGATCAATGACTGCTGGATACCAAGAGGTGGTGTCGTAGTAAGGAGAGATCCGATAGTTACGGCGGCTGCGGTTCGCTGCAGTGAGTGATTGTGCCTGGCTGACGTCGTCACGTACAACGCCGGTGGTGGGACTGTTTCTTAGCAGTTCACCAAAACGGTCCTGGAAACCGCGCTGAACGAAGAGATGTTCCCCGAGGACTCCGTCCAGGGGAGACCCCTACTCGCACCTCGGGCATGACAAGAACCACGCCAAGCCTAATCGGGAATCAACAAATATCCGCAACGGAACCCGGCCGACAACGGTGTTGACCGAGTCCACCGGTCAGGTGCCGATCGAAGTCCCCGAGACCGCGAAGCGACGTTCGAACCGCAGATGCCCGAAGCCGAGTTCGTGAGGATTTCGCAGTAGATTGGTCGTTAGTGGCCAGCTGCATGTCGCACGAAAGAACCGGTATGCCCTGGGCGGCTGCCGTTCTCGATGGTTGATCGTGGCCGAGACTTGATGTCAGTGGCGATGATTCCCGCGGCCGGCCTCGATATGGACCCGGTGTGGTTTCGTCACTGGATGGTCACGAACCACCACCCGGGGCAAATCGAAGTGTTAGGCATCGGTGGCGTCGATTTGGCTATACGTCGGGTTGAACGCCGAATGTGTTGAAAGCCATCGCAACTAAGTAGTAGGAGCCGATGGTGAAAACGAGATCCATCCGTTGCTGTTCATCGAGCTGTTCGGAAAGTGACTTCCAGGTGACCTCCGACAGCTGGGTGTTCTTGGTCAGCTCTACGACGGCGTCAAGAACTGATTGTTCGAACTGGTCAGCTGCTATCCCGCCCTGTGCTGCTGTCACCTCCCGGTCGCTGAGGCCGGCGTCCTTCGCCATCGGGAGATGGCCGGAGGTCTCGTAAGCGCAGTCGGTGAGCGCGGCAACCCGCAGAACGGCGAGTTCGCGTACGCGGGGAGGCAAGGTGGATCGAAAAGTGATGTACAGATTAAACCCGACAAAGGCCTTTGCCAGGTCGGGGTGGCGGGCGAGGGTGGCCAGTGCGTTGCCGGCCCCCTCGGGATTCATTCGCTCGCGTGGAAGCATGCCCTTGAAGGCGGCTTCAACGTTTTCGTTCCATTCATCTGCGGGCAACGGAGGTATGCGCATCGGGAACTGCTTTCTATGAATTGGAGAACTTGGTCTCTTATTGATAATTGGTATTCAGCCGGATTTACGTACTATTTCTTCTCGATCGATTCCACTGGGTTCGCCTTTCGGCATCTCCTTTCTGCAAGGGAATTGGTCCTGGCCGATGCGACATTGCCGTCACATCACCGCCCCACCGTTGACCGCGATGACCTGACCGGTGACGTAGCCGGCGGCATCAGAGCAGAGGTACGCGCACATCGCGCCGATGTCATCACCGCTGCCGACCCGTCCCGATGGGATCACCCGGGAGATGTATTCGGCCTTGGGTAGGTGCTTGGCTTCCTGGGCGGCACGCAACATCGGCGTGTCGATGGTGAACGGCGGAATCGTGTTGACCGTAATGCCTTTCGCGGCATACTCCAGTGCCAGTGTCTTGGTGAATGCGATGACACCACCTTTGGTGGCCGAGTAGTGACCTTGGCGTAGTGCACCGGTTTGTCCGGCGGCCGAAGAGATCGTCACGATCCGGCCCCAGCCGGCCGCGACCATGTCCCCGACCGCGGCCTGTGCGCACAAGAAGGTCCCGGTGAGGTTCACCGCGATGTACCGATTCCACTCGTCGAGCGTGATGTCCTCGAACTGGGTGAACCCGGAGACACCTGCGCTGGTCACCAGGATCTCGACGGGACCGAACTCGTCGCGGACCGCGGCAAACGCGGCGTTGACCGCACCCTGATCGGCCACGTCCACGGTCACCGCAGTCGCCTCGGCCCCCTGCGCCCGTATATCAGCAGCGACGCGCTGCGCGGCCTCGGTGTCCCGGTCGAGTACCGCTACCCGATGACCTTGTCGACCCAGGTGATGGCAAATCGATTCCCCCAATCCCGATCCGCCGCCGGTGACCACCGCTACCCGGCTGGCCGCTTCGGTCTGTGCAGTTACTGGATTCATCGAACCTCCAATCGTTGCTGTACGTACGTACAGCGGTGAACATGTGTATAGCACGGCATGGAAGCCGGGGCGGCGAGAACAGCGATTGCCGATTTAGATACAGCCCGTGACTGTGACGACGAAAATTACTGGAACACTCGGTATTCCGAAGATTCATCAGCCGATGATCGCCGGCATCGAATCCCAGCCGCGCACTGTGGAGCTGCGTGCCCGGCGGGCGCCGGCAAGGTCGACGTCCCACTTCGGGAATCTGTTCAGGACCTCTTCCAGCGCCACCCGGCCCTCGAGGCGGGCCAAGGGGGCGCCGAGGCAGAAGTGTGCACCCTTCGCGAAGGACAACAGTGATCCCGGCGCTCGGTGGATGTCGAAGCGGTCAGGATCGTCAAAGGTGCGCTCATCCCTGTTGGCGGAGGCCAGCATGAGCAGAAGCGCACTGCCTGCCGGCACCGTTTGCCCGTGCAGCTCGACGTCCTCGGTGACGTATCGGGCCACGTGGGGGCCCGGGGGCTCGAAGCGTAAGAGTTCGTCGATGGCGCCTGGGATGAGGGAATGGTCCAGGACCAATTCCTGGCGTTGGTCGGGATTTTCGGCCAGCACTTTGCCCATCCATCCGAACAGGCGGCCGGTTGTCTCCACACCTGCTCCGGCGATGACGGCCAGGAAGATCAGCAGCTCCTCCTTCCGCAGATTCCTGGTGGTGCCCGTCTCGTCTTCGAATTCCACGGCCAGCAACTCGGTGATGAGGTCATCCGAGGGATTTTTGATCCGCCAGTCGACGTACTCGGTGAACATGTCACCGTCGAAATAGTGATCTTTCTTCACCGGTAGTGGTTCACCAGGTTTGTTGCGTAGCACCCGATTTGCCTCGGCACGCACGCTGGGCTGATCAGCGTCGGGGATCCCGACGAGCATGCCGATGGTTCGCATCGGGAGTTCGGCGCCCAGGTCGAGCACAAAATCGAACCGATCGCCATCCATCAGTGGGTCGAGGCAGGCGTTGCAGAATGCGCGGACCTTGTCTTCGATCGCCTTCATCCTCCGGGGTGTGAACGCCCGGCCCACGATCTTGCGGTGGATGGTATGCAGTGGCGGATCCTCATTGATGAAGACCCCTGGCGGCATCACCGGGTCGGCCTGGACGACCTCGAGGATGTCGCCCTTCGCGGAGCTGAAACGCTGTGGATCCCGCAGAGCCGCATCGATGTCGGCGTACCGGCTCAGGCCCCAGAAGTCTCGGCGTTCGTTGTGGTACAGCGGTGCCTCGTCACGCAGTCGCCGGTACGTCGGGTAGGGGTCGATGTCGATCTCGACATCCCAGGGGTCGTAATACACATCGCTCACGGAGCTCTCCTCTGGCTTGAAACTTTGGGGCTTGAAACTCTTTGGGCTTGGTTTCGACACGAGCATAGATCACTTGCTATACGCTCGTACAGCGAACGGAAAGATCGACGACATTGCTGCGAGAGTCGGCGGGATCTGACTGGCATGTTGCGATTTCGCCTGTTCGGCTTGGCGATTGGATCATCAACTTGAATGAAGGAGCACTGCAATGAATGATCGGTTTTCGCTCGACGGGCGCGTCGCCCTCATCACCGGTGGCGGCACGGGAATAGGACGGGGCGCCGCGCTGGTGCTTGCCGAACACGGCGCAGACGTGGTTCTCGCCGGTCGCCGCCGCGATCCGCTGGAGTCGACAGCCAAGGAGATCGAGGTGTTGGGACGCCGGGCCCTGGCGGTATCGGCGGACGTGAGCACCGCGGCTGGGTGTCAGGAATTGGTCGACAAGGCCGTGGCGGAGTTCGGCCGCGTCGACATTCTGGTGAACAGTGCCGGTGGTGCCGAGACGAAGTCGATCAAGAGGTGGACGGAGGAGGAGTTCGGCGACGTTTTTGCCCTCAACCTCGGAAGTGTCTGGAATCTGTCGAGGGCGGCTTCGGTCCACATGCTCGAGCAGGGCAAGGGGACGATCGTCAATATCTCGTCAGGGGCGAGTCTGCTGGCGATGCCGCAGGCTGCGCCCTATGCCGCGGCGAAGGCTGCGGTCAACAACCTGACCGGCTCGATGGCCTCCGCGTGGGCTCAGAAAGGTATTCGTGTCAATGCCATTGCCGTTGGCGCAGTTCGGGCCCCCACGCTGACTGATGAACTCGCGCGATACAACCTGGAGCCGGATTCCGTCGCCGGGACCAACGGTCTGGGCCGACTCGGTGAGCCGGACGAAATCGGTTACGGAGTACTATTTTTCGCCTCCGACGCGTCGAGCTTCTGCTCGGGACAGACGCTCTACATGCACGGTGCGCCAGGTCCTGCCGGCGTGTAGGTGTCAGCGTCGGGCGCGGGTTGCGCGTTTGGGTCGGCGCAGCGACTTGGGCGGTTCGATCGAATCGATGAAGGTAGTGAATGACGCGACAACGTCCTCGTGGGCGTCGGTGATGCCGACGCCCTTTTCGAGGTTCAGCATCTTGGGAATGCCGGAGATCAAAACCGTGAGTGCACCCGGGGTGAGCGGAAAGTCAGGGTTGCCGGTGGTGGTCGAATTGGCAGCGAGGGCATCGAGTTGGATTTGCCGGATCTGCGCGGTGACTTTCGCGATCTCGGCTCCGATGGCGGCTCGGTGGTTTCCCAGTGCCATGAACTCGGTGACCAGAGCACTCGTGGCCTCGGCCCAGCTGAACTCCCACATGACGTGCAGCGGTTCTTCCGGCCGGGCCTGCAGTGCTTCGAGGAGGCGTTGCTCGTTTTCCTCGGTGCGCCGGCGGATGGCTGCCAGGAAGATGTCGTCGAGCGTGGGGAAGTAATACTGGACGAGACTCGGTGTGACGCCGGCCTTGGCAGCAACCACACGATAGGTGACGCTCGGATAGCCGTCGGAGACCATGATCTTCTCGACGGTGTCGAGGATGGTGTCCCTGGTCTTCGACGTTTCCGCGCCTACGCGCCGGGCCGTTGGTGGCATGTTCACAACCTGTCTCTCGAGAGTCCTGTCATTTTCGCACCTCGTGCGTGCTGTACGATCGTATAGTGTGTGTTTGGACCGGATGCAGTCGATTGCGCCAGACGACGGCCACCGATCCGCATCGACTGGGAAGAAGCCCGAAATGGAGAAACTCTTGACACTCGAATCGACTCTGGAGCAGTTGCAGGCAGATGTTCGCTACCTCAAGGACCGCACGGAGATCCTGGACTGTGTGGCGCGGCATGCGCGCGGATGCGATCGCCACGACATCGACCTCATCACCGCGGCCTACCACGACGACGCCGTCGATGAGCACGGCAACGCGTCAAATAGGGGCCCGGAATACGGGGAGTGGGCCAACCGGGTTCATGCCGAGACGTCGCAGGTGCACACCCACAACATCACCACCCACTCGTGCGACATCGATGGCGACACCGCCCATGCCGAGAGTTACGTGCTCGTGGTCCTGATCGGCAATGACGGCACCACCGCGCAGTTCATCAGTGGTCGCTACCTCGATCGGCTCGAGCGTCGAGAAGGGCAGTGGCGTATCGCTATTCGACGGTCGACCGTGGAAGCGATGTTCCTGGGTGATGCGCGGGTACTCAAGTCGTCGTTCTTCACCGAGAAGGGTTACCTGGTGGGCACCCGGGATCGGAGCGACCTGTCGTACGAGCGGCCGCTGAAATTGGACACTCCGGCACCCGCGCGGTGGTGACCGATCCGCCGCCGGCCGAAGGCGTCGTACTCGGTCGCGAGACAATTCGGTAGCAAGTCTTTTCGCGCACTACTGGATACCTTGTTTGGCTTTGATGTCACCGAACGTAGGGACGATTGCCGGATTATCGAGGTTACGTGCGGGGCCAAGCGGCCACCCCACACCCCCCGGGTGCCGACGTCATGCTCTACGACGAAGTGGCACTGGGTCACGCAATTTGGTTTGCAGAAACTCGCGGGTGTCTGCGGCGAACGGGCGGGACTGACCCGAATCGGCATCGACTGTGACCGTCGTCATTTCGCAGTAAGCGACCACGTTGCCGTGCCCATCGCGCAAATCACTTCCGAGATCGAAAGACGACGTTCCCACGCGCGATGTCCACAGCCGGACCGTAGCCGGTTCGGGGGTGTAGTACATCGGCGCAACAAACTCGATCTCGAGACGTGCTACGTGCGCGACGCCAGTGCCGGGCACATCGGGCGTAAACCACTCACGTAGTATTCGAACCCTTCCCTCCTCGAACAGTCGGGCCACTTGAACATTGTTGACGTGCCGATTGACGTCCATATCGGCCCACCTCACCTGCACGAGAGTTTCGGACGCACCTTGCGATTGGTCGACCATCGGGTTGAGTTCTCCTATCAAAGATGTCTTCGAATGCTTCAGCTATTCTGTCTTGCAGACGTTTTCGTGAACGGCAGTTCACGTACTGATCCATCCACCGAGTCCGCGACTGTGGACCTAAGTGCAAATCCGACCGCTTTTGCCACGACGATAGGTGAGCGACTGCGAGCAAGAACGCCGACAGCCGTTGCAGCACAGCGGACAACCCGAAGTGCTGCAACGGCTGCGTCGCTCTGACTCGATCAACCGTCGTCCCGCAACGATCTATGCAGTGTTGGCCGCGTCAGACCGTTACCGAACGCCCCTGGCTCCGTTCTTTGTCCCAGATTCCCGCGGGCGCGCACGGCAAGCCCACATCCTTCAGGGTCAGAATGCCCGCCGGCGCGGCGGCAACGTTGAACGCAGCGCTCACCGCCGGCATGGCGGTCATCGTGTCCCATTCGTGATTGCCCCAGTGCTCGGGTGGGATGAAACGGATGCGGGTCTGGATTTCAGGTTCACCCTTGATGATCACCTTGTAGTGGTCGTCGTCAAACACCCAGTCCCCGTTGAGTTTGGTGGTGAGATACCAGGCGACGTTGTTCTGGACGACGGTCTTTCCGTTGACCTTGCCATTCCACCCGGCGCGGATCGCGGCGATGGTGTTCTTCTTCATCACCAGCCAGCCCAGATCGACGTCCTCCGACGCGGTCTGGTGTTCGATGAAGAACTCCATGTCGTCGAGGTCGTAGTGCAGCGCGACAGCCATGCGTCCGACGGAATCGCGGAATGTGCTCAGCCACATCTTCGCCATCTCGAGCACCTCGGGGGACGCCTCTGGCAGCGAGAAGCCCAGCGCCTGCCAGGTTTCGGCGGACTCGTAGACCGAGCAGTCCGCCGACTCGAAGACCGACACCTGCTGAACATCACGGCTGACGGCGGTCATCGCAGTCACCATCGTGTTGATCCAGCCCGGGTTGACTCCGGTGATGTAGAGCGAACTGTCGCCGCGCTCGCACGCGGCGGCCAGCGCCTTCTCCGTCTCACCCGCGATGCCACCGACGTTGAGGAACAGGTTGGTGCTGATCACGTCGAGTCCGCTCTCGAGCAGACGGACGACGTGGTCGAGGTCGGCCATGAACGGGTTGTAGAAGACGGTGTCGGCACCCAAGGCGATGAGCGCGTCGATGTCGGTGGTGGCCAGGACGCCGGTGTCAGGTCGTCCGCACAGGGGTCCGGCGTCGGTGCCGGCCTTGTCCTCGGAGTAGGCGTAGACACCGACCAGTTCGAGCCGCGGATCGTCGAGAATGCCCCGCAGACTGAGCTTTCCGACCTTGCCGGTGGTCCATTGGATGACGCGTAACGTGTTCATGAGTTCCTTCGGTTTGGTGAATTGTCCATGCCCATTACTTGAGGAGGCTCCCT
Organism: Nocardia sp. 348MFTsu5.1; assembly: GCF_000383535.1. Classification (NCBI taxonomy): domain Bacteria; kingdom Bacillati; phylum Actinomycetota; class Actinomycetes; order Mycobacteriales; family Nocardiaceae; genus Nocardia; species Nocardia sp. 348MFTsu5.1. Next base: position 271,181 of record NZ_KB911512.1, read on the forward strand.
GCATCAACCGGAAGCGTGATGCCAGTAACAAAGCGGGCTTCATCGGAGGCGAGGAACAGCACCGCGTTGCTGATGTCCTCCGGTTCGACGCACCCGATGGGCAATACGTGCATCATCCGCGAGGCGGCCAGCATATCCTCGGGTCCTGGGTTTTCGAGGTCAGGCCGGAACAGCCGCATTGTGGGTTCGTTCATGAACATCGGTGTGTTCACGTTGGTCGGAGCAACTGAATTGACCCGGATCGAGTGTTCTCCGAGTTCCATCGCGAACGTACGCATGAGGCCGATAACGCCGTGCTTGGCGGCAATGTAGTGCCCGGTGTTGGGGTACGCTTTGAGGCCTCCGACTGAGCTCGTGAGGATGATCGATCCACCGCGTCCTCCAGAAATGAGGTGCGGGACACCGGCTTTGACGGTCTTCCATACTCCCGCCAGGTTGACGTCGATCATCTCGGTCCAGTCGCTTTCGCTGGTCTTGTCCAGTGTCTCGCCACCATTGCCGATTCCGGCATTGGCCACGATGACATCCAGTCGGCCCAGTTGTTCGACTCCGAGATCGAGCGCGGATTTCAAGGCGTCGTAATCGCGTACGTCCACCTCGGCCGTGATCACTCGTCGATCTAGGCCTTTCACCAGGTCAGCGGTCTCCGCGAGATCCGCCGATGTGGCCGCCGCAATGGGACTGTCGAGTGTGATCGGGCCGCAGATGTCGACGGCAATGATGTCGGCACCTTCCTCGGCCAACCGCACCGCATGGCTTCGGCCCTGTCCCCGGGCTGCTCCAGTGATGAAGGCAACTTTACCTTCCAATCGTCCGGTCATAGTTCAACCTCGCCTTCCAGTATTGTTCGTATTGTTTGTGCAGAGCCCGGCGGGCTCGTGTTCGTGGTGATTCGATAACGGTCGGGATATAGGCGCTGAAAATGCACGCGCCGTCAACCGATTTGGCAATGCCTGCTTATATTTGCGTGAAGACCGACTTCGTTTTCATATAGGCTTCAATTCCTTCGCGACCGAACTCGTAGCCCCAACCCGATTGTTTGTAGCCACCGAATGGCATGGCGTGATCAAAGACCAATTGGCAGTTCAGGGTTACGGTGCCGGCATCGAGTCGCTTTGCGAGTCGATGAGCTCGGCCGACGTCCTGTGTCCAGGCGGTTGCGGCCAGTCCGTAGCTTGTGTCATTGGCCAGCGCAATCACCTCGTCGTCGTCGTCGAACGGCATGATCGGCACGACGGGGCCGAAGATTTCCTCTTTGTAGAGCCTCATGTCGGGGCTCACATCGGTCAGCACGGTCGGGTGAACGAAGTATCCGCTCCGATCGAGCCGGTGTCCGCCGGCAACGACTTCAACGCCGTCGCGTTTGCCTTCGTCGATGAATCCCAGGACCCGAGCGAGCTGTTTTTGACTGATCAAGGGACCGATGTTGCTGCCAACTTCTTGGGGTCCACCGAGTTTGAGGTTCTTCGCCACTGTGGCGATTCCTTCCACCACCTGGTCGTAGACGCCGCGTTGGACGAAGATGCGCGATCCGCACACACATCCTTGCCCGGAGTGCACGAAAATGCCCATTGCCGCCATCAGTATGGCTTTGTTCAGATCGGCATCGTCGTAGATCAAGACAGGCGACTTGCCGCCGAGTTCGAGTGTGACCTTCTTGAGGTTTCCACTAGCTGCTTGCACAATCTTCTTGCCGACTTCGGTGGACCCCGTGAAGGCAATCTTATCGACGTCCGGGTGCTCGGTCAGTGCCGCTCCGGTGGTGTGTCCGTGACCGTTCACCAGATTGACAACACCGTCGGGGACGCCGGCCTGAGCCAACAGCTTGACCAGGAGCAGCGCTGAAAGAGGGGTTTCTTCAGCGGGTTTGACGACAACGCTGCAGCCTGCGGCGAGTGCAGGTGCGAGCTTCGCGGCCGCGTTGAAGACGGGACCATTCCAGGGCAATATCAGTGCAGCGACGCCGATGGGCTCTTTGATGGTGTAGCCGTGCATGTTCGAATAGACGCCGGTGATTCCTCCGGTCATCTGGATGTCGTGAGAGATTCCGTTGAGCTTGGTGCACCACCCGCCGTAGTAGCGGAAGAATTCGGCACTGGTACCGATAATCGACTGAGCTTGGGCAAGAGGCATACCGGTGTTGAGTGAGTCGATCTCGGCGAGTTCGGCGGCGTGCTCGTCAATCAGGTCAGCTGCACGCCACAGGATTTTGGCGCGCTCGTTGCCCGGCAGTCCGTGCCAGACACCAGAATCGAAGGAAGCCCGTGCGCGCGAAACGGCTTCGTCAACCGCCTTCGCCCCTCCATCGGCGAACTCGGTGATCTGTTCCTCGGTCACCGGGTTGATGACCGGGATCAGTTCGTCAGTACCTGGAAGGGCACGTACCTCGTCCAGAATTGATTGCAATTTCATTGTGGCCTTTCGAATTTCAGGGAGTTGATTGTGATTCACGTGTCATGCAGGAGTGGATGCGCTTGCGTGGCTATGTCGTCAGCGAGCTGAGGAATGCCACGGTGCGCTTTCTTGATGCCTCCCGCTCGGCGCGGTCTTGGCCCACGGCAACCGGTTGTGCCCAAATTTCGGTTGCCCCTGCGTCCAGGAGCTGTTGCAACTGTTTCTGGACGGAACTCTCGTCGCCGACGATTGCGATCTCGGCCGCGGTGGTCCCACCACCGGTTTCTATGATGCGTTGATAGTTGGGCATTTCCGCGTACATCCCAGAAGTCGCCGCTGTCGCGGTTCGTGCGGCGTCGACGTCATTGTGTAAAGCTACCGGTAGGCCGGCGATAATGCGGCGGCGTGGCCGCCCCGCTTGGGATGCCGCTGAATTGATCTTCGGAGCTATATGCGTCTCAATGGCTGCGGCAGAGGCCATCCAGAGTATCGTTCCGTCTGCGAATTGCCCGGCGATGCGCAGCATGCGCGGGGACAGTGCCGACAGGAGTACCGGTACGCGATGCGTTGGTGGCGTCGTCTGGGTGTGGGCGCTCCAATCCTCGCCAGTGAAATCGACTGACTCGCCGTGGAGGAGGGCGGTGATGATCTGTAGATATTCTTCTGTGTTTCGGCCGGGACGATCGTAGGAGAGCCCGTAGATGTCCTGGATCGAGGATGCGTGCGAGGGCCCTAAACCTAGCGCCATACCTGGACGGCCCATAGCGTCGGCGGCCGCCGCGACGCGATTGGCTTGCAGGATCGGATGACACGGATACGTTTGCAGGACTCCGGTTCCCAATTCGATCCGGGTGGTTTCACGTCCAGCAATCGCCATGGCAATCAACGGATCTCGAACAACATTGCTGGCATACCAGAGGGATGAGAAGCCTTGGCTTTCGGCCTCCTTGGCCTGCTTGACAAGCTTCTCGACGGTGGAGCCGTGTCCGGTCAGTCCGATGCGCATCGTTATCGGCCTTTCTGGAAGAGCGTGTCGTACTGCTGCATCAGCTTGTCGATATCTCCGTCGATTCCCAGTTCCAGACTGTTGAACAGCCACGCAAGGAGGTTGTAGGTGCCGACGGTGAAGATCAGGTCGAGGAGCTGCCGATGATCGAGCTCGGCTTCGAGTGTGTGCCAGGTGGATGAGCTGACGGCACCATCGAGGATGAGTTCATCCACGGCGCGGAGCACGGCCGCTTCGAGTTCGCTCCAAAACGGTGCATCCGGTCCGTATGCGATACGGCCGATTTCTTCGTCGGTCAGTCCGGCATCGCGGGCAACGAACAGGTGTTGTGCCCATTCGTAGGGGCTCTTGCGGACGACAGCAACCCTCATGACAAGCAGTTCGCGTTGCCGCTCGGTCAGAGTTGTTGCTCGGAGAATGTGACCGTTGAGTGTGAAGAATGCGCGGGCGAGAGCGGGATGATGCGCCATAGTGCCCAGTGCGAGAAGGGCTTTGGGCCGATCTTCGGTGGGCATCGGTTCATGGGTTGGTTGGGGCGGAACCATCGCTGATAGCGCCCCACGCATTTCCGCAGGGAACTCTGAGGGGGTCAGTGGATTGATTCGTGCCATGTCAGACCATCGTCCTTCCGCCGTTGACACCGCTGTGCGTTCGATCTGTCGGTGGCGTTTTGTCTGCTAGTTAGGCGATCGCATAATTAGGATCTGGTTATATGCTTAGCAGCTGTGCGCGACTGGGTCAAGGGCCAGGGCTCCGCGCCGGCACTACGGCCTGGGGCAGGACCAGGACGCAATCAGCGCAACAAGCCTTGTCGGACAACGCAATACCAGCATTCGCTTCTGAGAAGCTCCGCCGGCGCAGAACAGTTTGGGGAGGCCAATGGTCAGCAACGTCCTAGAACTGGCCCTGCGTTGCCTTGACTTGACTTGGTTCTCAACACTATTGGTACCGCTGCTGAACGCGGCCAACCGTGGGGGAGCGACCTCGATGTCGCTACCCCAACGGTGTGGCTACGAGAGATGGAGTGTGTTACTTGACATCACTCATGCTCTTGCCGACATCCGAGAGAGTCAGCGGCACGCCATAGTCCTTGGTGAACTTGTACGGCGGGATATTGCAGCGGTAGATACCCTGGTCCGGCTGGAAGTCTGGCGTTTCCCAGCCTTCTGCCGTCGCCTTCTGCGGGTTGAAACACGGTGACGGTGGGGTTGTTTCGGCGAGATTTCGGGCCGTGTGCAATCCACCACCGGTCCAAGCGGTTTCCTTGGAGGCGGTCTGGTACAGGCAGGTTCTGGTCAGGTCGTCACCGCATGCCGCCGCAGACTTCGCGAAGAGCAGCCACGCTGACATCGCCCGGATCGCAGGGAGCGTCAACTCGGCATCGGGAGCGTATTTTGCCCAGAGCGCCTCGAGTTCCTTGATGGCCGGAACATCACTGCCGAGCGGTGCGTTGCCACCGAGATCGAGATAGTTGTTCTGAAAGTTCAGGGACTGGGGGCCCGCCAGATCGATGAACTGCTGGCCATACGCGCTGTTGTTGGTATCGATCCAGTCAAGCTTGTAGTCAATGCTGGTCAGTGAACTCAGCAGCTTCGGCAACTGACGGAACTCACCGTAGAAAATTAGGCCTTTGGCGCCTTCGTTCTTGATCTTCTGCGCGTACGGGGTCCAGTCCGAAACACCCATGGCCGGATAGACGTCGTTGTAGACGAATGATCCTCCTGCCGCCTCTACGCCCTCGACCGCCTGTTCGCCCAGCACCTTGGTGACCGGGGAATCACCGTTGATGATGCCTACCTTGGTCTTCGAATCGGGATAGGCGTCATTGATGAGCCAGCTTCGGAATCCGAAGTACTGGTCATACCCCGGCACGAGACTGGGGTCCGCGCTGATCTCCAGATCTGCACCGGCGGAGGTTACTTGGGACACCTGCGCCGGGAAGCTCGGCAGCGTACAGTTCAGCCGCTCCTTGACCCCGAGTCCGTCCAGCCCGCTACCGCCACCGACAAGCGCAAAGTCCGCACGACACGCGGCCACCATCCGCTGACGAACTTCCATCAGGTTCGTGTCGCGGGTGTTCGCAACGATTTTACGGCCGTTGATTCCCCCGAGTTCGTTACACCAAGAGGTGAAGACCTTCGCCGCATCCACGAACTCAGAGTTCTTGGTAAATCCGACATCCGAGAAGACGCCGACGTTGATATCGGTGTCGGTAACTCCCTGCGCGGGGGCGCCGGTGGGCGAACCTGACTGGCAGACGTCGCGGAGGTCGCCGAAATCAGCTGAGGCGGCGTCAGAAGATCCTGTTTCTACTCCGGACACCCCTTCGTCCCCGGTGCTGCTGCCGCGGTCGCTGCAACCCCCGATGAGCAAAGCTCCTGCCATCAATGCGACAAGCGTACGGTGTGGTCTCAATTTGTTTCTGCTCGATTCGTCTGGTCTGTTCGCGCGCTGCGCGCCGCTCCCGTTTCGTGTGGAACCTCTGGTTTGGGACAGTGATTCGATACGTGGCATTTCAGATGGTTCTTCCGCCGTTGACGGGGATCACTTGCCCGGTAACGTAACCCGCATCTTCTCGTGCCAGGTAGGCACATGCGGCCGCGATATCTTCAGGCTTACCGACTCTGCGCATCGGGGTGGTCGACTCAGCGGCCTCGATACCCGGACCGAGGAACCCATTCTCTTCAGTCCGACGCAGCATGGGGGTGTCGATGAAACCCGGTGGCACCGTATTCACGGTAATTCCCTTGGGCCCCAACTCTTTGGCTAGAGCCTTGGTGAATCCAACAACTCCAGCCTTGGCCGCCGAGTAGTGCACCATCCACGGATTACCGGTCTGTGCACTCGACGAGGAGATGTTGATGATCCGGCCCCATCCGGCATCGATCATGTCCGGGACGACGGCCTGGCAACAGTCGAAGGTTCCGGTCAAGTTCACCGCAAGGAGTCGCTGCCAGCTTTCTGCGGATATCTTCAAAAAGGGCTCGAAGCCGTCCATGCCGGCAGAGTTCACCAGTATCGTCGGCGGCCCGATCTTGCGACGAACCTCTTCGACCGCTTCGTCGATCCGCGCCCGGTCTGTGACGTCGACGCCGAGCCCGATCGCACGATAACCCGATGCCGTGATCTTCTCCGCCGCCTCGGAAGCCGCGTCGGCGTTGCGGTCGAAGATCGCGACCGATGCGCCTTCGGCTGCCAAGCGTTCGGCGATGGCCAAGCCGATGCCGGATGCACCTCCGGTGACGATCGCGGTCCGCGGCTCGGCCCATGCGGGCAGTGCGCTCATGCGATCGCCTCGTCGCCAACCAGTGTTGTGCGGTGCATGAGGCGCCGTGAAGTCGGTTCATACGGAATCGCCCGATGTAGCATCCCGGTGTTGTCCCAGATCACCAGATCGCCCACAGTCCACTTGTGGCGCAACACAAATCGCGGCTGTGTAGCCCAATCCAGCACCTCGTTCAGGATTTGCCGGCCCTGCTCAGGGCTCTCGCCCACGATCGAGCCCGCGGTGGCACCAATGAGGAGTGAATGGCGTCCGTCGCGATGACGCCACACGAGGGGGTGCTCCCGTGGGGGGAGTCGGTCCCACATGGCCCGCTCTTTGGGGCTCGGGTCGGGGTTGACCAACAACTGCGCAGCAGTAAAGCTGTGAACCACTCGAAGTCGACTCAAGTAATTCTTCTTGTCGTCGGGCAACGCCTCGTACGCCGCATAGGTGTTGGCGAACTCGGTGTCACCACCTTCGTCTGCTACCTCGAGTGCAGTCAGAAGTGTCGCCTTTTGCGGAACGGCGTCGGTCACACCGTCGGCGTGCCAGAAGATCGTGCTGCGTCGAAGGTTGGCGAGCTCGCTGTGGGCCGGGTCCAAACTGACCGGTGAAATCTCTGGATGTTGTGGATGTGCACCGGTTTTGGCGACAACGACTTCGCCGAGTGCCCGGCTGAAGTCCACGAGATCGGCATCGGAGATGTGGGCTTTACGGTAGATGACGACACCGTATCGATCGAGCAACCGTCGGCATTCCTCCACTACCAGGGGGTCGCGAAAGTATTCGTCGAGGTTCCATCTACGTGCACCCCAATGGAATCGGATGCAGGAATGGTCGCGATGGTCATTGTGCTTCCTTCACTATTTGACGCTGCCGAAGGGTGGGAACAGGGATTGCCGTCTGTAGGAATCGCCGATCCGGTGCCGAGGCGCTCCAGACCGGAATCGATCCCTCGATGCCTGCCAACAAGTCGTGCAGCAGTGCTGTGCGTTCGATCCGTCAGGGGCCATCCTCGGCTAATTAGGCGATCGCCTGATTAGGATCTGGTTATATGCTTAGCAGCTGTGCGCGACGGGGTCAAGGCCAGGGATACGCGTCGGCACTACTGAATGGGACAGGACTGGAACGGAATGAGCGCAACGAGCCGTGTCGGGCAACGCAATACCGGCACCCGCGACAAGCTTCTCGACGCAACGATCGAAATCATGCTCGACGAGGGATACGCGGCTGCCACGTCGCGGCGGGTCGCGGAGAAGGCCGGAGTTCAGCGAGCCATGGTCTACTACTACTTTCCGACCATGGACGATCTCTACCTCGCAGTGCTGCGGCGCGGCTACGAGGCCAACATGGAAGCTCAGCGCGAGGCACTCGCTTCCGAGAAGCCTTTGCATGCGCTGTGGGAAATGACGGTCGACCCGCGCGGATCGCGTTTGACCACAGAATTCATGGCTCTGGGAGCCCATCGGGAACCGATTCGCGAGGAATTGGCCGCCGGAGCAGAACAGTTTCGTGAGGCCCAGGTCGAGGCACTAGCCGAGATGGTCCGCGACTATGCCGAGGGCGAGGGACTGCACGCCGAAGTTGTCTCGGTTGTCCTTGCCAGCATCGGTCGGACGATCGGCCTCGAAAACGGTCTCGGTATTACCACCGGCCATGAACGAACCCTGAAACTCGTAGCCGAATACCTAGACCGTTTCGATGGGCCCCGGCCGAACTGATCCGCTGAAGCCGCGAAGGTTCTGCGCCCGTGCGGGATGTAGAAGTGATCTTCTCCGTTCGATCAAAGTGGTGTCCCCCAGATAGCACTGGGCGACACGACTTCTCGTTCACGTGTGGAAATAGTTGACGGTAGGCGAGTGTTGATGAAACCGCATCACCGGCTGCATCTGTTCGGAAGGAGTGACTGATGACGTACCAGCCTTTAAACTTGTTGTGGACATCGCCGATCTCGCCCGCCGGCGCTCGGTTGCGCGATTATGAACCCAGCCGAGGATGGTCGGGATGGTTGACGGTGCTCGGGGTGCTCGGCGGGTTTGGTTCGCTCCTGATCTGTGGGATGCCCTACTGACGTGTGGTGACGACCTGCCCGACGCCGCCCAAGGACGTCGCCATCAGCACCAGCTGGTGATGGCGGTGCTGCAGGAGGTTCACAAATGACTGACAACCACACCTCGCCGAGCAACGCCCATCAGCGTGAACCCATGCGGGCACCGATCCACTGCATACCTACGATCAGATCGCGATCCGGCTACATGTCCTGACTCACCCCGTCGATGCAGTATTCACCGATGCCCAAGTCATTGAGGAGCTGGCTGAGCGCCACTATCACGTGCGCCCAGCGGTGGTCGAGACAGTGTTCTTCGCGCTGCACGCCGAAGTCGTACTGACCTCCGCCGAAGATACTGACGTGCAGTTGGGAACTGAGGCGAGGGACGCAGACCGCAACGATTTCCGCGTGAGCGGATTAGCGAGAGGGACCATGCCTGCGAACCGGACACACTAGCCACTGGCGGTGACGCCGGTTGATTGCGCGGTCCCGTTCGGATCGATTCGAGCGATCACATTGTCTGCGGCCTCGATGAAGGTCGGTACCCAGTTGGTGGCGCCGAGGACGATGGCGGCATGTCCGCCTGATGCGGCAAAGACCTGAGCGTCATTGATTGCCGAAGCGAGGCGATGTTGTCGCCGACTCGGGATCACCCGGTCTTTCGTGGTCACGACGACAGCGGTGGGGACGTCGACATCGCCGATCCACGCCGCTGAATCGAAGCGTCCCAGTTCGGCGAGAGCCTCGGGAATCGACCAGGCGCTGGTGCTGCGGAACTCGACCCGGCTCCACGCAGCGGGATCGGTCACCTCGATGGAAGGCAACTCGGGGAGCGTTTTGGCAAGCCGATCCACTTGTGCAAGTGCGTATCCGGCGAGGGGTGTCATTGCGGCAGTCATCAACGGGAAGAAGAGTCTCTCGCCGTGTTTGCCGCGGTAATTTCTTGCGGTGGAACACAACACAAGTCCGGCGACCCGTTGTGGGTGACGCTTCCAGGTCTTCTGCGCGACCGCGCCGCCCATCGAATAGCCCGCGATGACGGCACGCTCGATACCGAGCGCATCCATCACCGCGACGACATCGTCGGCGCAGTCGTCGAATCTGAAGCGGGACGACCGAATGCCCCGGCCGTGCCAGCGTTGGTCGAAGGTGACCACCCGGTAGCGACTCGACAGTGCACCGAATGTTGCCATCCAGCTCAGATACGCGGTGCAGCCGAGTGCGTGCAGCAGCACGATGGTCGGCGACTGTGGGGTCGGGCCGGGAACGTCGACGACGAAAGTCTCTCCACGACCGGGCAATTGCAGAATCTGACCTTCGGGTACCCGGTCAACGTCGGGCGCGGTGGGTAACACCCTCCGTAATCCGGCGGCGGTGGTCTTCTTCAGCACCTCGACGCCGGGCCCGGCGACTTGTTGCAGCGCGGTCGCGACTTTGCGTACGGTCATCGCCTCTCATCACCTTTCGGGGACGGTGTCACGGTTTCTAGCAACTGTTCGAGCGCCGGTTCCAGGCCGGCCACCAGTGATCGGAGATCGGGAAGCAGGTCGGGACAGCTCAGTGCCGCGATGTTGAGCCTGCCGGCGTACGACCAGGCAGTGATGTTGAGTCCGATGCCTTCGATGATCGGCCCCACACTGTAGAGGTCCTGGAGCCGGGATCCCGCGATACGAACCTCGGTCGGTGGACCTTTCACGTTGGACACGATCACATTGAAGGGCGGCGGATGTCGAGATGCCATCCGGGAGCGGGAATACCAGCGCAAAAAGGCGCTGAACGGAGCCGGTGGGGTGAACTGCACCCAATCGGCGAGCATGCTCGGGCCCAGACTGCGCTGGATGTCCTTCGACGCACTGGTTGTTCTCGAGATCGTCTGCAAGCGTTCGATCGGATCGTCGACATCTGTTGCGAGCGTGGTGAACAGGTTGGACACACGGTTACCACTCAGTCGCGGGCCTGCGCCCATCTCTTCGGTGGACACCGGTACCCCCGCGAGCAGCGCCCCCTCCGGATGCTCACCGCGGGCGTCGGTCCACGTTCGAAGCGCGCCGGCCACGACGGCCAGAACGACGTCGTTGACGGTGACATCGTTGGTCTGTCGTACCTGTTTGATGTGGTCCAAATCCAGAGTGCAGGTGGCGAAGTTCCGCCGGGATGTCAACGCCCCGTTGAACGATGTGCGAGGGGCATCGAGGATGGGCCGGGGGACTGACACGTCGTGTCGCCGCCTTTGCTTGAGCGCCGCGACAGCGCCGCTGGAGGTCCGCCCAAGCAGGGTGTGAATTGTCCCCAGCTGCAGGGTCGCCTCTTGCAGGGCCAGTTTGACCTGGGTGGCTTTTGTTGGGACAACGTCGAATTGCCAGTCGGCAGGGCGTGCTTTCTCATGATGCTCGATGATTTCAGCGTCGTCCGAGTCGGTGATGTTCGCGATCAAAGCGTTGGCTGCGCCGCCATCCGCGAGGGCGTGATGGAGTTTACCGATGACCGCGACGCTTCCGTCGTTCATCCCCTCGCACACGTGCACCTCCCAGAGCGGGATGGTCCGGTCGAGTGGCGTGCTGCCCACCTGTCCGATGATCGCTTCCAGCTCGGCGTGCCCACCGGGTGCCGGTAGGTCGTGCCGAAAGATGTGCCGGAGAGGGTCTATGGGTCCGTCCGAGATCCACAACGGATGATTCAGGGCGAAGGGGACCGGCAACGGTCGCCGCTTCAACGGCGGCAGATCATTCATGCGTGAAAGTAGTTGTTGCTGCAGCCCTTCGAAGGTGTAGTTGTCGCTCCGTTCCATGATGGCGATCTTGAGCGTGTGCATGTGCATGGTGGGCGTCTCCATGTAGAGGTACCCGGCGTCCACTCCCTCCATGCGTTCCATCACGGATATACCTGCCTCGCAACACTCTTCATGAGACTGCGCCGCTATCTTCGCCCGGCCCGCTGGTGTTGGTCAGTTCACGTTTGACCACCTTGCCGGTGGCGTTGCGTGGCAGGCTGTCCAGGAAGAACACGTCGCGGGGGGCCTTGAACCCGGCCAATTGTGCCTTGACATGCGCCTTGAGGTCGTCGGCACCTACGGTCTGTCCCGGCTTGAGGACGACGTAGGACGCCAGGCGTTGGCCGTACTGCGCGTCGTCCACTCCGATCACCGCCGCCTCCAGGACCGATGGGTGCGCGTGGAGCGTCTCCTCGACCTCGAGGGGAAAGACGTTCTCTCCTCCCGAGACAATCATGTCGTCGTCGCGCCCGACGACGAACAGGCGGCCGTTGTCGTCGAGTCTGCCCATGTCGCCGGTCAGCATGAAGTCGCCGTGAAAGGCCTTCGTTTCGCCGGAACTGTAGCCCTCGAAATGGGAATTGCTCAGCACCGCAATTTTTCCCACATTGTCGACAGCCAGCTCGTCGAGATCGTCGCTGAGTATCCGCACATCGGTCCCGGCTGCCGGGCGGCCCGCGGTATCCGGTGCCGCACGAAGATCTTCCGGGGTCGCGGTGCTGATGAGGCCGGCCTCGGTGGCGTTGTAGCTGTTGTAGACGACATCGCCGAAGCGATCCATAAAATCCCGGACGGCGTCTGCCCGCATCCGCGAGCCGCTGATCGTCGCGAAGCGGAGCGACCGCATGTGGTATTTGTCGAGCGTCTCAGTGGGCAGGTCCATGATCCGTTCCAGCATCACCGGGACCAGCGCCAGCCCACGGGCCCGGTGTTCGTCCACGAGCGCCAGCGTCGCCTCCGGATCGAAGCGGCGGCGCATCACCATGGTGCAGGTCATCGATGCGGACACAGCCATCTGACCGAACCCCCAGGCATGGAACATCGGAGCGGCGATGACGACGGTCTGTTCTGCACGCCAGGGGATCCGGTCGAACATTGCCGCCAGGGCTCCCGCACCGCCGCCACCGGACCTCCGGGCGCCTTTCGGTGTTCCGGTGGTTCCGGAGGTGAGCAGGATGATGCGCCCGGCCTTGGCGGGCTTCGGTGGTCGCTTTCCCCGATTGCCGACGATGACCTCATCGATTGTCTGGGCCGACGAAGTGTCCTCGGACCAGGCGATCAGTTCGACCAAATCGTCGACCTTGTCGCGCGCGTGCTCGACCAGTCCGGAGAACTCGTCGTCATACACAATCGTGGTCGCACCTTCGCGCGCAAGCACTTCCGCGAGCTGCGGACCTGAGAAACCGGTGTTCAACAACAGGGCGTCGGCGCCGGTCTTCGTCGCTGCCGTCAACGATTCGACCAGACCGCGGTGATTCCGGCACAAGATCCCGATCGTCGTGGATTCACCGGTCGTGTTTCTCGCGAGCCCGGCAGCGAGGGCGTCACTACGGTCGTCGAGTTCGGCCCAGGTCAACGACCCGCGTTCGTCGATCAGGGCGGTTCCCTGTGGCCGACGTGCGGCCGACAGACCGATTCCGGACAGTGGCGAGGCTCCCAGTCGCAACAGCACGGCGACCATCCGGACGTATTTGTCCGGTCGTAACAACGTGAGAAATCCTGCGCTGAACAGGGTCTGAATCATCCAGATGATCCGTGTCACGCGGTGCGCGCCGGCCGTCACGAACTGCCGTGCGCGCTTCATCCGATCACCGGAAACCGCCGGGCCCGTGCCATCTCATCGAGATTCGTCTGCATACGGTCCCGGATCACTCGATCGACTTCGTCGATATCTGGATCGTCCCCGAACTCTTCGGTGATGTGCACTGGTTCGAGGACTCGGGTTTCGATTTTCGTCGGCAACGGCAGATTCGGTGGAAGGCCGAGAGAGAAGCCGAAGGGGAAGCCGAAAGACAAGGGTACGAACTTCATCCGGGTGAACCGGTCGAGCCTCAGAAGTTTCGCGAGAGCCTCACTACGGGAGAGGAAGAGTTGTGCTTCGTGGCCGCCGATACTCACCACCGGGACCAACGGAACACCCGCTTCGAGCGCAGTTCGCACGTATCCGGTTCGGCCTTCGAAGTCGATCCGGTTCGCGGAGGTGGTCGGCCGGAAGACGTCATAATCGCCTCCCGGGAAAACGATGGTCACGCCACCGGACCGAAGGACGTCGTGAGCGTTCTTGCGGCCGGCGGGAATGAATCCGGTGCGCGAGAAGACCTCTTTGGTCGGCCAGAGGAACAAGACGTCGTGGGCCAGCACGTACAGCGGCCGGTCGCACCCGAAGTGATCCCAGAAGGCCACAGCTATGACCGGCACATCCATCGCAATGAGACCGCCCGAGTGGTTCGAGACGATCAAGGCACCGCCCTCAGGAACTCTGTCGATGTTGTGCACATCTGAGCGAAACCAGCCTTTGACGGCCAACCGCAACAACGGCAACGCCCGTGCCACCCAGGTGGGATCCCGACGACCCCATAATTCCGCGTCGTCGGGTTCATTCACGACAATCAATTTGTCAGCCATTGCAACCTCACGGTAGATGTTCCGGGCTGGGTCCGAACAGGGAACGACGCAGACATCGTCCCCATTCGAATGGTTCGCCGGCCGAATCATCTTGCGCGAGTCGGTCGGCCACGACCGCTAGCGCGAGCGGATTCGACACGAGTCCGATGTGGCTGCTCGTGACGGCGATGTTCTCGTGATTCTCGGCGGGGTCGAGTGCGCAGCTGCGCCAGTTCACGATGCCGTCGGTCTTGGAATAGATCGCTGTGCACGGGACAGGCATTGGTTGTCTGAGCACGTCGACAATGTCCCGGGCGTCGGGGGAGAGGCCGTACTTGCGCGCTGCCCTTTCGAACAAGGCGGTGGTCCGGGTGATCTCACCTTCGGGTCGCCACGGCGAACCGAGAGTGATGACCCGGTCGATCTGATCGCTGTGCACGTGGCCGAGCCATCTGGCCAACAGCCCACCGAAGCTCCAGCCGACCACGCTGACCGGCCGGCCGTATCGCTGATGAATCGCGTCAAGACGAGCCGGCAGCCCCTGCACCACCTCATCGGTCAAACCGTGGTTGGAACCCAGTCCCCACCCGTGGACCCGGTAGTCGAGCTTTCGTAAATGTGCCCGCAGCCGTCCGGTCAGTGAATCCGAGGCGTAGAAGCCGGGGAGAACCAGCACCGGGTGGCCGCTGCCGAGGCGTCGCTGCGGCACGACCGCGTCAAATCCGACCGACACCGGAAACTCGACTGCTACCCGCAGCACCTCGAGGGCGGTAAGGGCGAACATTGGTTTGGACAGCGGCGGGCCGCTTTCACCGCCTTGCCGCGAGTCCTCGAAGTCGTACATGCACTCATCACCGGTCCGATCTACCCCGATACTAGAACGTGTTCTCGTTTTGTGGCACCAGGCTGCCGTATTTGTCCCGACGATGCAACAAAGATGACCGACGCCATGCTCGACACCTGGGAGCGCGAAGGCGTTACATCGGTCTTCGCGGTGGTCGGCGGGTTTTGCAGCGCAAGCCTGACGCCGGCGCTGCTGTGACCAATCCTTATGGCACCCAGGAGTGATGAGACGAATTGCGAGCGAACAAGGCCCCCGGCCCTGGCTCACGCGGAGTGCTAGGGCGTCGGCCGAATCGTCGTGAATGTGCCGGGACGCTCAGCAGATTTCAGTACTTGAGTACGCTCCGCAGCTTCGCGGCGAACTCCTCCGGCTTGCCGGCCTGGCCGAACTCACCACCGAGGAAGCCGGCGTGGCCGCTCGGGAAGACAACGGCCTCGCGGCCCAGAAGTGTCGCGACGGCATATGCGGCGCGACCGGCCATTTCACCGTCGGTCGGTCCACCGGATTCCTCGCCCACACCGATCACGATCTCGGTCGCTGCCGATCGGAGCGCCTCGACATCGGGTACGAAATCCACTGCGCCGCCGCGCATATTCGACATCAACGGGTCCGTGCGTACACCGTCGTCGATCGGCGACAAGCCGAATGCGGCCGGGTCGGGTGCCGGTTGCGCCAGGTAGTCGGAGTCGATTTCACCTGTCTGCATCACGAACGCGATGAACTTGGCCATCGCCGGCCCCTGCCCGGACGTGTCGTAGGTGGCCACCATGTCGGTGCACACGGCGTGGATGTGCTCACGGTCGGGCAGGGTGCCTCCCGCGGGCGGTTCGTGCGCGACGAGCAACCGGATGTCGCTGGGGTATTGCGCAACGAGTGCGAGTGCGTTGACGGCACCGCCGCTGGAGGCGAACACGTCGACCGGCCCGGCCCCGAGCGCATTGATCACGGCGTGCAGGTCGTCCGCGTGTTGCCCTGGCGTCACCGCCGACGTCGGTTCGTCCCGCACGCTGCGGCCGGTGTTGCGTGGATCGACGGTCACCGTCGTCCGGTCGAGGAAGTAGGACTGGAGTGTCATGAACCCGGTGGAGTCCATCGGTGAACCGATGAGAATCAGCGGGACGCCCTTCGAGGATGCGTCGCCGTGGATGTCGTAGGTCAATGTCGCGCCGGGAACGGTCGCTGTGTGGGTGCTCATGTCTCTGTAGACCACGGCGGCGCGGAAAACTCGTCGGGCATCGGTGAAGGAAGTTGCCGTGGGCCGACTTGTTCGGCCGAGACCGCTGGCGGGGCATACGCGGTTATGCGAGGCGCGGCGAGGAGCTCGTACTTGGTGCCGGCCGCGACGATCTTGCCGTTGCCGATCACGACCAGGTCATCGACGATGACCTCGATCTCGTGGAGCAGGTGCGAGGACAGCAACACCGTGCGGTCCTGGCTGGCGAAGCCCGTCAGCAGGTCGCGCATCGACCGGATCCCAGCGGGGTCGAGCCCGTTGACGGGCTCGTCGAGGATCAGGACCTCGGGGTCACCGAGGAGTGCAGTGGCGATACCGAGCCGCTGGTGCATGCCGAGGGAGTAGTCGGCATCGCTTCGTGCGCGTATCGGTTCGATGGCCAGTCTTGTCTTGACCGAAAGTACGGGGCCGGGACTGTGCTTCAGGTCGATTCGAGTAGCAGACGTGCCGAACTCTCCCAGTACATACGGTCGACGCTACGTAGTTATACCCGGTATGTTTCGTTACTCGCGACGAAATACGTTGTACCACAATTGAAGCAATCCAATAGTCACGGTTTATTTTGGGCCGAGACCGAAAGTGACTGTCCTGCAGTGCCTTCGGGACTTCGAGATACGGGGTCGTCATCTTCAGCCGGATCCGCAGGTCAATCCGTCCGGAGCTCGAGCCGTGTCTGGTCAAGCGATCAGTACCTGCCAGTAACATTTAGTGCTCGTTTTGGTCCACAGCCCTCTGGGAAGGAGAACACTGGAGGTACATCGCCCCTGGAGGAGTCAAGATGGTGACCACTCAGAAGTTGGACGTGACCGAGGAACAGTCGAGAGCCCTCGTTGAAGAGTCAAGGGCCGAAGGATGGGACAAACCTTCGTTTTGCAAAGAGTTGTTCCTCGGGAGGTTTCAGCTTGATCTGGTGTATCCCTATCCGAAATCGGCACCCGAAGACTCTGCGAAGGGCGACCGCTTTCTGGGAAAGCTGGCCGCGTACTGCGCCACTGTGGACGGCTCGGTGATCGAGCGGGAAGAACGCATTCCCGATGAATACGTCAAGGGTTTCGCAGAACTAGGGTGCTTCGGTCTGAAGATCTCTGAAGATTACGGCGGAGTGGGTCTCACGCAAGTTGCCTACAACAGGGCACTGATGCTCATCGGCTCGGTGCATCCCTCCCTGGGTGCACTCATGTCCGCCCATCAGTCGATCGGCGTGCCCGAGCCGCTCAAGCTTGCCGGTACGCCGGAGCAGAAGGCGCGGTTCCTGCCGCGCTGCGCGAAGGGTGCGATCTCGGCCTTCCTGCTCACGGAACCAGACGTCGGATCCGATCCCGCTCGAATGGCGAGTGCCGCGGTCCCGATCGAGAACGGCGAAGCCTACGAACTCGATGGTGTGAAGTTGTGGACCACCAATGGCGTCGTCGCGGAGTTATTGGTAGTGATGGCACGGGTGCCCAAGAGCGAGGGTCATCGCGGCGGAATCTCTGCCTTTGTCGTCGAGGCGGCCGCCCCTGGAATCACTGTTGAACGGCGCAATAGGTTCATGGGATTGCGTGGTATCGAAAACGGTGTCACCCGAATGCACCAGGTCCGTGTGCCGAAGGAGAACTTGATCGGGAGTGAGGGTGACGGCCTGAAGATCGCCCTCACCACGTTGAACGCTGGGCGGCTGGCGATTCCCGCGATGTGCTCGGCCGCCAGTAAGTGGAGCCAGAAGATCGCACGTGAATGGTCTGCAGAGCGCGTGCAGTGGGGCCGGCCTGTGGGTGAGCATGCGGCTGTCGCGAGCAAACTTTCGTTCATCGCGGCGACCAACTACGCACTCGAAGCTGTCCTCGACCTGTCGGGGCAGATGGCCGACGAGGGTCGCAACGACATCCGGATCGAGGCGGCGCTCGCGAAGCTGTGGGCCAGCGAGATGTCGTGGCTCGTCGTCGATGAGTTGGTTCAGATCCGTGGCGGACGGGGTTACGAGACGGCCGATTCGCTCAAAGCGCGCGGCGAGCGAGCTGTCCCGGCAGAGCAGATGCTGCGCGATATGCGGATCAACCGCATTTTCGAAGGGTCGAGCGAGATCATGCGGCTCCTCGTCGCGCGCGAGGCGTCCGATGCGCACGTCGTTGTGGCCGGTGACCTGTTGAATTCCGAGGCAGCTCTGAGAGCGAAGGCGAAGTCTGCAGTCAAGGCCGGCGGCTTCTACGCCAAGTGGATGCCGCAACTCGTCGCAGGCAAGGGGCAGTTGCCGAGGTCGTACAGCGAGTTCGGCTCGCTGGCAACACATCTGCGCTTCATCGAGCGCAGTTCCCGCAAACTGGCTCGCTCGATGCTGTACGGGATGGCCCGTTGGCAGGCCAAGCTGGAGTATCGGCAAGGTTTCCTCGGCCGGATCGTGGACATCGGCGCCGAGTTGTTCGCCATGTCCGCGGTGATCGTTCGCGCGGAAAGTCAGCGCACCGACGACGCTGCACAAGGCGAAGCGGCCTACCAGTTGGCCGAGGCCTTCTGCGAGCAAGCAACGCTGCGAGTGGAGACACTGTTTGCTGCGCTGTGGCGCAACACCGACGATACCGACGGCAGGATCGCTGCCGGCCTGCTCGACGGTAAGTACACCTGGATGGAGGAAGGTGTGCTCGACCAGAGCGAGGGGACCGGACCGTGGATCTCGGGGTGGCAACCCGGTGCGTCGACAGAAGAAAACGTATCGAAGCCATTCTTGCCCTCCACCAAGCCTGTCATTTAACGCTTTTGGTGGAGCTGCCGGAAAACCCTGACCTTCGGCGCGTTCGGTCAGTTGCCCATGTCGACTATGGCGACCGTTGACTCGCCGCGGCCCGGTGGAGGAGTGTGAGTGAGTCGGGTTCGACCCGTCGGCGCCGCTGGGCGCCTCCCGAGGAGAAGGGTGTCGACCGTGTATGCACGCTCTACGACCATTCATGCACATCCGTCGTTTATCGACGTCGGGATCGTGCACATTCGCGATACCGTGATGCCCGCGCTCGCCGGCATCGAAGGCTGCGCCGGACTGTCTCTGCTGGTCGACCACGGCTCCGGCCGATGCATCGCCACCAGCTCCTGGATGGACGAGGACTCTCTTCGCGCGAGCGAAGGGCAGGTCTCGCAACTCCGCGACGCCGCGGCCGGCGTCTTCCACGCCACCATGACCGTTGCGCAGTGGGAGATCGCCGTTGTGCACCGCGAACATCGCTCGCACCGCGGCGCCGGTGTGCGCGTCACATGGCTCGAGTTCGAGCCGGGTGACCAGGACCGCGCTGTCGATGTGTACAAGTCGGAGTCCGTCTCCGCGATGGCGGAGCTCAGTGGGTTCTGCAGTGCCAGCCTGCTGGTCGATCCTGCCGCTGGTCGCGCGGTGTCGTCGGTGACCTTCGACACCGCCCAGGCGATGAGCGGCAGCAGGGACAAGTCCGAGACCATCAGAACGTCGGGAATACGCCAGTCTGGTGCGCGGCTGCTCGAGGTCGCAGAGTTCGAGTTGGCGATCGCTCATCTGCACGTACCTGAAATGGCCTGACAACGATCGACGCTGCATGCGCAGCTCGCCATGCCGCGTATGCGTACAGCTCATGGTGGCGCACCGCCCTCGCGCTGGGGACGAGCGAACCCACACCTCCGCGCCGATGTCCTCTGCGGACATCCGACCTCCGGGCTGCGCAGCCGTCGAGAGCGAGATCGAAACCCTCGCGGCGGGACGGAGGGCTTTTCTCATTTCTGTGGCCGAGGGGGGTCGCGAAGTGAATTGATATGACCTCGGCGACAATTGGGTCCATGACCATTTATGTCTCGAGTCCGCAGATCCCGTACATCCTGACCTTCGAGGATGCCGAGCGCGATGACGTCGCGCGGGAGATCGAACGCAGCATCGTCGGCGCGAACGAGACCATCGCGGTGCCGGGAACGTCCGACTACATCGAAGAGGTCGTGCCGCCGCTGGTGCTCACCCTCGACGCCGACGACTCCGCGTTTGTCATCAACTGGGGTCAGGTGGCGTTTGTGGAGATCACCGAGGACGACCCGAACGAGGTCGCCGCCAGCGCGTTCCAGCGGCCGTATCTGGAACTCAGCGCGTCAGACGAGGCCATCGATGACGACGACGAAGACTTCGACGAGGATACCGAGGCGAGTTAGTTGTTGACCTGTAGGTCGAGAACTGGGCGAACCACTTCTGACGCGGTTTCGGCGGCGGAGTGCAGCGACACGATCGGGTACATCGGTGGCTCGTCACCAGGGAACAGGGCTGTGGGGCCGTAGATCCAGTCGGTGTACGAGTAGTCGTGGGTGTCGCGGGCACGCAGCAAGACATTGCGTTGTTCCCGTGCCACACCTTCGAGATGCCACAGCTCTCCCCACTCGCGTGCGGTCGTCAAGACCCGTCGGCAGTGCTCAGGACGCACGGCTTCGTATGCGGTCAGGGCGGCATCCCAGTTGATCGTGTCCTCGGAGTTGCGCTGGCGGGCAACGTGTTCGGCGAGTACCCAGCCATCTTCGATGGCCATGATCGCGCCCTGGGCCATGTATTGCAACGGTGGATGCGCCGCGTCGCCGAGCAGCGCGATCCGCCCCTTGACCCACGTCATGATGGGGTCGCGGTCGTACATCCGCCACCACTTGTCGCGCCACATGAGGGGGATACCTTCACGCACGGCAGAACACGCGCTGCTGAACGAGCCGTCGAGCTCGTCGGGTGTGCCCCAGTCGTCCTCACCGGCAAGGGCTTTGGGTGATTCGAAGACGGCGACCTGGTTGAGCATTTCTCCGCCACGTAGTCCGTAGTGAACAAAGTGGTGGCGGGGCCCGACATAGACCACGACCTCGGACAGGTCGATGGGACGATCGACCAGCTCAGCCACCGGAACCGTGCCACGGTACGCGACGTAGGACGACGAGACCGGTTCGTCGTCGACCAGCAGCTTGCGGGCGACCGAGTGCAGGCCATCGGCTGCGATGACCACCCCGGCCTCATGCTCGTCACCGTTGGCCAGGCGCACCCGCGCGCCGGTGGCGGTGTTTTCGTAGGCGACCGCCTTGGCGTCGGTGACCAGCTCGACACCGGCCCGCTCGCAGGCCCGCAGGAACAGACCGTGGAGATCGCTGCGGTGAATGACCATGTACGGGAATCCATATCGACGTTCGAGGTCGACCAGGTCCAACTTGGTCAGATCGGTGGAGTCGACGGCATCGCGCATGACCATCGCCCGCGGGACGACGCCGAGGCTCTTGGCCTCGTCGAGCAAGCCGTAGTCATCGAGGATTCGCGTGCAGTTCGGTGCGAGCTGCAGGCCTGCGCCCACTTCACCGAACTCCGCCGACCGCTCGAGGACTCGCACGGTGAGACCCTGCCGGGTCAAGGCGAATGCAGCGCTGAGGCCGCCGATTCCGCCGCCGACGACGATGACGTCAGGTGTAGTCATGATGTGGTCCGTTCAGAGCCAGGCCGGCAGTGCCGGCGCGGGAGATCCGTCAGAGGTCGACAGGTCGATGGTGCGGCCGCTCAAATAGGCGACCAGATCGGACAGCGGTGCCGTGATGGCCACCGCGGGTTCTGCGCCCGGCAGATCCCACGCGATGGCGCTGTCGGTGGGTTCGAGGTGCAGTGCCACCGCTGGCGTAGCGGAGCGTTTGGCCACGATGTCCGTACCGATCGCCGCCAGGAAGTCCGTGGGCAGGTCGGCGAAGGTGACGGCCATGCCGAGGTCAACAGCGTGGACGCACACCTCCCTCGCCCGCAGCCACGGGATCTCCGTGGCCGGGACGGTCCGACCTTGAGCGGTCACGATCGACCGCTCCCACTGCTCGTCGGAAAGCTGGGACATGGCTTCCTCGAGCTGGTCCACAGACGATCGCGCCCACGCGAGCAGCGCAGACGTCGATCGCCGAGATCCTTCTTCGATCCCTTGGGCGCGGGCCTCGGGGGACGCGTACATCGGAGTCTCGACACCGGTCTTCGCCCAGTGCACGAGGTTGCCGAGCGCATCGGCATTCGCGGCGACATGGGCGACCAGTTGCCGGCGAGTCCAGTCCGGTAGAGCTGACCCGGCAGCCAATCCGGCTTCGTCGAGGCGGTCGACCGCGGAGAGGTAGAGTTCGGTTCCCCGCTGCATCCACCGCCGCGCGTCGGCAAAGCTGCGGCTCATTCCTTCACGACCTTGTTGGTGCACGAACCGAGGCCCGAGACACTGGTCACGACGGTCTCGCCGCCGACCAGGTAGACCTTCGGGTCGCGGGCGTGCCCGACACCGGCGGGGGTGCCGGACGCGATGAGGTCGCCGGGGTTGAGCCGGATGACGGTCGAGATGTATTTGACGAGTGTGACCGGGTCGAACAGCAGGGTGCCGGTGTCGTCGCGCTGCATGACCTCGCCGTCGACGGTGGTGGTGACCTCGAGGGCCGGGCGCACTCCGCCGACCTCGTCGGGCGTCACGACAAACGGGCCGACCGGGGTGGAGGAGTCCCAGATCTTGCCCTGGGTCCACTCGATGGTGCGGAACTGCCAGTCGCGTACCGACACATCGTTCATCACGGTGAAGCCGGCAATCGCTGACTCGGCCTCGGCATCGTCAGCGCGGCGCACCTGCTTGCCGATGACAACAACCAACTCGACCTCCCAGTCGAGGGCATCGGTCTCGGCAGGTTTGACGATGTCGTCGTTCGCGCCGATCAGGGTGTCGGCGAACTTGGGGAACAACGTCGGGTACGACGGGAGCTCGCGACCCATCTCCTTGATGTGGTTCTTGTAGTTGTGGCCGACGCACACAACCTTCGACGGCTGCGGGACCACCGGCGCGAAGTCGGCGCCTTCGAGTGGATAAGTCGTGGCGCCGTCGGCGTGCGCCGCCTGGGCCTGTTGCTCCCAATTGCCCTGGGAGAAGAAGACACCCAGGTCTGCGACGCCCAGGTCGATCAGCAGCTCGCCGTCGAGCTTGACCGCGCGGGTCGTTCCGTTGGAGCGGATGGTTGCGAGTTTCATCGGGTGACCTCCATGTGGTCGAGTTGAAGCGCCTCGAAGATCGGGGCGTCGGAAAAACAGAAGAGATCCAGGGCTCCGGAGTCGGAGTCGGTGGTTCCGGCCTGGGATTTCACCGAGAACGGCTGCCAGGACGGCACAACAAAGAGGTCTCCGCGGGACACGGTCCAGCTTCGGTCGCCGACCGTCGCGGTGCCCGAACCGTCGAACACCTGGTAGACGCACGAACCGGTCTGCTTGACCGGGGCCGTCTCGGCGCCGCGGACAACGCGGTGGAACTCGGTGCGCATTGTCGGGAGGACATCGCCGCCGGTGTGGGGGTTGGTGTAGCGGACCGCGGCATGGCCGGGTTCGACCGTGCCGCCGAAGCCTTCGGCCTCGATCGCGAGCTGGTCGTTCAGTGCGCGGTCGGTGAACTCCCACTTGTACGAGAGCAGTGGGCTGCCCGGCGTGAGTGTCGTGGCGCTCAGTGGGCGCAGGCCCGCATGACCCCACAGCCGTTCGGAGCGAGATCGTTCGGGTGTAATCCGCTCGGGGTCGCTGATCGAATCCCGACCGAACTCGAAGAACTGCACCTCGGACTGGTACTGGAAGGGGATGTCGAGGCCATCGATCCAGGCCATCGGCTTGTCGGTGGCGTTGTGATGTGCGTGCCAATTCCAGCCGGCCTGCGGCAGGAAGTCGCCGCGGTTCATCGGGATGGCGTCACCACCGACGACTGTCCAGACGCCGGACCCCTCGACGACAAATCGGAACGCGTGCTGGGTGTGGCGATGCTCGGGAGCGTCCTCGCCGGGCATCAGATATTGGATTGCCGCCCAGAGTGTGGGGGTGGCGAAGGGACGTCCGCCCAGGCCGGGGTTGGCCAGTGCGATCGCGCGGCGTTCACCGCCACGGCCGACGGGCACGAGGTCGCCGGCCTGTTCGGCAAGGCGCACCAGGTTCGACCACTTCCACAGATGCGGGACGGCGCGGGATCGCGGATGCGCCGGCATGAGGTCACCGATCTCGGTCCACAGTGGCACGAGCAGTTCGGACTCGAAGCCGCGGTAAAGCGCTTCCAGCGCCGGCGTCACATCGGGCTGATTCGGCGCAACCGCGGGGTGCAGCCGTACAGGATTGTCGGTCGAAGTCATGGCACAAGAGTGACCCAGGACCACACTGGCAGAACAACATATTCTGCTATACAGAATGACATGGAGAAGTCGCAGAAGAGTCTGCCGACCTATGCGATTGCCAGCGTGGACAGCGCGTTGAGGCTCGCCACCGTCCTGCAACTGGAAGGTGAACTCACCGTCGCGGAGGCGGCCGAGCGACTCGGCGTCGCGCGTTCGACGGCTCATCGGCTGTTGCAGATGCTGGTTTACCGCGACTTCGCGGTGCAATACCCGGGGCGACAGTACGGTGCCGGTCCGGTGCTCCAGTTGGCCGAACACTCCCGTTCGGCGACCTCTCGGCTCAGGTCAGTCGCGCTGCCTCATATGGAGCGACTGGTGCAGGCGGTGGACGAGTCGGCCAATCTGACCATCCGCACCGGTACCGAGGTGCGTTTCATTGCGTCGGTGGAGTCCGGGCAGGCGCTGCGGGTCGGGTCACGCGAAGGCATGGTCTTTGCCGCCGACCGCACCTCGGGCGGAATGTTGTTGCTGGCTGAGATGTCCGACGAGGAACTGGACGCGGCCTATTCGGTCCGCGACGACGCGGAGCCGGCCGAGCGTCCAGACCTGGCTCGCTTGCGGTCCGAACTGGCCCGGATCCGAAAGCAGAGATTCGCGGTCAACCAGGGTCGCTCCGAACGCGGCGTTGTCGCCGTGGGCGTCCCGGTGTGTGACTCCGCCGGTAAAGCCGTTGCTGCACTGTCGGTTTCGATCCCGTCAGTTCGCTATGACCGGCAACGGCTGCCGTCGCTGGTGGCCACTTTGCGCATGGGGGCCGATGGAATCGCATCGGACCTGGCCCACCGACTCTGACGGTGCCGCCGGTCGCCTCGGCAGGACCTCCAGGAGCAACGACATGCACTTCGTGCATGTTCTTCCATGCAAAATATGAGTTGGATTTATGTGAGTGGGATCACTTCACTGAGTGCATGTCCAAAAGCCAGCCCCCAACATCCGGCATCGATCTGTTTGCCGATGACATCCTGACCGACCCCTATCCCACTTTCGCCCAGCTCCGCGACCTCGGCGCGGTGGTCCATCTACCCACCAATAACGCCTTCGCCCTGACCCGATACGACGCCATCCGGGCTGCCCTCGGCGATCCCGAGACGTTCTCGTCTCGGACGATCGGCTTCAATCCAGCGGTCAACGAGGCGTTGCAGGGCACATCGTTGGCCTCTGATCCACCAGTCCACAAGGAATTGCGGAAGGCTCTCACCGAGAATCTCTCACCGCGAGCACTGCGAGGACTGAAGGTTCAGATCGACGCGAAGGCGCAGACGCTGGTCGCAGAGCTGGTTGCCAAGGGATCGTTCGAGGCGATCGATGCGCTCGCCCGCGCGCTTCCGCTCGAGATCGTCGCCGACCTGATCGGCTTCACCGGATCCGTGCGCGACAACATGTTGCGGTGGGGCCAGGCGGCAATGGAGGTCATCGGCCCGATGAATCAACGCACTGCGGAGAACTTCCCGATCGCCGGCGAGCTCTACGGCTGGTGCTCCGAGGTCAGGGCCGAGGACCTGGCGCCGGGCTCTGTCGGTCGAGGAATCTTCGATGCCGAGGAGAGGGGTGATATCCCGCAGAACGCCGCCGGCCACATAATCCATCAATACCTGGGGGCGGGCGTCGATACCACGATCGCCGCGATCGGCAACGTCGTCGCGCTCTTCTCGGCACACCCCGACCAGTTCGATCTTGTCCGAGAGAACCCAGCACTTGTACCGGCGGCGTTCAACGAGGTCCTCCGATTCTGGGCGCCCGTCCATGCCTGGGGCCGGTTCGTCACCAAGGACGTCGAGATCGAGGGGGCACTGGTGCCGGCCGGATCCCAGGTGGCGATCCTGTTCGGCGCCGGCAACCGTGACCCGAGGCACTACGACCATCCCGACACCTTCTCGATCGAACGGAATCCGATCGACCATCTCTCCTTCGGTTACGGCACCCATGGTTGTGCCGGCCAGGGCCTGGCCCGCCTGGAAGCGCACGCCGTCATCGGCGCGCTGGTCGACCAGGCCCGGCGGTTGGTGGCTGCCGAGCCGGTCCGGATTCCCAGCAACATCACTCGTTCCATCGATGAACTGAAGATTCTGGAGGTTGTCCCCGCATGAGAATCGTGCTTGATCGGATGCGCTGTGAGGGCCACGGCCTGTGTGAAAGTGTCGCTCCCGAGGTCGTGCACCTGGATGACGAGGGGGAACTCGTCGTCGATGTCGAAGACCTTCCCGATAGCAGTGCGGAACTCGCTGCCGCCGCTGTCCGGGCCTGCCCGGTGGCCGCGTTGAAGCTCACCGGTGTCTGACATCGGGGATTCGGCCCGCGGCCCGTGAGTACAGTCTGTGTGGATGAACCCGCCCCACGATCAGACGGCGAGCGACTCCGGTCTGGATCGCCTCGCTTCGGTGAACCTCAATCTGTTGGCGCCGATGCTGGCATTGCTCGAGGAAGTATCGGTCACCCGTGCCGCCGTGCGGGTGGGCATGTCGCAACCGGCGATGAGCCATGCGCTGGGGCGGATGCGCCGCCTGGTCGGTGATGATCTGGTGGAGCGGCAGGGGAGTGGGCTGGTGCTCACTCCCCGCGCCGTGGAGCTCATTGCACCCTTGCGTGAACTGCTGAGGCAGACAGCACGATTGGTGGACTTTCCAGGGTTCGATCCTCGTGAAGACAGCCGGACCATCACGGTGGCGATGACCAGCAGTACCGCGTTCGTGGTCGGCGCGCGTCTGGCGCGGCTGGTCGCCGAACGGGCTCCGAACGCGACTCTGCGGATACGCAACTTCACCTCGCCGCAGCCCCAGGACTTCATCGACGGCGGGGTCGATGCGGTCCTCGTGTCGGAGGCATTCACCTCGCCTTACCCGCGGCGGCGGTTGTACGAGAATCGTTGGGTCGTGATCGCGCATCCGGACACCGACCCCGATGCGTCGGCGCTGGACCTGCTCACCTCGCTGCCCCACGTCGCGTACGACACCCCGCAGCGAGTGTCGCCGTATGCAGCGATGGACGCGGGTGGTCTCGACTACCGGATCGGGCAGTTCGTGTCCGATTTCCTGCTCATTCCACATCTGGTTTCCGAAGTGAAAGGTGTTGCTGTGCATACCTTTCGGGTTGCCAGCGCGATGCGTGATCTGGTTGATATCCGGATCGAGGAGTTTCCGTTGCCGGTCCCGGCGCTGGGTGTCGACGTCGTCTGGAATCCGCGGCTGGCGGATGAGAAGTTCATCGCGTGGTTGTGGGAGATCTTCGTCGAGGTAGCGACTTTCGAGTAGGTGCCACCGAGATCTTCTGCACCACAAGCTGAATGGCGAACAGATCTACTCCGCCGCGCCGAGCAGGCGGGTCCAGGAGTCGATCAATTCGGAGATCATCTGCTCCTGTGTGAGTTTCCAGTCGGCCCCGTCCCAGCGTTGAGCGACAAAATCGAGTTCGGCCATGGCGAGGGTGCCGCGAAAATATCGAACCGAAGGGTCGAAACGGCCGGCCTGGTCGAGGCCGTCCTCAATATCGCTGATGGCCTCTGTCAACCACTGTTCGACGAGATCGCCCAAGGCGGGATCGATGACCACGGCGTCACGACCGATGCGGATGATCGGCCGGATGTCGGGCCAGTGCGTCACCGCGTCACGTAACCAGTCCCCGATCGCCTCTCGGGTGCCCTTGGCCACGACAGCGACCAGATCGGGTGCGGTCGAGCCATGTTCGGTCGACCGATTGCGCTGGAGGACCTCGTTCAATTGTTCATCGAACAGCGCCTTCATCAGGTCGGATTTGGACGGGAAGTACGCGTAGAACGTCGGGCGCGTGGTGCCGGCGGTGTTCGCGATGTCGTCGACTGTGGTGGTCGCGTAGCCCTTCACCTGAAAGAGATCCAGGGCCGAGGTCAGCAGAAGCTTGCGGGTCAGCTGCTTCTGCGCCGCACGGAGGTTGCTCATGAAGCAACCCTAGGCCAGGGCGATTGCCTTCCGTGGGGTGTGGACCACCGATTTCTGAAATCCTTGACACAACGTAAAGTTTTATGACACCTTGCTAAATCAGCGCGTGATTGGCATCACAGATGCCGATGGCGGCACATGAATCCCCGAGCAAGGAGCTCTCACACGATGAGTGACACAACTGCGCGATCACCGCGCTACCTGGCGACCCTCGTCGCCGCATGTCTGGCCGTCATGGTGGCCCAGGTGGCGTATTCGCTGCCCGGTTCACTGAACGGGACGTTTCAGCAGGAGTTCAACATCTCCGGGGCTGAGTTGACCTGGATCAGTGCGGCTTTCGCCACTGCGATGGTCGTCTTCGAGCTGACGTTCGGTGTGCTGGGCGACATGTTCGGCCGTAAGCGCCTGATGCTCGGTGGAGCGGGGCTGATCGTTGTCGGGGCGGCCTTGAGCGCAAGTGCGCAACAGGTCGAGGTGATGTGGATCGGGCAGATCATCTCGGGCATCGGTGCCGGTGCCCTCTATCCGATTTCGCTGGCCATGATCGCGGCAGTGGTGCCGGATGCCCAGGCGCGAGCCAAGGCGATTGCGCTGTGGGCGGGATTCCTGTCACTCGGTGCTGCTGTGTCGCCGATGATGGCCGCCGCACTCGCCGAGTACGCCAGCTGGCGCTGGGCATTTGGCGTTGTGATCGCCTTCGCGCTCTTCTCGTTGGTGGTGTCTCTCGGCGCGCAGGACTCGTCCTCCCCGGAAGGCCGCAAACTCGACATCCCAGGCCAGGTCACGCTCGCTGTCGGCCTGATCGCCCTGCTGTGGGCGTTGACCCAGGGCTCCGAAGAAGGCTGGGGTAATGCTGCGATCATTGCCGGTTTTGTCATCGGAGCGCTGTGCCTGATCGCGTTTGTCGTCATCGAGCTGCGCACCGAGGTGCCGCTGCTGCACCTGAACCTGTTCGCCAACCGCGCATTTGCCATCACCGGTCTCACCGCTGTTGTCGGGATGTTCGCCTTCCTCGGCACCTGCTTCTCGATGAGTATCTGGCTTGGTGCGGTGCAACATGTTTCGCCGCTCAAGATCGGCCTGCTGTTCCTGGTCATCCAGGGGCCGGCGTTCCTGTTGGTGCCGCTCGTGTCGCGGCTCATCCACAGTGTCTCGCCGCGCTGGGTGCTGACATCAGGCTTCGGGTTGATGGCCCTCGCCGGGTATATCTGCTCGCAATTCGATGTCGAGACCTCGACGTGGACCGACTTCATCGCGCCGATGTTGTTGCTCGGCATCGGATTTGCTTTCACGGTTGCCTCGATCACCGCCGTGGCGATCAACACCGTTCCGCTTCGTCTTGCCGGAATGGCCAGCGCCACGACCAACCTCTTGCGCGACTTCGGCTTTGCTCTCGGTCCCGTACTGGTCGCAGCGGTGGCGAACAGCGTCGCCAACGGCCTGCTCCGCGACGGCCTCGGAGCTGCAGCGGCGCAATCGAATCTGGGTGCGGCTCACACCGGTGCGGTCATGGGAATCGGTGAGGAGGGTGGCGCCATGGCGCTCAATTCGATGCCGGTGATCCCAGTGCCCACCGATCCGTCCCAGGCGCCCGGACCGGACAACCCCATGTTGCAGATGCCGGTGGCGATCAAGGAACTGGCGTTGACCTCACTCGGTAGTGGCTACAGCCTCGGGTTCCTGGTGTGCGCAGTGTGCGCTGCCGCCTCGGGTGTCCTGACATTGGTCGGCCTTTTCGGAGCGAAGCCGGAGTCGAAGCTGGCCGCTGACCTGGGTACCGATGTGCTCCACGAAGTGGCGGGCGTCGCTGGCGACGTGGGCGCTGATCCGGATCCGCGTAGCAAGCTGCGCCGGGAGGACTCCAGCGCCGCGCGTTGACTTTACGTTTAATTTGTTAAGTTTGCATACCGATAACCTACTTGACACTATGTAAAACAAAACATAGTGTGATGCTCACCACGCCATGCAGGGCATGGTGCCGACGAAAGGGAAGTGCCCGATGAAGAGCACGCAAAGCGCCGAGAGCAACGCTGTCAACACAGTGCTCGGCCCCGTCTCTGCTGATGAATTGGGTGTCATCTCGGTTCACGAAGCCTTGCTGTCCGTGATGCCGGGTGCGGAACATGCCTTCGACATCACCATCAACCGCGCCGAGATCTTCGAGACCCTCGCGGCGAAGCTGACGGGGTTCCGTGAGAACGGAGGGCAGACGATCGTCGACAGCAGCGGCATGTTCGGTGGGCGCGATGTGAAGCTGTACGAGGCTCTTTCGCGCACAACCGGTGTCCACATCGTCGCGTCCACGGGTATGGGCCCGGAAGAGATGCTCGGCGGGTACTTCCTCACACCGCAGACCAATCCGCCCACCCCGTGGCCGGCGGAGAAGTTCGCCGACCTGTTCACCAAGGAGGTCACCGAGGGCATGGTGGTTCCGCGGGTGGAGCGACGCGGTGCAGCGGGGCTGGTGGTGACCGCCGCGAACCACGCAGGCATGACGGCCACCGAGGAAAGCCTGTTCCGTGGCGCCGCCCGGACCGCACTCGCCACCGGCGTCGCGGTCTCCATTCGGTACGGCGCCGACGCGGTGGCCGACCTCGGCGTCGTCCTTGACGAGAATGTGCCCGCCGACCGTGTTGTCGTGGGCGGTCTCGATCGCAAGGATGCGGTTGCAGCCGGGGCGCCACTGCAGATCGCTCGCCGCGGCGCTTATGTCGCCCTGGACCACGTGGGTGCCGACGATGACGTCCACCTCACCGACCCCGAACGTGCCGCCCTCGTGATCGAGCTGGTCGAAGCCGGCTTCGGCGATCGGATCCTGCTGTCCAGCAACGCTATCGGCGTCGCCAAAGGTCAGCCCGAATATGATCTCCCGTTCAGCTACATACTGTCGACCTTCGCGCCGCTTCTCGCCGCGCAGGGTCTGTCCGACAAGGACGCCCAGCGCATTCTCGTCGGCAACCCGCGCGATCTACTGTCTGCGCGCTGATCTGCCGGCCTGGCCGAAATCCATGAATTCTTCGTCTTACCTGAGGTGATTGTTGTGTCGAGTGTGAACACCGTCCTGGGGCCGATCCCCGCCGAAGAGCTGGGAATCGTGGCCATCCACGAGCACATCGGGTACGGGATGCCCGGATCCGAGCTGGACACCAAATGGTGGAAGACCCCGGAGGAGCGGTACAACGAGACCGTTCCGAAGCTGCGCAAGTTCCATGAGTACGGGGGCGGCACCTTCGTCGATGTCACCGGTATCTGTAACGGTCGCGACATCGATTACTACAAGTCGTTGTCCGCCAAGACCGGCGTCAACATCGTCGCCTGCACCGGATTTGTCGGCGGCGACACCGCGTTACCGTTCTTCGAACGGGCGAGTGTCGAGTACCTCACGCAGCAGTTCATCCACGAGATCACCGTCGGCATCGGGAACACGGGCAGCCGTGCCGGCGTCATCAAGGTAGGCGTGAGCCGTGGTGGTCGGATGACGGACCTCGACAAGCGAATCTACCGTGCCGCCGCTCGCGCTGCCCTGACCGCCGGTGTACCGATCCTGACGCACCTGGCGATCGACGCCGAGAATGCCATCGCCATCTTCAACGAAGAGGGCCTCCCGCTTGATCGGGTTCTGTTCGGGCACGTCGACGACGGTGTGAACGCGGAGAAGACGCGCGACACCTGGATTGCCGAACAGGGCGGACGCGTCGGCTTCGACACCTTCGGTTACGAGACCGAACTCCCGGACCCGCCGTTCTGGGCCCGACCCCGCAAGGAACGCCTGGACCACTTCCTCCGCTTCCTGGGCAAGGGGCACCTGGACATGGCACTCGCCGGCGTCGACGCCAACTGCAGCCCGCTCGGGTGGCCGGGAGTCAAAGGCCACACCGTGAACTACCTCTTCGAGGACCTCATCCCGGACCTGCGCGAAGCCGGTCTGGACGAGGCCACCATCAGCAAGCTCTTCGTCGAGAACCCTGCCGACTTCCTGACGATCCAGAACTGACAGACGCTTTTCGAACAGAGAAGGACAAACCCATGAAGACCACAGAGCTCAACAATCTGAACATTGCGATCGTCGGCGCGGGTTACGCCGGTGCGGCGGCGGCCAAGGCCCTGAGCCTGCTCGGCGCCGACGTCAATGTGTACGAGCAGGCGAGCCAGATCCGAGAGGTCGGAGCCGGTATCGGTTTGCGTCCGTCCACCATGGCGCGTTTTCGCGAGTGGGGCATCTTCGATGCCGTCGCAAAGGTCAGTTCACCGAGCGACTACTTCGAGATCCTCACGGGCACCGGCGATCCGATCATGAAGGAAGGCTGGCCGGCCATCCCGGGGGACATCGAAGGGACCAAGACCCACCTGATCCATCGCGGCGATTTCATCGAAGCCCTCCTCGGTGTGCTCCCTGAAGGCATGGTGCACCTCGGTCACAAACTCTCGACCGTCGAGGACCTCGGTGACCGTTCGGTCCTGACCTTCGCGGACGGAAAAACCGTTGAAGCCGATCTTGTCATCGGTGCCGACGGCATCAAATCGGTTGTGCGTCAGCAACTGTTCAGCGACAAGGGTCCGGTCTTCTCCGGTGAGCACGCCTACCGCACGGTGATCTCCGCCGACGATGCCTACGGCATGGTTGTCGACGACAACCTCCGGATGTACATCGGGCACGGCACCAAGGTGTACCTGTTGCCGCTGCGCCACCGAAACCAGGTCTCCTTCGACATCACTGCCCTGCGTCCGGACAGCACGTGGGCGCCGCAGATCACGAAGGATGATCTCATCGCGACCGTGGAAGGCTTCGACGAGCGGCTCGTGAACATCGCTCGCAACCTCGACATGAAC
Source organism: Nocardia sp. 348MFTsu5.1 (assembly GCF_000383535.1). Lineage (NCBI taxonomy): Bacteria > Bacillati > Actinomycetota > Actinomycetes > Mycobacteriales > Nocardiaceae > Nocardia > Nocardia sp. 348MFTsu5.1. The sequence goes on from NZ_KB911512.1 coordinate 304,234, forward strand.
GCTGTGAGTGTTCGGGCGGTCTACGACATCGATCCGGTCGAGCTGTGGCACACGGACTCGGTGGCGCTCGTCGGCGACGCAGCACACTCGATGCTGCATCATCAGGGCCAGGGCGCGAACTCGGCGATCATGGACGCGGGCGGTCTCTCCGACGCCCTGCAACGGGCCGATTCCGTCAAGGAGGCGCTGGCGCTGTACCAGGCAACTCGTAAACCGGAGACCGATGAGCTGCAGCGGATTTCACGTCAAGGTTGGACCGAAGACGAAGTCGAGGATGTGTTCCCCGGGCAGAAGACCGGCGCCCACACGCCGGCAGCCAAGTAGAGACGAGGTCAACGACATGCCATTGAACTCCCAGATTGCGGACGTCCTCGCCAACCTGCCGGCACCACCCGAGGGTCCTCTCGACCCGGTAGTGATGCGGGCAGGGGAGGAGGATCAGGTCGCGCCGGTGAGTTTGCGTCTGCCGCTGCATGCCGTGGAGGACGTCGTGGCCGGGGAGGTGCCGGTCCGGATCTACACGCCGGCTGCCGCCGACTCCTATGGAGTGCTCGTCTACTTCCACGGTGGCGCGTTCTTCCTCGGCAGCGTCAGCACCCACGACCATGTCGCCAGGAACCTCGCGAAAGAGACCGGCCTGAAGGTCATTTCGGTCGATTACCGCAGGGCGCCGGAGGCGGCCTTTCCGGCCGGACTCGATGATTGCCTGGCCGTGGTGAAGTGGGTTGCCGACAACGGTGACGCGCTGACGTGGAATGGTCAGACGCTCGCGCTGGCCGGTGACAGTTCCGGCGGCACGTTTGTGGCGGCCGTTGCTGCACTGGCCCACGACGAGGGCTTCGATCGCATCACCCACCAGGTGCTGTTCTACCCGTCACTGGACCTGGACTTCGATGTCGATCGTTATGCGTCGTTGCGGCACAACGCCGAAGGCTATGGCGTGGAGACCGCCGGGCTGAAGTACTTCAACTCGTTCTACTTCGACAGTGGCGCGGACGCGGCTGACCCGCGGGTCTCTCCGATCAAGCGTGAGGACCTGACCGGACTGCCGCCGGCACTTGTCATCACCGCGGAGTTCGATCCCATGCGTGACGAGGGTGAGCTCTACGGTGAGCGGTTACAGAAGGCCGGAGTTGCGGCAACGATCAGCCGGTACGCCGGAGCCAACCACGGATTCATCCAGAATTTCTCGTGGATCCCGGAATACCACAAGGCTTTCGAGGAGACAGCAGCGTTCCTACGGTCCACAGGGGAGTGACATGACTTCCGACGTGAGAATCCATCCGCTCGTTTCCCCGTGGGGCCGATTCGGTCTCTATAGCTTCTTCATCGATTCGGAGCAGCCGGCGATTGTCGACACCGGGATCGCGTCCTCGCCCGCCGAAGGGATGGCTCCGGCGCTCGAGGCGCTGGGCCGCCGCATCGAGGATGTTCGCTGGATCTTGTTGACCCACGGACACATCGACCACATCGGTGGGGCACATGCGCTGTGGGAGATGGCCGGTCGCCGTGCACAAGTCGTGATCGGTGAGGCCGACGCGCCGCTGCTGCGGTCGCGGCGAGAGCATCTGCGCCAGTACACCGATGTGCGGAGGCAGTACCTGAACGACGCCGACGGCGAGGCCAAGCAGCTGGCCGCCGCCGAAGCGGTCATCTCCGGCGAGATGGAACCGACCATGGTGGTTCGCGGTGGTGAAACCATCTCTCTCGGTGGGGATGTCACGGTGACGGTGCACTCTATACCGGGCCACACCGCGGGGTCTGTCGCCTACGTCGTGAACGGTCAGAACGATGTCTTCGTCGGTGACGCCGTGCAGGTTCACGGCGCGGCCAACGGGTTTCCCGGCTACGAGGATCCGGTGGCCTACCGGTCGAGCCTGGAGTATCTGCGTGATGAGGTCCGTCCGAATCACCTGTATCTCGGACATCCGTATCGCCGGGCGGACGGTGTGCCCTACGGTGTCGAGCTCGATCGCGAGCAGGCGTCCGAGGCCCTCCGGCAGAGCGTCGACATCGAAGGTGGTGTCCAGGGTGCCGCGCACCGATGCCTCTGCGGGGGTCTGCAAGAGACGGATTCGGTGTATTCGCCGTTCGCACCGGTCGCCGGTGAGCTCGGATACGAGGGAGATCCGACCCTCGAACCGTCGCCATTCTTCACAACGTTGCACGGATACCGCACTCAATTCTCCCAGAAGCCTTGACAGAGAACAGGAGTCACGGACTCATGGACGTAATCAACACTTTTGACGCGGGTGGTCAGATCATCCGCATCCGCAAAGACCTCCGGATCCCGATGCGCGATGGGGTCGAGCTGGCGGCAGATGCCTACGAAGGTGTCGATGACAAACCCCGTCCCGCTCTGGTGGCATTGAGCCCCTACGGCAAGGAGTTGCAGGCGCTGGCCCTCACAACTCCGCCGCAGCGTCGCCCCAGCCCGATGTGGGACGGCTGCATCGAGGCCGGCGACATCGCTCGCATCGTCGACCAGGACTACGTCCACGTCATCGGCGACCTGCGCGGCTCCGGAGCTTCCGAGGGCGATCACATCGGCAACTACAACGCCGGTGGTGTCTCGCTCGGTCAGGACGCCTACGACTTCATCGAATGGGTTGCAGCACAACCATGGTGCGACGGCAACGTCGGCATGGTCGGCATCTCGTACTTCGGTTCGATGCAGGTTCTCGCCGCCGCAGAACGCCCACCGCATCTGAAGGCGATCTTCGTCAGCGGCGGACATTACGACTTCTATGAGACCACCTATCACGGTGGTGTCATGTGGTTCATGCCGCGTGCGGCCCGTGAAGGCCGAGGCGGCGACTCCGGTTGGGCGTTCACCGACAACGTGAAGTCGCGCATGCTGGAGACCTACTCCCCGGACGAGATCAAGAAACGCGTCGCCGAGCGCCTCACGGATCCCGACGTCGCGGCGTGGCCCAACCTGGTCCATACGCTGAATTACCCTAAGCACCACGAAGCCTGGTTCGACATCGTGATGAACGAGGTCGATGGTGACTGGTACGAGGAGCGCAATCCGATCACGTTGGCGCCGAACATCGACATCCCGGTCTATCTGCAGATCGACCAGGGTCGCGGCTGGACCATGGACGGCACGATCGAGCTCTTCGATGCGTTGAAGGGTCCCAAGAAGCTGGACATCGGGCCCTACCCGCCCATGCAGTCACGCCCGTTCATCGAAGAGCACGACAAGATGTTCCGCTGGTACGACTACTGGATCAAGGGCATCGACAACGGTGTGATGGACGAGCCGGCCGTGAGTGTGTTCGTGGAGGGCTCACGCGAGGTGGTCACCGCAGCGCAGTGGCCGCCGAAGGACGTCGAATACCGATCGCTGTATCTGCGTCCGCGCCAAAAGCTTTCGACCGAATCGGAGCTGATGGGTGCCGAATACGCCGTACCGGATGGCTTCTATCAGGCTCCGCTGACCGTCACCGACAAGGTCGAGATCCTGAGATGGGAGACGCCGGTGTTCGAAGAGCCTACGGAGATGATCGGCACCGGTGCCGCGCACATCTTCGCCGAGATCGATCAGTCGGACACGAATTTCATTCTGCGCCTGTGGGATTACGCCCCGAACGGCAAGCGGCAGCTCATCACGACCGGGTACCTCAAGGCCTCACACCGTGAGCTGGACGAGCGGACCACCGAGGGCAACCCGCATCACCCGCATACGCGTGCGGTGCCGGTGGAACCGGGCACGATCGAGGAGTATGTGTTGCGGCTCTACCCGTTCGCGAACACTTTCATGCCGGGCCACAAACTCACCGTGGAGTTGTCGAACGACGAACCGTTGGCCGACGAGCACAACGCGCTGCTGCCGCCCGATGCGTTCCATCTGCCGGTGGGTCGTCCGGTCACCCACAAGATCTACCGCGACGCCGCCCATCGGTCGCGGCTCGTGCTGCCGTTCACCACGCGCACGACCACCCCGTAACGATCGAAGCCACCGTGGTCATCGAGTGACCACGGTGGCTTCGGGGGTAGATCGTCGGGATCAGGCCGACCTGATCAGGCGAGCACGCTCTCGAGATCCGCGCTGATCTCTTCGGGGGTGACGGTGGGCTCGTAGCGCTTGATGACGGCGCCGTCGCGGCCGACGAGGAACTTGGTGAAGTTCCACTTGACCTCGTCGGTCCCGATGGCTTCCGGACGCGACTTCTTGACGTGGTCGTAGAGGAAGCCGGCATCGGGGCCGAACTCGCCGGGAGCCTCGGCACGCAGGTAGGTGTACAGCGGATCGGCACCCTCGCCGTTGACCTCGATCTTGCCGAAGATCGGGAAGGTGACGTCGAAGTTGACGTTGCAGAACTCGGCGATCTCGTCGGCGGTTCCGGGCTCCTGTCCACCGAACTGGTTGCAGGGGAAGCCGAGGATCTCGAGTCCCTTGTCCTTCTTGTCCCGGTAGAGCGCTTCGAGGCCCTCGTACTGCGGGGTCAGGCCGCACTTGCTCGCCACATTGACAACCAGGAGTACCTGGCCCTCGTATTCCTTCAGTGGCTTGGTGCCGCCATCGGCAGTGGTGGCGGCGAAGTCATGGGTGCTCATCGAGTTCTGTTCCTCACTATGGGGATCTGGGGGGCAAGTCCACTCCACGTTAGCGCGGGGAGACGGCGGTCGCCTCGGCGATGGTCGCTCAGCCCGGAATGAGCGCTTCCCGTGCCGCCGCAGCGAATTCCCGTCCGGGCTCGCCGAAAACCCGGGTATCGGGAAAGTACATCGAGGCCAAACCACTCAACAGCGAACCGCAGGCCCCCGGTCGAACCGCGACCTTGTACCACATCTCGATCGAACATCCGTGAATGGTCCGCGTCCAATCATTCCGATCCTCAATCGCTTTTTTGATCCGGTCAGCATCTGACCTCTTGACGCCGGGTACACCTGGCAGCTTCTCGACAGAGGTGGTGAGATCGGCAGTTGAAGAAGGGTAAGTGATCGAGTGCATCGCGCTCTCCCGTGTGACGGAAAATTGACCACTTGGCCAACCTTATGACGGTCGCACGGAACGGCAGGTCAAGCCACCCTTGATCGAAACTTTTGACATTTTTTTGCCGCGGATATTTGTGATCGTTCATGGAGCGGCCGAGCAACCCATGTTGAATGATCATGAAAATAGGATTTCTTTTAGTTGGACATCGAGGTCACGCGGATGCGGTGTGGAATCTGGGGTTGTTTTACCATCGTGATGACGGCCTCGAGTCGCCGCTGGTCGATCGCGGACGCGCAGTGTGATGGTCACCGCAGGAATCCCGCCGAATCGCACCCACTCCTCGGTGGTCCCAGACCGCCAGATCGACGTCGGCCAACACCGGTCAGATCAAGCCCTCTCGCATCGCGTAGGCGACCGCGTGCGAACGATTGCGCAGCTGCAATCGCGTTGTCACGTCATGCAGGACGTTCTTCACCGTCCGCTCGGAGTAGCACAGCCGACGTGCGATTGCCGTGGTGTCGAGGCCGTCGGCAACCAGTCGCAGGACCTCGACCTCACGTTCGGCCAGACCGGAGTACTGGAGGCCGCGGGGAGCGCGTGCTTGACGCTGCATCCGCCCGACCTGGTCGAGCAGACTGCCGAGCAGATCCGCGGGGACCACACCGCCACCGGCGGCCACCCGGCGGATCTGTGCGATCAGCGCGTCGGCATTCGCGTCGGCGCGACGCACCAGGCCGGCGACCCCGGACTCGGCTGCATCCACGACGGTGGTGTCGTCGAGGACCCCGAGTACCAGCATCGTCCGCGGAACTCCGCCGCGCTGCAGGGCGCGCAGATTGCGCTTCACCGCATCGTCGAGACGGTCGGCCACCACAATCGCGACTTCGGCCGAATCCACGTCGGATTCGTCGACCAACCGGATCTCCGGTCGCATGTGCAGTTGGCTGGCCACCCCGGCCTGAAGGATGGTGTCGTTCGAGTACACGTAGGTCAGGATGCGATGCTGCATCCCGGCAACCACCTTGTTGTCGTTCACAGTGACACCCCGGATGACAAGGTTGCCGGTGAAGATGCGGGCGCCGATATCACCGAGTCGACGAGCACCGCGGTGCCTGCCTCCCAGACCGATTGGAATGGCTTGACGACCTGATCCGATTCGGACGACCCGTCTTTCGTACAAGCGGCGAGGGTGAGAATGATGCCGGCGACGAAGACTGCGAGTGTCACCGTCGACGACTTCAGCAGATCGCGAAGCGGCGTTTGAGGAATTCCGGTCTGTCGGGACATGTACTGATCGTGGTCGCCCGACGATGCGACAACGCGAGTAGCGCACTACCCGAATATGCGGGTACACGCGACGGTTGGGGTGCGTATCACCCCAACCGCCTGCGTAGTTGCCGACCGTGCATCCTGTGCGCCGGCAGGATCAGTGTGCGAAGTGTTGCTTTTCGGACAGGTGGCCGGTGGCGTTGAGCTTGCGGAGATCGGCGATGACCTGGACGAGGTGCTGGTGCAGGACGCGTGCCATGTCGCGTGAGAATCCTTCGCGGACAACAACTCTCAGAACTGCCAGGTTGGTGACGTTGTCGGGCATCGTGTAGGCCGGGACCTGCCAGCCGTAGGCGCGTAGGCCATGGCTGATGTCGAATGCGGTGAACTCGCAGGATTCGTGGAGTCTGAACGTGACCACCGGGATGGCGGAACCGTCGGTGATGATCTCGATTTCGTCTTCTTCGGCGATCTGCCCGGCGAACCACTGTCCGGTGGCGGACAGCGACTTCATGATGTCGGTGTAGCCCTGCCGGCCCAGGCGGATGAAGTTGTAGTACTGCCCGATCACCTGATTGCCCGGCCGCGAGAAGTTGAGGGTGAACGTCGGCATGTCGCCGCCGAGATAGTTGACCCGGAAGACGAGGTCCTCGGGCAGCCACTCCTTGTTGCGCCAGACAACGAATCCGACGCCGGGGTAGGTCAGGCCGTACTTGTGGCCGGAGACATTGATGGACACCACGCGGGGCACCCGAAAGTCCCATTCGAGTTCCGGATGCAGGAACGGAAGCACAAAGCCGCCGCTGGCGGCATCGACGTGGATCGGTACGTCCACGCCACCGTCGGCCGCCACCTTGTCGAGTGCGTCCGCGATGGCTTTCACCGGTTCGAGCTCACCGGTGTAGGTGGTGCCGGCGATGACCACAACGCCGATCGTGTTCTCGTCGACGGCGTCGATCACCTGCTCAGGGGTGATGACGTAGCGGCCCTCCTCCATGGGGAGGTAGCGGGGCTCGACTTCGAAGTAGCGGCAGAACTTCTCCCACACCACTTGCACGTTGCTGCCCATGATCAGGTTGGGAGTGCCGGGGGTGCCGCTCTGCTTGGCTTTCCACAGCCATTTCAGGGCCAGGCCACCGAGCATGACTGCCTCGGACGAACCGATGGTGGAGGTGCCGGTGGCGCTGGAGGCGTCGGAGGGATCGAGATCCGGTGCGTTGAACAGATCGGCGACGATGGCGACGCAGCGTTCTTCGATGGCGGCGGTCAGCGGGTACTCGTCTTTGTCGATCATGTTCTTGTCGAACGTCTCGGCCATCAATTTCTCGGCCTCGGGGTCCATCCAGGTGGTGACAAACGTCGCGAGATTGAGGCGGGAGTTCCCGTCCAGCATGAGTTCGTCGTGGATGAATCGATATGCGACACCGGGATCCATCGATTCCTCGGGCATCTTCAGGGCCGGCACACCCGACACCGCAAAGCGGCCGGTATAGGCGGGAGTAATAGTTCCGCGGTCGAGGTCTGACATCCCAGTGAACTCCATCGTTGGCAGCTGAAAACAGAACGGCCGAGCGTGATCTGCTCGAATGTTACCGGTCCGGCGCAGGTGCGGCTTGATGTTTTGGCCGTGGCCACAATTCGGCTCGTGACGGATTGAAGGGACTGCGAATCGGTGGAGTAGCGGCACATACTTCTGGCGCCGGTAATGTTTGAACTCTGACCGTCGACGTGAGGAGTGCACGATGGGTCCCGGAAACAAGAACGATCCCGAGAATTCCGACCATCCGACGTGGGGTGGCGGTCAGGATCCCGCGCAGCCGCAGCAACCATATTGGGGCCCACCGCCGGATCAACAGGGTTACGGGCCCAGTGGCACCACGCAGATGCCGTCACAGGATTCCGGTCAGTCTCCTCAGTATGGTCAGTCTCCTCAGTACGGGCAGCCGCAGTACGGCGGTGAGCAGTACGGCAATCAGTACGGCGGCAATCAATATGGCCAGCCGGTTGTCGGTGGTCAGCCCGCGTACAGCCAACAGCCCGACTACAGCCAGCAGTATCCGAATGCACCGTACGGCGGAGGCGGACCTCCCTACGGTGAACCTCCCTACGGTGGGTATGGCGGCGACGGTCAGCCACCGGGCGATGGTGGGAGCAAGAAGGCCGTCTGGATCATCGTGGGTGTCGTGGCGTTCTTGGTCCTCGTCCTGGGCGGAGTCTTCGCAGCAGTGGCGTTGTCCGGTGATGACAACGACGACCCGGGCGTCGCCACGTCATCGACGGCCACATCGGATGCGACAAGCACCGACGAGACCGAAATCGACTCGACCACAACAGAGGCCACGACCACCACTACCGGTGAATCGTCGGGCAGCGTCACGTATGAGGTCACCGGCAACGTCGATTTCATCATCTACACCAGCAGTGATGGGCAGGAGACAGTTGTCGATCCGAGTGTTCCCTGGTCGACGACCGTGGAAGCCACCGGTCGTGAGTTGATGGTCAGTGCCATGGCGGCCGACGGCAGCGATGTCTCCTGTTCGATCAAGGTGGACGGGAAGACGGTTGCAGAGGACAAGGGTGCATTGGCGATTTGCGTGAGTCTCGACGGAAGCTAGCGGCGAATCGATGACCGACCCGGACGAACGCGCGCGGATGTCCACCTCGTTCGGGGAGCAGGCGCGTGCCTACAGCCGCGGCCGGCCCGACTATCCGGCCGCGGCAGTGGCCGGGCTGCTCGACGCGGACGCCCGGGTCGTCGCTGATATCGGTGCCGGCACAGGCAAACTCACCGCATCGCTGATCGATGCGGGCCGCACGGTCTACGCGGTCGAGCCCGACGCGGAGATGCTCGATGTCCTGAAAGCGCAGTTGCCCACCGTGCGCGGCCTGATCGGAACAGCCGAGCAGATCCCGTTGGCGGACAACGCCGTTGACGCGCTCGTGTTCGGTCAGGCGTGGCACTGGGTGCGTCCGGACGTCGCGGCAACCGAGGCCGCACGAGTGCTTCGTCCAGGCGGCACATTGGGCTTGATCTGGAACATCCGTGATGAATCAGTGCCGTGGGTGCATCAATTGACGGCCATCGTGACAGCCAGCGAAGCCGAACTGTACGTGGCCGCCGGAGTACCGGAATTGGGTGCCGGATTCGGTCCGTTGATGCACAAGGTCGTTCGCTGGGACCGCACATTGACCGGCCCACAATTGCTGGCCATGGTGGCCTCCCGCAGCGCCGTCATCACCGCGACGGACACCGATCGGGCCCGAATACTTGCGGAGGTCGAAGCCCTTGCCGCCGACGTATCCGATGAGGACGGAAACATCGTCCTGCCCTATCTCACGCATACGTACCGTGCTGAATCGGCTGACTGAACGGCCCTTAAACCCCGGTTGGGTCGATAACTGATAACCGGTTCGCCTACCGTGGAGTGGTGAGTTCCCCAGACGTGTCCCAAGTGCCCGCTCAGCCTGCGCCCGCCGCGGGCGACAACGGCGACTTCAAAGCCATGATGACCTGGCGTGGCATCGGCGCCGAACGTCTGGAACAGGTTCGGGTGACAGTGACCGGCCACCGGATCAAGGCATATGGCCGGATCATCGCCGCTGCCACCGCCGACCACGAGGCATTCAGTGCGTCGTACGACCTGATCACCACCGACACCGGCCTCACCAAGCGGCTGTCGCTGCACCTGGTGCGGGCCAGTGGCGACACCCAGATCTCCATCACGCGCGACGGGCAGGACGTGTGGCTGGTCCAGACCGCCCGCGGTATGCAGCGCAGCGACTTCGGTGGCGCCCAGGATGTCGACCTGGCACTGAGCCCATTCCTGAACGCACTGCCGATCCGCCGGCTCGGCCTGCAGGACCCGTCCGCGAAGCCGGTGGTTGTTCCGGCGGCGTACCTGTACCTGCCGTCCGGTGAGTTCGCGGCGGAGTCGTTGCAGTACACCCCCGGCAAGTCCGGTCTCAGCATCGTCGGGCCGGTGGCTTCGACCACCATCACCGTCGACCAGAACGGATTCGTCCGCGATTACCCCGGTCTGGCCGAGCGGATCTAGCCAGTCCAGACGGCCCCGTCGCGGGCCGCATTGCGCAGGTCGGCCTCCCAGCCGGGTGCGCCGATGGTCACCGCCACCGGTGGCCCGTCGACACCGTTGACCTTTTCGTAGTGCATTCGGGCCCGGTACCCGTCGGCCACCAACGTCTCGACGGTGCCCTGATCACGCAGCTGATCGCGGGCGTATGTCAGTCGATCGATGGTTTCGCTGAGCGCGATCAGCAGCGCCGTCGAGTTCGCTTCGAGCATCGCGCGCTGTGCGGTCGGGGAGGTCCCGGCCACGCGGGTGCCGTCCCGGAATGAACCGGCCGCCAGGCGCAGCGCCAATTCGCCCTCACCCGCGCCGACCACGGCGGTGACCGCTGCCGTCAGGTGCGGCAGATGCGAGATCCCGGCGACTGCCCGGTCGTGTTCGTCGGATGCTGCCGCGACCACACGCGATCCGACATCGAGCGCGAGCTGCGCGACCATCTGCCAGACCTGCGGATCTGCGCCGTCGTCGGTCCCGACGACCCACACCGCGCCGGAGAACAGGTCGGGGTCGGTGGCCGGCCAGCCGGACTCGGACGTACCGGCCATCGGGTGCCCACCCACATAGCGATGGCTCAGCCCGTGAGCGTGTGCCGCATCGGCAACCGGCTGCTTCACGCTGACCACATCGGTCAGGGGGCAGTCGGGGGCGTGCTGGGCGACCATCGCGACGAGCCCATCGATCGTCGGGGCCGGTGTCGCCAACACGATCAGCGCAGACGTATCCGCGGCCCGGCGGAGCGTCGCGACGAGGTCCGCGGAGGCGTCGTAGCCGTCGGCGAGTGCGGCGTCCACCGTCTCCTGGGACCGGTTGTATCCGAACGCGGTACGGCCGGCTGCCACCGCTGCGCGGAGCAGGGAACCGCCGATCAGACCGAGACCCAGAACGCAGATAGATGGCTGCTGTGTCGGAGCGCTGTGTGTCACCAGTTCAGATTCGCATATCGCCGCTTCCGGCAATGCCGGGTGGCGGTTGTCAATAGAGTTGGGTTTACCGGTTCCGCCCGCTACCGTGACCGCTATGGCTGGTGCGCGCGCGGATGAAGTAGACGGCTTTGCCATTGCGGTCGTCCGGGAGGACGGCAAGTGGATCCTCACCGCGTTGGACAGCAACTCCCTCGGTGAACTGCGGGAGACCGAAAACCTCTTGCGTGGCTTGCGTAGCGCCGGTGCGGTGTTCGGGCTCCTCGATGTGGACGACGAGTTCTTCATCGTCGTACGTCCGTCACCGTCGGGGACAAAGCTGTTCATCTCTGATGCCACCGCCGCCATCGACTACGACATCGCGGCCGATGTGCTCGAGGTTCTCAACGTCGACATCCCCGATATCGACCCCGACGAGCTTGCCGACGTCGAGCCCTGGGAGGAAGGCGATCTCGCGATCCTCTCCGACCTCGGTCTGCCCGACTCGGTGATGAGTGTGATCGTCGGCGATACCGATCTCTACGCGGACGAACAGATCGGGATGATCGCAGCGCGTCTGGGTTTTGCCGACGAGTTGTCGAATACGCTTGAGCGCCTGGGCCATTAGACCTCTGGGCTCACATGAATGCCGATGAGCAGCTGATCGAGGCCGCGCTCGCCGCAGCCGCCCAGGCCGATCCCCGGGATGTACCGGTGGGTGCGGTGATCGTTGATCCGCAGGGCCGGGTGATCGCCGCCGCCGCCAATGCCCGTGAGGCCACATCCGATCCGACGGCTCACGCGGAGGTTCTCGCGATCCGGCAGGCCGTCGCGGTGCTGGGCGACGGCTGGCGGCTGACCGGCTGCACCATCGCCGTCACCCTCGAGCCGTGCACGATGTGCGCCGGCGCCATCACCCTGGCCCGGCTGGACCGGCTCGTGTTCGGGGCCTGGGAGCCCAAGACGGGCGCTGTGGGATCGCTCTGGGACGTCGTCCGCGATCGCCGCAACACCCACCGGCCCCAGGTCCGGGGCGGCGTCCTCGAGGACCGATGCGCCGCGGTGCTGCGCGACTTCTTCGCCGGCCACCGACCTTCCTGACCGGGTTCCGGGACGCGCTCCACTCGTTTTGCACCGCCCGGGCCGCGCGCCCACCTCTTTCGCACCGTCCGCACGAAATTGTCGATGGACGGTGCGAAAACGGGTGGGTCTGTCACTTGCCGCGAACCGGGAGTGGTTTAGGACTGGCGATCGGCTGGGTATGCGAGGTGTGTACCGAATTGCGGTCATCTGAACGAACCTTCAGGAGGAATTGTCATGGGTGTTTCCGACAACGCCAAGAACAAGGCAGAAGATCTCAAGGGACGCGGCAAGGAGGCTGCAGGAAGCCTGTCCGGCGACGACAAGCTCAAGCACGAGGGTCAAGGCGACCAGGCCAGCGCGAGCACCAAGCAGAAGGTCACCGACGCAGCCGACGCCGTCAAGCGCAAGACCGACGAAGTCAAGGACAAGCTGACCGGTCACTGACATTCGGGCGGAAAACGGCCAAAAGCGGCTCTGACCAGCCGATTGTAGTCCTGGGCCACCGCTGCGGTAATGTCTTCCGCGGTGGCGTGTCCGAGCGGCCGAAGGTGCAGCACTCGAAATGCTGTGTACGGTAACCCCGTACCGAGGGTTCAAATCCCTCCGCCACCGCCATCAAAATCCCCTCACCATCAGGTGGGGGGATTTTTGGTCTCTCGACATCTGAGATCCGGCGAACAGTGGTATGCGACGATGACCGGATGCTCCCGGCAGCAGGTTCAAATCCATCGCCGAACTGTGAGATTTCTGCGGTCCTCGAATTGGAGAAGAAGTGTCAATCGTTCTGAAGGACGTCACTGACGTCATCGACAACTACAGCGGGCTGTCGCGTAAAACTCTGGAATACGGCTTGGTCACGAAATCGATTGTCGCAGGTGCAGCCAAGGAACCCGGATTCTCGGTCGACAGCTGGGCGCCGCTGGCCGATCTGATCGCCGTTGACGACTTCGTGCGGGTCGGCAACTTCAAAGAGGTCATGAACTGGACAGATTATGTGGGCTTCCTGACTGCCTGGGCTGCGAACGCCGATTGGGACTGCTCGTTCAAGCGGGTCACCGAGGTCGGAAACATCGTGTTTCTCGAGTTGGAGGAGCGCAGCACGGTCGGGGAGTTCAAGAGCGTGGTCAATTCCTTGACGGTCTACGAATACGACGACAACGCGAAGATCCGGCACCTTGATGTGTACCTGCAGATGCCATTGCCCGAAGGAGACATGTTCGGCAGCTATGACGGGGTGGAGATCTCGGGGTGAAATTGCGATTCCGGGGCCGGCCAGTACACTAGTGCTCTGCATCACAGGGATGACAACGGGTGGACTGAATCACAGCGTGATTCGGCAGTCCACCGGAGCTCGGTCGTCTGATGATGCCTCGAACGCATAGGAGCCTGGTCGCAGTGGATGAACGTTTGTACCTCTCGAAGCCACCCGTGATGTCTTCGTCGTCGGCGAGGGCCGGCCAGACAAGGCTCCATGCCATCGTGTCGTCGCAGAAGAACAGGTGGACGATCAAGTTGAGGAGCTCGGACTTTCGATCGATCGTCGGGCTTCCCTGGGTGATCTGAACGACCCGCGCACGTTTCTGGCGTGTCGACACATCGTCGCGCTGGTCAGCGGGTAGGCGGGTCAGTGGTTCGGTAGTACGCAGGCGGTATCGAGTCCGAGGACGCGATTGAGCCGGCCGAACGCCAGCCATGAACCCAGGCACATACTCAGCTCGACAATTTCGCGCTGCTCGTAGGCGGCACTCATCCGCGACCAGAAATCGTCGTCGAGGCCGTGATGGTCCACCGCGTACCGTTCGGCGTACTCCGCGGCCAGGCGAGTGCGGACGTCGAAGGCCTCGGTGGTGCGCCAATTCTCGACCGCATCAGCGAACGTCGGCTCGACCTTTTCGCCGTCCCGCTCGGTGCGCCAGTCCTGGCAGAAAATGCAGCCGTTGATCTGCGCGATCCGGAGCCGCGCCGCCTCGAACTCTCGAAGGCCCAGCGTGGAATCCGAATAGACCTTCATCGAGAAATTGGCTGCGGCTCCACCGATCACCGGCACCATCTCGCCCCACACGTAGGTGATCGGGTCTTTGCCCTCGGGTACGTCGATTCTCATGTCGGTGTCTTCCTGTTCAGTTTGCCGAACGCCGGTGTGAGTGGAACTTCGACTGCGTCGGACAGACCAGGGCCGCCCGCGGAGCTACCCGATAGATATCACCAATCTGCCTACCGCCGTGTTCGTTTCCAGCGGCGGCTCTGCCGGCAAACCAACGATGCCACGTCGCAGGGCTTGATGGCCAGTGCTCCACTTTGTATGTCTGACGCCTCGGAGATCACACTCATGTGAACAAGGTAGCGTTTTCATCAAATTGTTGCGTAAATCACTAGTGCGGAATAGCTTTCATGTAAGAGTGAGGAGCGTGGACATGGTGGCTGACCAAGATTTGAAAAACCATTCTGCGGCGGCAGTCGGCGCGACGGAGGTCGTCTCGGTACCAACGCTCGGCGGTCTGATCGACGGCGTGGCGGCAACGCTTTCGCTGGGTCCGATCGCCCGAACCAGTGCCTCATTCGCGGTCGAGGCCGCGAAGATTGTTGCCGGAAAGTCTGAGATAGCCCCTGCCAGAGGTGATCTGCGGTTCAAGGACCGGGCATGGACAGAGAATCCGATCTACTCGCGGGTCGCTAAGCTCTACCTCGCCGGATGTAAGGCCACTGATTCCATGGTCGAAGCGGTCGCTTCGAACGCGAGTGACGAGCGTGCCGAGCGGACCCGATTCGTCATGAACGTCGTGACGAGTGCCGTCGCACCGACGAACACCCTGCTGGGGAATCCGGCCGCGATCAAGAGAACCTTCGACACCGGCGGAGTAAACCTGGTGCGTGGTTTCAAGAATCTTGCCGGGGACGTGCGCCACAACGGCGGTATGCCGTCGATGGCCAAGCGTGGCGCGCTCAAGGTCGGCGAGGATCTCGCTCTCACGCCGGGAAGTGTCGTCGACAAAGACGACGTCGCCGAGGTGATTCACTACTGGCCGACGACTGACACCGTGCTCGAGCGACCCACGCTCATCGTGCCGCCGCCAATCGGGCGCTACTACTTCCTGGATCTGCGGCCGGGCCGCTCGTTCGTCGAGTACGGAGTCTCCCGTGGCATGCAGACCTTCATCATCTCCTGGCGAAACCCCTCGTCGGACCAGTCGGAATGGTCGGTCGACACCTATGCACAGCGGATCCTCGACGCCATCGCGACTGTCCGCGAGGTCAGCGGCGCCGATGAGGTGAATGTGATCGGATTCTGCGCGGGCGGCATCCTCAACACCGCCGTGCTCAACAAGTTGGCAGCGACAGGTGATTCGTCGGTGGGTTCTGTTTCGTACGCCGTGACCCTGTTGGACTTCGGCCAGTCGGCCCCGATCAGCGCGTTCTCGTCGGCTCGGTTGATCGACTTCGCACGTTGGCGGGCCAAGCAGGTGGGAGTGACCAGTGCGCGCGCCATGGGAAGTGCCTTCACGTGGATGCGGCCGAACGACTTGGTCTGGAACTACTGGGTCAACAACTATCTGATGGGCGAGGATCCACCGGTGTTCGACATCCTGGCCTGGAACGCGGACGGCACCAATCTTCCCGGAGCTCTGCACCGTCAGTTCCTGGACATCTTCCGCCACAACCCGATTCCGACGCCCGGTGGTTGGACGGCGGTTGGCTTGCCGGTGGATCTGCGCACGATCAAGATCCCGGCGTATGTCGTCGGAGCTGTGAACGATCACCTCACGCCGTGGAAGGGGACCTTTCGGACCGCTGAGCTGCTCGGCGGGGACAATACCTACGTGTTGTCCAATGCCGGGCACATAGCTTCGCTCGTCAATCCGCCGGGAAATCCCAAGGCCTCCTACTTCGTCGGGTCCATGGATTCGGGTGGCCCAGACGAATGGCTCGAGGGTGCCACGAAGAAAGCCGGGTCGTGGTGGGAGAACTGGGCCGACTGGGTGACCGAACGGGCCGGTCGACGTGTGGAGGCGCCGACGTCGCTCGGTTCAGCTCAGCACCCGCCCCAGTGTGCGGCGCCAGGGACGTACGTTCGTCAGGCAAACTAGATCCGAACTGGTTCCACCGGCGTCCGGGCGTCAGTCTGTTGAAGGGCAACAAGGCGTGACGCGCATAGTCCCCGAAACCTGTTGGGTGACTGCGAAAGCGACTCGATGTCCGACCTCAGCGAACGAACACCGCGGCACCGTCGGCAAGATCGAGCAGCGGCTGCGGGAAGATGCCGATCAGAATGGTCGCTGCGGCGGTGATCCCGATGGTGACGGAGGTGGCGAGGTTGGGCATCACCACCCGCGGGGCGTCGGCGTCGGGTTCGGTGAAGAACATCACCACGATCACCCGGATGTAGAACACCACCGCGATTGCGCTGCTTAGGACACCGACGATCACCAGGGGTACGGCGCCGCCGGACGCCGCGGCCTGGAATACCGCGAACTTGCTGACAAACCCACTGGTCAAGGGGATTCCGGCGAAGGCCAAGAGGAACAACGCGAAAACCGCTGCCACCGTTGGTGACCGACGTCCGAGGCCGGCCCACCGCGCCATCGCGGTCACCTCGCCCGAATCGTCGCGGACGAGCGTCAGCACGGCGAACGCTCCCACCGTGCTGAAACCGTAGGCCACCAGGTAGAACATGGTCGACGACAGACCATCTCGGCTGACGGCGATCACACCGGTCAGAATGAATCCGGCGTGCGCGACGGAGGAATACGCCAGCATCCGTTTCATGTCGGTCTGGGTGATCGCAACAACTGAACCGACGATCATCGTCGCGATTGCGACCACCGACATCACCGGGCGCCAATCGTCTTTCAGTCCCGGCAGCGCGACATAGAAAACGCGCAGGACGGCGCCGAACGCCGCGATCTTGGTGGCCGACGCCATGAACGCGGTGATCGGGGTGGGCGCACCCTGGTAGACGTCGGGGATCCAGTAGTGAAACGGCACCGCGCCGATCTTGAACAGAAGTCCTACCGAGACCAGTCCGGCACCGATCAATGCGAAGGTCCGATCACCGGACTCTGCGGTGATCGCGGCAGCGATCTCGTCGAGCTGAACAGATCCCGCATACCCGTAGAGAAAAGCGGCGCCGAACAGGAAGAAGGCCGACGAAAATGCCCCCAGCAGAAAGTATTTGAGTGCCGCCTCCTGCGACAACAGGCGACGCCTGCGGGCCAGGCCGCAGAGCATGTACAACGGCAAAGACAACACTTCGAGTGCGATGAACATCGTCAGCAGATCGTCCGATGCGGGGAACAGCAGCATCCCGCCCACGGCGAACATCACCAGTGGAAAGACCTCGGTCTGGATGACCCCGGCCCGGGTTGCGGTCTGCTCGTTCTCGCTGCCGGGTACGGTCGCGGCCGCAGATGTGAACGCGTCCAGAACGTTTCGTCCGCCCGGGGCGGTCGAACCCACCGCGACATCGGCTGCGACACCGACGGATGTCCGTTGCGCGATGAGCGGGATCGCCAACGCCGACACCACGAGGATGGTGCCCTGCAGCAGCAGGGCGGGCCCGTCGACAGCAACCGCACCCACAGCGGCGGATACGCGGGTACCGGCAAGTGCCACAACAGCTATGAAGGCGGCGGCCAGACCACCGATACTCAACACCAACTGCCCGCCGTAGCGGTACCGGGTCGGTGCGAATGCCTCGACCAGCACTCCGGCCACCGCCACCCCGAAAACGATCAGCATCGGGGAGAGCTGGGCGTATTCGATGGACGGTGCCGGCAGCACGTCTACAGCAGAGTTCATCGTGGTCCTCCTCCGTCGGGTTCGGCGACGGCAGGCGTCGGGTCCGGTTCATGGATGACGGTCAAGGTGTGGCCGACAGCCGGATCGATCACATCCAGGATCGGTTTGGGGTAGATCCCGAGGACCAGGAGCAGAGCGATCAACGGTGTCACGACCATGAGCTCGCGGCGCCCCAGGTCGCCGATCTGTTCATTGCCTTTCGTGACCGGTCCGGTCATGATCCGCTGGAACATCCACAACACGTAGAGGGCCGCCAGGACCAGCGCGATCGTCGCGCAGATCGCGGCCACCGGGTAGCGGCTGTAAGTGCCGATCAGAACCAGGAATTCACTGACAAACGGTCCCAGGCCCGGCAGCGAGAGGGTGGCGAGTCCGGCGACGAGGAAAGTGCCGGCCATGATCGGCGCAACCTTCTGGACGCCGCCGTAGTCGGCGATGTTGCGGGTGCCGCGCCGGGTCACCAGGAATCCGGCGATGAGCATGAGTGCGGCGGTGGCGATGCCGTGGTTCACCATGTACAGCGTCGATCCGGCTTGGCCCTGGCTGGTCAGTGCAAAGATGCCGAGGATGATGAAGCCGAAGTGCGAGATCGAGGTATAGGCGATGAGCCGCATCATGTCGGTCTGCCCGATCGCGAGGATCGCGCCGTACACGATGCCCACCACGGCGAGGATGATGATCAGCGGCGTGAAATACCTTGTGGCGTCTGGGAACAACTGCACACAGTAGCGCAGCATCGCGAACGTCCCGACCTTGTCGACCACCGCCATCATGAGTACTGCGCCGGCGGGTGTGGCCTGGACGGCGGCATCGGGCAACCAGGTGTGCAACGGCCACAACGGCGCCTTCACCGCAAAGGCGAACATGAACCCGAGGAACAGGGCCTTGGCCACGGTGGGATCGATGTCGAGTGATCCGGACGAGATCGCTTCAACGATCACGCGGAAGTCGAAGGTGCCACTTCCGTGGTCGGTGGTCACCACGTACAGGCCGATCACCGCCGCCAGCATCACCAGACCGCCGGCGAGGTTGTAGAGCAAGAACTTCATCGCCGCGCGGGTCCGCTCTCCGGCATCACGCGGACCGCCGAACCCGGCGATGAGGAAGTACATCGGGATCAGCATGGCTTCGAAGAAGATGTAGAAGAGCAGGATGTCGAGTGCGGTGAACGAGATCATCACCATTGCCTCGACGAGCAGCATCAGGGCCACGTAGCGGTGCGCGGCCCGTCGGCGATCCGCGTCGGCGTCATTCCATCCGGCGATCAGCAGGAGCGGCAACAACACCGCGGTCAGTATCACCAGGGCGAGCGCGATCCCGTCGATGCCGAGTGCGTATCTGGCACCGAAAGCCGGTATCCACGACTTGGATTCGACGAACTGGAACTGCTCTCCACCGGTGTCGAAGCCGATCGCGAGGCCGATCGAGATGGCGAGGACCACCGCCGAGGTACCCAGCGCGATCCACTTGACGTGCTGGCGCATCCGGGGTGGCAGTGTGAGGATGATCGCGGCCCCGACGGCGGGCACCGCCCACAGAAGGGTCAGCCAGGGAACGTCGCTCACCGCACACTCACCACCATCATCATCGCGATCAGCAGGGCGGCACCGGCGAACACGGACAGTGCATACGAGCGGACGAACCCGGTCTGCAGCCGGCGCGTGCCTGCCGAGACCGCCGCGACCGCCGCGACAACACCGCGGACAACGCCGTCCACGCCTTTGGTGTCGACCACACCGAGTGTGCTGGTGAGCTTTTGGCCGGGACGCATGAACGCGGCCTCGTTGAGCGCATCACCATAGAGATCCTGACGGGCCGCCTCGGTCAGCGGCGATACGTCGTCGGGGGCGACCTCGGGAATGGTGCGTCCGGCGTACTGGCGGTAGGCGATACCCACACCGATGAGCACTATTGCCAGGGTGCTGACGATGAGCACCCACTCGGGTACGGCGAGGTGCTCATGCTCTTCACCGACAACGGGTTCCAGCCAATCCTGAAGCGCGCTCCCGAGAACCAGTAGACCACCGGCAAACACCGACCCGAGCGCGAGCACGATCATCGGTGCCGTCATCAGGGACGGTGATTCATGCGGATGGGTGTCGTCTTTCCATCGCTTCTCGCCGAAGAACGTCAAGAGCATCACGCGTGTCATGTAGTACCCGGTGATCCCGGCGCCGAGGATGGCGATGCTGCCGAGAATGATGCCCTTGGCCCCGCCTGCCGCCCAGGCGGTTTCGATGATCTTGTCCTTGGAGAAGAATCCGGAGAACGGCGGAATGCCGATGATCGCAAGGTATCCCAGCCCAAAGGTGACATACGTGATCGGCATCAGCTTGCGCAGGCCGCCGAATCTGCGCATGTCGGTCTCGTCGTTCATGCCGTGCATCACCGAACCGGCCCCGAGGAAGAGACCGGCCTTGAAGAAGCCGTGGGTGATCAGGTGCAGGATGGCAAACGCGTACCCCGCCGGACCCAGGCCCGCGGCGAGCACCATGTAACCGATCTGGCTCATCGTCGAGGCGGCCAGCGCCTTCTTGATGTCGTCTTTCGCGCAGCCGATGACGGCGCCGAACAGCAAGGTCACCGCACCGACGATCACCACGCCCAGTTGGGCATTCGGTGCCAGATTGAAGATCGGGCCGGACCGGGTGATGAGGTAGACACCGGCGGTGACCATGGTGGCCGCGTGGATCAGCGCGGAGACCGGGGTCGGACCTTCCATGGCGTCACCGAGCCACGACTGCAACGGAACCTGGGCCGATTTGCCGCAGGCCGCGAGCAGCAGCACCAGACCCAGTGCCGTGAGCGTGCCTTCACCGGCCTCGCCGGCTCCGCCGAAGACCTCAGAGAATCCGACCGAACCGAACGTCGCGAACATGATCATCATGCCGATCGCCAGGCCCATGTCACCGACCCGGTTGACCACGAAGGCCTTCTTCGCGGCGGCGGCCGCGGTGGGACGTTCGTGCCAGAAACCGATCAGCAGGTACGACGCCAGACCGACACCCTCCCAGCCCAGGTACAGGCCGAGGTAGTTGTCGGCGAGCACCAGCAGCAGCATGGCCGCCAGAAAGAGGTTGAGGTACGCGAAGAATCGGCGTCGTCCAGGATCCGATGACATGTAGCTGACGGAGTAGATGTGGATCAGTGACCCGACTCCGGTGATGAGGAGCACGAAGCACATGGAGAGCTGGTCGAGTTGCAAACCGAAGTCGACCTGTAGCTCGCCGACCGGCACCCAGGTGAACAGTGTCTGATCCATCGAGCGATCGTCGGCGGACTTGCCGAGCATGTCGAAGAACAGGACCACGCCGAATGCGAACGAGGCCAGTGCCATGACGCAGCCGAGCAGATGTCCCCACTTGTCGCTGCGCCGGCCACCCAGCAGCAGAACCGCGGCTCCGGCGAGGGGGAGAGCCGGCAGAATCCAGATGAGTTTGTCCATGGCGTGATCAGAGTTTCAGCAGATCGGCGGCGTCGACCGAGGTCGAGCGACGGGTGCGGAAGATCATCATGATGATCGCCAGGCCGACAACGACTTCGGCGGCAGCAACCACCATGGTGAAGAAGGCGATCACCTGGCCGTCGAGGTTGCCGTGCATCCGGGCGAAGGTGACGAACGCGAGGTTGCAGGCGTTGAGCAT
This sequence comes from Nocardia sp. 348MFTsu5.1, assembly GCF_000383535.1. Taxonomy (NCBI): domain Bacteria; kingdom Bacillati; phylum Actinomycetota; class Actinomycetes; order Mycobacteriales; family Nocardiaceae; genus Nocardia; species Nocardia sp. 348MFTsu5.1. The sequence goes on from NZ_KB911512.1 coordinate 325,958, forward strand.
CAACTCGACGCACATGAACACCACCACCGCATTGCGCCGCACCAGGACGCCGCCGGCTCCGATGGTGAACAGGAGCACCGAAATATAGAGGTAGTTCTCGGGATTCATGAGCGACGCTCCGTTCGGCGCATTCCGGGACCGGGTGCCGTCGGGTCGCGAGGGACGAGGACGTCGCTGATGGACAGGTCGGAGTAGGAGCCGTCGGGTAGCAGTGCAGGCATGTCGACCGCGTTGTGGCGGGCGTAGACACCGGGATTGGGGAGCGGTGTGGTGCGGTCACCATCACGGAATCGCTGGATCGACATCTCCCGCTGGGAGCTCTTGGGGCCGAGGCGTTCCCGGTGGGCCAGGACCATGGCACCGAGTGTGGCGGTGATCAGCAGTGCGCCGGTCAATTCGAATGCCCAGAGGTAGCGGATGAAGATGATCTCCGCCAATCCTTCGACGTTGCCACCGGCGTTGGCCTCCTCGACTCCCACAAACGCCGTGACGGAGGCGCTGCCCACACCGGCGATGAGGAGGATCCCGAATCCGAGTCCGGCGATGATCGCGCCGAGGCGTTGTCCCCGAAGGGTTTCGACGAGTGAATCCGACGAATCGACACCTACCAGCATGAGGACGAACAGAAAGAGCATCATCACCGCGCCCGTGTACACCACCACCTGCGCGACGCCGAGGAACAGTGCGCCCTGCGCGATGTAGAAGACGGCCAGGATGATCATCGTCATCGCCAGGAAGACTGCCGAGTACACGGCTTTTGCCGAACACACCACTCCGAGCGCACCCAGCACGGCGATCGTGCCGAGGATCCAGAACTGCACTGCTTCAGTCGTTGACGTCTGAGTCAGCGGCTCAGCGGCGAGTATCGGTGCGGACAACAGACTGTTCACTGGCGGATCTCCTTCAGGTCTCGTCGTCGGGGTGTCACCGTCGGGGGTGTCACCGTCGGGGGTGTCACCGTCGGGGTGTCACCGGGGCGTGGTCGGCGGCATCACCTCGCCGATCACATTGCCGCGGTAGTAGTCCTCGTCGGTGCTGCCCGGGGCCATCGCGTGGGGCGGCGGTGTCATGCCGTCGGCGAGTGGCGCGAGCAGTTTGTCTTTACCGAAGATCAGATCGGCCCGATTGTCGTCGGCCATCTCGTAGTTGTTGGTCATGGTCAGGGCCCGCGTCGGGCAGGCCTCCACACAGAGACCACATCCGATGCAGCGCAGGTAATTGATCTGGTAGACAACGCCATAGCGCTCGCCCGGCGAGTAGCGGTTGTCCTCGGTGTTGTCGGCACCTTCGACGAAGATCGCGTCGGCCGGGCAGGCCCACGCGCACAGTTCGCATCCGATGCACTTCTCCAGTCCATCGGGGTACCGGTTGAGCTGATGGCGGCCGTGGTAGCGGACTGCGGTGGGCGTCTTCACCTCTGGATACAGCTCGGTGTTGTTCTTCTTGAACATCGACAGGAAGGTGACGCCGAAGCCGGCCAGCGGCTCGAGTGGGTTACGCATCGCTGCTCTCCTTGATCGGTGGCACCGGGAATCCGCCGGCCATGGCATCGAACGGCACCATGCGTTCGACGAGTACTGGTTCGGCGCGACGTAGATCGCGCTTGCCGCGGAACACTTTCCACAGCAGGACGATCAGGGCGAGGGCGATGACCACCCCGGCCACACTGATGACGGCGGTGGCGTCGCTGTACCCCTCGTTGCGGATCGCGCGCACGGTGGCGACGATCATCACCCAGGTCAGTGAGACCGGGATGAGGACCTTCCAGCCCAGTGCCATGAACTGGTCGTAGCGCAGCCGGGGCAGGGTGGTGCGCAGCCAGATGAAGAAGAACAAGAATCCCCAGACCTTGGCCACGAACCAGATCAGTGGGAACCATCCCGAGTTGGCGCCATCCCAGAGCGAAATCGGCCAGGGCGCATGCCAACCACCGAGGAACAGGGTGGCCGCCAGCGCCGAGACCGTGGCCATGTTGACGTATTCGGCGAGCATGAACATCGCGAACCGGAGTGAGGAGTATTCGGTGTGGAAGCCACCGACCAGTTCACCCTCGGCCTCCGGGAGATCAAAGGGAGCGCGGTTGGTCTCACCGACCATGGCGAACACGTAGACGACAAACGAAGGCAGCAGCAGGAATACGTACCAGGTGTCATCCTGTGCCGCCACGATGCCCGACGTCGACATGGTCCCGGCATCGAGGAAGACCGCCGCGAACGTCAGGCCCATGGCGATCTCATAGGAGATCACCTGCGCGCTCGACCGCAGGCCGCCGAGCAGCGGATAGGTGGATCCGGAAGACCAGCCGGCGAGCACGATGCCGTACACCCCGACGGAGGTGACCGCGAGGATGTACAGGACGGCCACCGACAGGTCGGTGAGTTGCAACGGGGTCTCGTGCCCGAAGACCGACACCTCCGGGCCGAACGGGATCACCGCATACGCCATGATGGCGGGCACCACCGCGATGATCGGTGCGAGCAGGTAGATCGGTTTGTCGACGCCGGCCGGGATGATCCCTTCCTTCAGTGCGAGTTTCACACCGTCGGCCAGGCTTTGGAGCAGACCCATCGGACCGACCCGGTTGGGACCGACCCGAGTCTGCATCCATGCCATCACCCGGCGCTCGGCGAGAATGCCGACCAGCACGGTCAACACCAGGAAGACGAAGATCGCCAGGGCCTTGACGAGGATCAGCCACCACGGGTCGTGGCCGAAGGCGGACAGATCGGTCATGAGCGTTCCACCCTCGCTGCCGGCGCGATCTGAACCGCTTGTCCCACAACCGGACCGAGGGCGGTGTAGAGGGAGCTCCCCGGTGAGTTGAGCGGCAACCACACGACACGATCGGGAAGGTCGGTGACCTCCAGCGGCAAGGTGATGGAACCGTGTTCGCTGCTCACCGTGACCAGTTCTTCACCCCGGACTCCGTTTTCGGTGGCGGTGGCCTCGGACAGTCTCACCACCGGGCGCCGCGCGGTCCCGGCGAGATGTGGTTCACCGTCCTGCAACCGGCCCGAATCCAGCAGCATCCGCCAGCTCGCGAGAACGGCTTGTCCGGGTTGGGTTCGAGGGACCTCGGAAGACGGGGTCGCAGAGGCTGTTTCGAAGTCACCGTCCCAGGGTCCGAGGCGGCCGAGTTCGTCGCGTGCGTTCATCGCATCAGGGAGGTCAATGCCGCGGCCCATCCGTCGGGAGATCGCGTCGAGGACGCGTTGATCGGGCATCGCGCTATCGCTGGGCAGGGCCGCGTCGAATGAGCGCGGACGTCCCTCCCAGTCCACGAACGTGCCGTCCTTGCGGACCACCGGTGACACCGGGAACACCACGTCCGCGAGGTCGGTGACGGTGCTTTCCCGCATTTCGAGGCTCACCACGAACGGGGCTGCGGCAAGTGCGGCCAGCGCCGCGTCGGGGTCGGGCAGATCGGCGAGTTCCACACCTCCGACCACCAGGGCGCCGATGTCGCCGGTAGCCGCGGCCGCGAGGATCTCGGCGGTATCGAGCCCGGGCGTGGGTGGCACCTCCGTACCCCAGACCTGCCGCACCTGTGCTCGTGCGACCGGGTCGCTGACCGGCCGGCCTCCGGGCAGGAGATTGCCGAGGGCACCGACCTCGAGTGCTCCCCGTTCACCGGCCCGTCGGGGCACCCATCCGATTGTCGCGCCGGTGGCGTCGGCGAGCTCGCCCACCGCGGTCAGCGCACCGGGAACCTGTGCCAGCCGCTCTCCGACGAGGATCACCGCGCCCGGCGCCTTGAGGTGATCGGACGTGCGAAGTTGTTCCAGCGCAGCGGGTTCGGCGCCGGGGACGACCTTGATGAGGCCACCGGACATCTTCCGCAGGCCGTTGCTTGCGAAAGGCGCGATCGAGATCACGGTCAATCCGCGCTTGCGAGCCGCTTTGCGCAGGCGCAGGAAGATGATCGGTGACTCTTCTTCCGGTTCGAAGCCGGCCAGTAGTACCGTCGGCGCCTTCTCCAGATCCGAATAGGTCAGGGCCATCGGGCGTCCGGCGATCCGGGCCGACAGGAAGGACGCTTCTTCGGACGAATGTGCCCGGTTGCGGAAGTCGATATTGTTGGTGCCCAATACCGTTCGGGCGAATTTCCCGTAGGCGTAGGCATCCTCGGCGGTGGTGCGTCCACCGACCAGTACGCCCGCTCGGGTGCCCGCGGTCTTGAGACCGGCAGCCGCAGCGGCAACCGCTTGGGGCCACGACGCGGTGACCAGGTTGCCGTCGGCGTTCCGGATCAGCGGAGTCGTGATCCGGTCCCGCGATGTCTCGTACGTGAACGCCCAGCGGCCCTTGTCGCAGTTCCACTCCTCGTTGACCTCGGGGTCGTCGCCGGCCAGGCGGCGCAGCACCTTGCCCCGCCGGTGGTCCGTGCGTTGTGCACAGCCGTCGGCGCAGTGCTCGCACACACTGGGGCTGGAGACCAGATCAAAAGGGCGGGCCCGGAATCGATAGGCCGCACCGGTCAGCGCACCGACCGGGCAGATCTGCACCGTGTTGCCGGAGAAATACGATTCGAAAGGTGCATCGTCGGCGATCCCGACCTGCTGCTGGGCGCCGCGTTCGAGGAGATCGATGAACCGGTCGCCGGCCACCTGATCCGAGAATCGGGTGCAGCGCGCACACATCACACAGCGTTCGCGGTCGAGGAGGACTTCCGAGGACAGCGGAATCGGCTTGGGGAACGTACGTTTGGCGCCCTCGAACCGGGATTCGGCCTGCCCGTTGGACATCGCCTGATTCTGAAGGGGGCACTCGCCGCCTTTGTCGCAGACCGGGCAATCGAGGGGATGGTTGATCAGCAGCAGTTCCATGACACCGCGCTGCGCTTTTTCCGCCTCCGGTGATGTCAGTTGCGTCCGGACCACCATGCCGTCGGAGACGGTGGTCGTGCAGGAGGCCAGAGGTTTGCGCTGGCCCTCGACCTCGACGAGGCATTGCCGGCAGGCGCCGACCGGATCGAGGAGGGGGTGGTCGCAGAACCGGGGGATCTGCACACCGATCAACTCGGCCGCCCGGATCACCAACGTGCCCTTGGGAACTTTGAGCTCGGTGCCGTCGATGGTGACGGCGACCAGGTCGGTGACGGCCGCTTCGGAGGATGAATTGTTGGTCAGCGTCATGGGGCACCTACCGGTTCGAACAACGTGGACGTGGCCGGATCGAACGGGCATCCTCCGCCGCGGACGTGCTCGATGTACTCGTCGCGGAAGTATTTGAGAGAGGACATGATCGGGCTGGCCGCGCCATCTCCCAGCGCGCAGAAGGACTTGCCGAGGATGGCCTCGGAGACGTCGAGCAATTTCTTCAGATCGCCTTCGGTGCCGGTGCCGTCCTCCAGCGCCCTCAGGATTTGGACCAGCCAGTAAGTGCCCTCGCGGCAGGGCGTGCACTTGCCGCACGACTCGTGGGCATAGAACTCGGTCCACCGCAGGACCGCGCGGACCACGCAGGTGGTGTCGTCGAAGATCTGTAATGCCTTGGTGCCCAGCATCGAACCGGCAGCGCCGACTCCCTCGTAGTCGAGGGTGACGTCGAGATGTTCCGCGGTGAAGATCGGGGTCGAGGATCCGCCCGGTGTCCAGAACTTGAGCTCATGACCGCCCCGGACGCCACCTGCGTACCCGAGCAATTCGCGCAGTGTGATCCCCAGCGGTGCCTCGTATTGGCCGGGTGTGGTGACGTGACCGGACAAAGAGTACAACGTGAACCCGGGCGACTTCTCGGTTCCCATGCTCTGGAACCATTCGTTGCCGTGCAGGATGATCGGCGGAACGCTGGCGATCGACTCGACGTTGTTGACCACCGTCGGGCTGGCGTAGAGACCGGCAACCGCCGGGAACGGGGGGCGCAGCCGGGGCTGGCCCCGACGTCCTTCGAGGGAATCGAGCAGGGCGGTTTCCTCGCCGCAGATGTACGCGCCGGCGCCGGCGTGGACCACCAACTCCAGGTCGAATCCCGATCCGAGGATGTCGCGGCCCAGAAGTCCGGCGTCGTACGCCTCGCCGACCGCGGTCTGCAATCTCCGCAATACCGGGATCACTTCGCCCCGAACGTAGATGAACGCGTGCGATGCCCGGATCGCGTACGCCGCGATGATCATCCCCTCGATCAGCACATGCGGTGTCGCCAGCATCAACGGCATGTCTTTGCACGTTCCGGGCTCTGACTCGTCGGCATTGACCACGAGGTAGTGCGGCTTGCCGTCACCTTGCGGAATGAACGACCACTTCATACCGGTCGGGAATCCGGCACCACCGCGACCACGCAGACCCGACTCCTTCACCGTGGCGATCAGGTCGTCGGGGTCCATGCCCAGGGCCTTGTCGAGGGCCTGATAGCCGTCGTGGCGCCGGTAGGAGTCGAGGGTCCAGGACCGCGGCTCGTCCCAGTATCGGGACAGGACTGGTGTCAGTGGCATCTCAGACCCCGTCGCCGATTGCTGTGCCGGAAGGGTTTTCATTGGCCGCCCGCAGGCCGGCCAGGGTCGGGTCGCCGGGGAGGGCGGCGTCGGAGGCACCCTCACGCTCGTCGGGGAAGCCCGCCAGAATCCGCGCGGTCTCGCGGAACTTACACAGCGGGGCCCCTCGGCTCGGTGTCACCTGTTCACCGCTGCGCAACGCGTCGATCAGGTCGCGGCTGGATCGGGGTGTCTGATTGTCGAAGAACTCCCAATTGACCATCACCACGGGTGCGTAGTCGCACGCCGCGTTGCATTCGACGTGTTCCAGCGTGATCAAGCCGTCGGAGGTCGTCTCACCGGCCTCCACACCGAGGTATTCGTGCAGATCCGCCAGGATCTGATCTCCGCCCATCACGGCACACAGTGTGTTGGTGCAGACCCCGACCAGGTAGTCGCCGGTCTCCTTACGTCGATACATCGAGTAGAAGGTCGACACGGCCGTGACCTCGGCCGGAGTGAGGTCGAGTTGTCGTGCGCAGAAACCGATTCCGGCAGGGGTGATGTACCCGTCGACGCTCTGTACGAGGTGGAGCAACGGCAGCAATGCCGATCGTGCGCTCGGATACCGCGCCATGATCTGCGTTGCGTCGTCGTTCAGTCGCGCGACCACATCGTCGGGGTAGCTGTGTGACTCCGCGGCCACCTCGCGCGGCGTACCGAAATCGATGAATACGGGCTCGGCGGTCATCGGTCAACACCTCCCATGACGGGATCGATCCCGGCCACAGCGGCGATCACGTCCGAGATCATTCCGCCCTCGCACATCGCCGCCACCGCTTGGAGATTGGTGAACGACGGATCCCGGAAGTGGACGCGATAAGGTCGCGTGCCACCGTCCGAGACCATGTGGACGCCGAGCTCACCGCGGGGAGATTCGATGGGGATGTAGACCTGACCGGGCGGAACTCTCATGCCCTCGGTGACCAGTTTGAAGTGGTGGATCAGACCTTCCATCGACGAACCCATGATGTCGGAGATGTGCTTCGGGGAATTCCCCAGGCCGTCCTCGCCGACGGTGAGTTCGGCCGGCCAGGCGATCTTCTTGTCCTCCACCATGATCGGTCCGGGGCGCAGGCGGTCGAGACACTGCTCGACGATCTTGAGGGACTCCTTCATCTCCTTGACCCGGATCTGGTACCGGCCGTAGGAATCGCAGGCGTCATCGGTGATGACGTCGAACTCGTAGTTTTCATACCCGCAGTAGGGCGATGACCGGCGCAGGTCGTGGGCGAGGCCGGTGGCCCGGAGTACCGGCCCGGTGACGCCGAGAGCCATGCATCCGGTGAGATCGAGATAGCCGACGCCCTGCGTCCGGGCCTTCCAGATGTAGTTCTCGCTCAACAGATCTTCCATGTCGCGAAGCCGCCCGGGCAGGACCCGGAGCACTTCGCGCACCTTTTCGACCGCGCCGTCGGGGAGATCCTGGGCCAGTCCACCGGGGCGGACGAAGGCATGATTCATCCGAAGGCCGGTGATCATCTCGAAGATGTCGAGGATCAGTTCCCGTTCCCGGAAGCCGAAGAGCATCGCGGTGACAGCACCGAGTTCCATACCGCCGGTCGCCAGGGCCACCAGGTGGGATGCGACGCGGTTGAGCTCCATCAACATCACGCGGATGACGGTGACCCGCTCGGGTATCGCGTCGGTGATGTCGAGAAGTTTCTCCACGCCCAGGCAGTAGGCCGTTTCGTTGAAGAACGGTGACAGATAGTCCATCCGGGTCACGAACGTGACGCCCTGGGTCCAGTTGCGGAACTCGAGGTTCTTTTCGATTCCGGTGTGCAGGTAGCCGATACCGCACCGCGCTTCGATGACGGTCTCGCCCTCGAGCACGAGGATCAGCCGCAGCACCCCGTGGGTCGACGGATGCTGCGGACCCATGTTGACGACGATCCGTTCCTCGCCCGCACTGGTGGCCGCATTGACGACGTCATCCCAATCCTGGCCGGACGCACTGTAAATCCCGGGATCTTTGTCAGTTGTACTCATCAGCTGTACGACCTCCGCTGGTCGGGCGGTGCGATGCGGGCACCCTTGAACTCGACCGGGATGCCGCCGAGGGGGTAGTCCTTGCGCTGCGGATGACCTTCCCAGTCGTCGGGCATCTGGATCCGGGTCAGTGCGGGATGCCCATCGAACACGATCCCGAAGAAGTCGTAGGTCTCTCGCTCATGCCAATCACACGTCGGGTAGATCGCATAGAGCGACGGGATGTGTGGATCGGCATCCGGCACAGCGACTTCCAGTCGGATGCGCCGGTTGTGGGTGATCGACAACAACGGGTAGACGGCGTGGAGTTCCCGGTCGGTCTCGTCCGGATAGTGCACGCCGCTGACGCCGAGGCACAGTTCGAACCTCAGCGCGGGTTCGTCTCGCAATGCGCTGGCCACAACTCGTAGATGCTCGCGCCGCACGTACAGGGTCAATTCGTCGCGGAACACCACGACCTTCTCGACTGCGTCGTCCAGTCCCGGCGCGCCCCGCGTGGTGAGAGCCTGACCGAGGTGATCGACCACGTCGTCGAAATAGCCGCCGTACGGCCGGGGAGTGCGGTCGGGCATGAAGATCGGGCTGACCAGCCGGCCGTAACCGGAGGTGTCACCGCTGCCGCTGACGCCGAAGAGTCCCCGGCGGGTGCCGATCGCCTCGCGTCCGGAATCGCCTTCTGTGCTCGGAGGTGTCATCGCAGCAGGCCCTTCATCTCGATGGTCGGCGTGGCCGACAGCGCAGCCTGCTCGGCTGCGCGGATGGCCTCGTCGCGATCGACACCAAGCGGCATCTCCTGGATCTTCTCGTGCAGTTTGAGGATTGCGTAGAGCAGCATCTCGGGGCGCGGGGGACATCCGGGCAGATAGATGTCGACGGGTACCACATGGTCGACGCCCTGGACGATGGCGTAGTTGTTGAACATGCCACCCGACGACGCGCAAACACCCATGGCGAGAACCCATTTCGGTTCTGCCATCTGGTCATAGATCTGGCGGAGCACCGGCGCCATCTTCTGACTGACCCGGCCGGCGACGATCATCAGGTCGGCTTGCCGCGGAGAGGCCCGGAAGGCTTCCATTCCGAAACGGGCGATGTCGAAACGTCCGCCGCTGGTGGCCATCATCTCGATCGCGCAGCAGGCCAGGCCGAAGGTGGCCGGCCACAGCGAGCCCTTGCGCATGTACCCGGCCAGACCCTCGACCGTGGTCAGCAGGAATCCGCTGGGGAGCTTTTCTTCAATACCCATGATGGACACTCTCTTTCGGGCAGTTTGCTCGTGCGAGCCGTCAGTCCCAACTCAGTCCGCCGCGCCTCCATTCGTAGGCGTACGCCACCGAGACGTTGAAGATGAACAGCGCCATCGCGATCAGACCGAACAGGCCCAGGGAGTCGAAGTAGACCGCCCAGGGATACAGGAACACGATCTCGATGTCGAAGATGATGAACAGCATCGCGGTCAAGTAGTACTTCACCGGAATGCGCTGCCGGGTAACGGCTCCCGAGGCTATGTCGTTTCCCAAGCCGCCCAGGGGATTTGGAATGGGCTCGATCCCACACTCGTAGGCCTCGAGTTTGGCGCGATTGTATCGACGGGGACCGACGACGCCCGCGAGAACGGCTGATCCCACCGCGAAGGCAAGTGCGATCAGGCCGAGTACCAGTATCGGTACGTATAGGTCCATGTGTGCGGTTGCTCCTTCCCAGCGAGTGGTTGCGGAGTGGGTGTCGACGCTCGGACAGAGCCGACAAATCAGGTCGATGTTCGTGCTCGGACCACACGAGGCTGTGTGTGATCTGAACCACAGACTACAGTCGGCCGGGCCTACGGTGACACCGTTACGAGCCCGGATGGCCGTGCCGATTTGTAATTGCAGTTATCTGGATCGCTCATATAAGGACGCGCTCGACAGGTCGGGAGGAGTGTGAGGCAGGGGGTCGGACGAGGGGGCTACGAAGCCGAACGCAGGACCGTGACCACGGCTTTGGTGAGCGCGAAGGGATCGATCGGGCGTGACACCACTGCCTCCGCCTGTGACCAGGCCGCCAGCCATCGATCTTCGGGACGGCCGGTGAGGAGGACGATCGGCGGACAGTCGTCGATCTCGTCCTTCAGTTGGCGCGCGATGCCCATCCCACCGGCCGGTGCCGCTTCGCCGTCGAGGATCACCAGGTCGACACTTCCGGCGTCCATCTCGCGGATCACGCCGGGGCCGGTGGCCACCTCCACGTAGAGAAAGGGGTCGAGGCCGTCGGGTGGGAAGTCTCCGAGGGCGGCGATGATCTGCCTGCGGGTGCTCGCGTCGTCGCTGTAGACGAGGACACGTTTGACATCCAGGCGATTGTTGGTGCGCACCGGTGATTCGGTCACGTCGCCGATGCTACTCGCGCATCTGTATCGGCCGCAGGGGGTTTGGTCTTGTTGGCCGGCCACCAGAAGGCACTCCGCTGTAGTACCGAGAGGCCCGGGACCAACATCGGTGCCATCACGAGCGAGGCCAGCAGGACGCCGATGGCCACACCGGCGCCGAGCTCCTGGAGGTTCTCGAGGCCGGTGAGCGTCAGGGACGCGAACGTCAGCGCGAGGATGGTGCCGGACGCCGAGACGGTGGGTCCGTCGTTGGAGATGGAGATCCTGGCGGCCTCGGCGGGCGTATGGCCGTTCTGGAACTCTTCCCGGAGTCGTTCGGCCAGCAAGATGTTGTAGTCGGTGCCGATCGCCACCACAAAGAGGTAGAGCACGATCGGGGTCGAGAAGTCGATGCCTTCGTATCCGGCGCCGTGCAGGAAGACGATGACAAGCGCACCGAGGGTGGCGGCGAATGTCAGACCAACGCAGACAAGCAGGTTGAGCGGTGCGAGTACGGACAGCAACAGCAGGCCGAGGATGACGCCGACGATCACCACGGCGACCGGGAAGACCAGGGCGGTGTCGGAGCCCAGCTGGGAACGGACGTCGACAAGTGTTGAGGTCTGGCCGCCGACAAGCACTTCGGCATCGGGTATCGCGCTGTGGGCGGTGTCCCGGACCGGGCCTTCGACGAGGTCGAGCGCCTCGGCCGTATACGGGCCGTCCACCAGGATGACGTTGATGAGTGCGGCGGTCCCGTCCTGGCTGAGCTTGGGTGGCGTCACCGAGGCAACACCCGGGATCTTGCTGAGATCGGTGCTGAGCGTGGCCAATTCGTCCTGCGGTACCGGGCCGGGTGTCTTGACATACACCTGGGTGGGACTCAGCGCGCCCGGCGGCAATGATGCCGACAGGGTGTTGAAGGCCTCCTGTGACGGTGTGTCGGAAGGCATTTCATCGAGGGTGTCGTAGGTGGATTTGTAACCGGTGCTGAAGATCGCGAGCACGATCAGCCCGGCGGCGATGGTGACCACCACGACAACGGGGCGGTGCCCGACGAATCGGCTGATCGGACCGAACGGCGACCGCTTCGGTTCGGGGCCCGGACCCAGCGGCCAGAAGAGGTGTTTGCCGAGGATTGCGCAGACCGCGGGTATCAGCGTCAGCGCGGTCACCAGCATCAGTGCGACGCCGATGATCAACCCGGGCGCAAGCGAATTCAGTGATCCGAGTTCGGCGAGGAACAGTGCGGAGAACGCTCCGATCACCGTCAGCGCCGACGATGCCACCACCCGTCCGACCACTCGGGTCGAGAGGATCAGGGCGTGGTGGTGGTTGTCGCCTTGCCTGAGCTCCTCTCGATACCGGAAGAGCAGGAACACGATGTAGTCGGTGCCGACGCCGAAGAGCACCACCACGAGGATGGCGTCGAGGGAGGTGCTCACCTCGAAGTCGAACAGTTCTGCGGCAAAGGCGGTGACGCCGCGGACCGCGGTGAACACCACGCCGATCACGATGATCGGCATGACCGCGATGATCGGGCTGCGGAACACCAGGCCGAGGGTGAGCAGGATGATGACCACGGTCGCGATCGTGATCACGTTCTCCGCGTCGTCGTAGGCGGAGTTGCTGTCGACCAGGATCGCCGCGTTCCCGGTCAGACCTGCCTCTAGTCCGGTGCCCTCGAGTGCCGTGGTGGCGGCCGTCCGGACCAGCGGAACCGCGTCGTTGACGATGTCGTCTCCGGGCTGACCGGCGAAGGCGACCTGCAGTGCCGCGATCTTGCCGTCGGGCGAGAACGACTGCGGGCTGCCGGTGACCGCGGTGACGCCGGGGATCTTCTCGTTCTGCAGGGTGGTCGCCAGACCGAGCGCGGCCTGCTGGTCGGTGGGCGACAGGGCGGCATCGTCGGTTCGGGAGATCACCAGCGTGCCGGTCGCGCCCGAGGTGGCGGGGAAGTATTCGGTGCCCAGCTCCTGAGCCTTTATCGACTCGAACGAAGTGGGCAGGAAGTCCTGATTGTTTCCGCTGGTGTGGTCGTCGAGATCTGGCGAGAACACGATGATGGCCACCGCGACCACAACCCATCCCGCAATGACCCGCCAAGGATGACCGACAACGATGCGCGCGATGACTGCAAACATTCGAATCCCATTCGATGGCAACGAATCTGGAACTGGTTGTGGCGACCGCTGCCGAATGTCGAGATGGGTGTCGGCGCGCGAGGCAAATCTGACGCGACAGAACGGGGCAATTTTAACGCGATTCCAGTCGGCGAATGAGGTAACCGGGTATTCGGCTGTGGTCGCGTCTACCGGGATTGCAGGGTGGATAGGATCGCGGGATGACTGCTGCGAACGATGTTGTTCTTGCCCGGACCGAGGGTCACGTCACCACCTGGACGCTGAACCTGCCAGAGAGCCGCAACCCGATCTCGGGGGACGATGTGGTGAACCGCCTCGTGGAGCTGGTCGCCGCTGTGAATGTCGATCCGCAAACGCGCGTGGTCATCCTCACCGGCGCCGGCAGTGCGTTTTCCGCGGGCGGCAACGTCAAGGACATGGTCGACCGCAACGGCATGTTCGGCGGGAAGCCGCACCAGATCTTCCAGGGCTACCGGCGTGGGATCCAGCGGTTGGCGCGGGCGGTGTACACCTGCGAGGTACCGATCATCGCGGCCGTCAACGGACCGGCGGTGGGCGCGGGCTGCGACCTGACGCTGATGTGCGACATGCGCGTCGCCTCCACCAAGGCCTTCTTTGCGGAGAGCTTTGTGAAGCTCGGAATCATCCCGGGCGACGGCGGCGCCTGGCTGTTGCCACGGGCGGTCGGCGCCGCGCGCGCTGCCGAGATGGCGTACACCGGCGATCGCGTCGACGCTGCAACCGCTCTGGAGTGGGGCCTGGTCTCGCGGGTCGTCGAACCGGAGGAGTTGCTGGCCACAGCTCAGGAATTGGCCGCGCGGGTGGCGGTGAACCCGCCGCACGCACTGCGGGCCACCAAACGTCTGCTGCGCGAATCCGGGCGGCAGGACTTCGACGGATTCCTGGAATTGTCAGCGGCCTTGCAAGCGCTGTCCCATCCCACCGAGGACCATCGGGAGGCCCTGGCCGCCTTCAACGAGCGTCGCGTGGGGGACTTCACCGGAGAGTGACCCGATCCGTGCAGGCTTTCCGATTCCACACCGGTGCTGCAACACCGGTATTCGGACGAAAAGCCTGCACGGACAGGGTTGGTCAGGTCGGCCTGAGAACTCAGACCAATTCGAGGATGGTGGCGTTCGCCATGCCGCCGCCCTCGCACATCGACTGCAGGCCGAACTGAATCCCGTTGTTACGCATGCGGTGAATCATCGTGGTCATCAGGCGAGCACCCGATCCACCGAGCGGATGGCCCAGTGCCATGGCGCCACCCTCCGGGTTGAGCAGGCTGTAGTCGGCGCCCGTGGAGCGCTGCCAGCCCAGTGACACCGAGCCGAATGCCTCGTTGATCTCGAAGGTTCCGATGTCGTTGATCGACATCCCGGCGCGTTGGAGGACCTTGGCCGTTGCCGGGATCGGTCCCTTGAGCATGGTGATCGGGTCGGCGCCGACGACGGACACCGAGTGCACCCGGGCCAGCGGCGTCCAGCCGTTGGCTGCCGCGATCTCGCTGGTGGTCACCAGCAGCGCGGCCGATCCGTCGGAGATCTGCGAGGCATTGCCCGCGGAGATGACGCCGTCTTCCTTGAACGGGGTCTTGAGCGCACCGAGCTTCTCCAGGGTACCGCCGCGTCGGACACCTTCGTCGGTGGTCACCACCGTGGTGGTCCCATCTTCGTTCGTCACCGTGATGGGCGCGATCTGGTCCTTGAAACGACCTTCGTCGATGGCCGCACCGGCGCGTTCGTGCGAGTCGAGGGCGTGCTGATCGAGATCGGCGCGGCTCAGACCGAATTCGTCGGCGATCATCTCCGCGCCGACGCCCTGATTGAACTCGAAGTGGTTGTAGCGCTCACGGACCATCGGGCCGTACGGCTCGCCGTGCAGCCCACCGGCACGCGTTGCGCCCATGACGACCCGGGACATCGACTCGACGCCACCGGCAACGGCGATGTCGTAGTGTCCGGCGATGACGCCGGCCGCGGCGAGATGAACGGCCTGCTGCGACGACCCGCACTGGCGGTCGACGGTCAAGCCGGGCACCGATTCCGGCCATCCGGCTGCCAGCACCGAGTACCGGCCGATGGACGCGGCCTGCTCGCCGACCTGGGAGACACAACCCCAGATCACGTCGTCGACGGTCGCGGGGTCGAGGTTGTTGCGGGCGGCCAGGGCCTGAAGAACCTGTGCCGACAGGTCGACCGGATGGATTCCGGCAAGTCCGCCATTGCGTTTGCCCACCGGGCTGCGGACGGCGTCGACGATTACTGCATCACGCATATGCGTTTCACTCCTGGATCAGTTTGTTGAAATTGACGAACGAAAGAGGTTATATACCAAGCGATTTCGCGATGATGGTCTTCATGACCTCGCTGGTGCCGCCGTAGATGCGCGAGACGCGGGTGTCCGCGTAGAGGCGGGCGATGGGGTATTCGGTGACGTAACCGTAGCCGCCGTGGAGCTGCAGGCACTTGTCGATCACCCGGCCGGCGCCCTCGGTGCAGAACAGTTTGGCCTTCGCGGCGTCGGGCACGCTGAGCTGACCGGCATCGTGCAGTTCCAGCGCGCGATCGGCCATCAGCACGATGGCATCGACGTCGGTGGCGCACTCGGCGAGAACGAACTTGGAGTTCTGGAACGACGACAACGGCTTGCCGAAGATGGTGCGTTCCTTCACGTAGTTGATGCCGTGCTGCAGTGCGGCCTGCGCGGCGGACGAGGCCTGCAGCGCGATGGTCAGACGCTCCTGGGCGAGGTTGTGGGTGAGGTAGTTGAACCCTTCACCCTCGTCGCCGAGACGGTCGGTGACCGGCACCCGCACGTTGTCGAACGACAACTCGGCGGTGTCGGAGGCCTTGAGGCCGATCTTCTCGAGCTTGCGGCCCACCGAGAAACCCTCGGAGGTGGTGTCGACACACAGGATGCTCAGCCCCCCGCGCCGGTTCTCCGAGGTGCTGGACGCGGTGCGGCAGACCACCAGGATGAGGTCGGCGAGTGCGCCGCCGGTGATGAAGGTCTTCGACCCGTTGAGGAGGTAGTACTCACCATCCTCGGACAGCTTGGCCGTGGTGGCGATGTTGGCCAGGTCCGAGCCGGTGCCCGGCTCGGTCATCGCGATCGCGGTCATGATGTCGCCGGAGATGAATCCGGGGAGCCAGCGCTTCTTCTGCTCTTCGGTCGCGTATTCGACCAGGTACGGCAGGATCAGATTCGAATGCACCGAGTACGAGCCGAACGTGACGCCGGCGCGGGCCGCCTCTTCGGTGACGATCGCGGTGAACTTGAAGGAGTCCGAGCCGCCGCCACCGAACTCCTCGGGGGCCTCGATACCGAGGATGCCCAGCTCGCCGAGGCGGTTGTAGAACTCGCGGGGTGGATGCCCCTGCACCTCCCACTCGTGGTGCACAGGTACGACCTCGCGACTGATGAAATCGCGGACGACCTGGCGAAACGCCTCATGTTCTTCGTTGAACACCGTCCGTTGCACTACCACTCCATCCCCGGATGCCTGTGCGTCGGTCGATCCGAACGCCGTGCATGCGGCAACTCGAACATAGAGCAACCGGGGGATGGAGCGATAGGGCTAAGTGAACGGCTAGCCCAGCGGAATCTCGTTCATGCCGTCGTTCAAGCAACCCGACCAGGTCTGGAAGTCGCCCGCGAATCCGGGGCCGTCGGTGCAGCTAGCCGGGTCGACACCGTTGACTTCCACCGTGCCGCCGGGTCCGGCGATGCCGATCGACAATCCGGGATTCTGGCCCGTCATGTTCACTACGGCTCCGGGTCCGAGTGCGATTGCCGCCGGCCCGGAAAAGTTGTCGCCGGACACCGTGGCCACACCGCCGTCGACCGTGATGGCCAAGGTCAGGCCGGTCGGCCCGGAGCTGACCGTGCAGTTTTCAGCGGACGTGTATTGTCCGGGCAGGCCTGGACAGACCGAGACCTGCGGAGCGGCGGAAGCGCCTGGTGCGGCCGCGAATGCGATGGCCGCGGCCCCGGCGGCAGCGAGAACACCTGCGGTTGTGCGCGCAATTCGGATCATCGGAGTACTCCTCATCTGGTGCGGTTGTGCGAACACCTGGTATTCGCCGCCGCACCTGATGTGGACTGGTCCCGACTCGAATCTGTTGACCGTCAGTCGACGGGATTCGAATCAGATTGTGCTGCAATCGCATCGAGCAACTGTTTGGCGACCCACTCCAGGGAGGCGATGTCGCGGGGCAGGCTTGCCTGTTCGTAACCGATGAGTAGGTACAGGGCCCAGTTGGCGAACCGGTGTGCCTGCTCGGGATCCCCCACGAGTTCGAGGGTCGACTCGTAGAAGATGTCGTAACGATTCTTGTCCACTGCCTCCTGGATCGGCCGGACATCACCGCTGACGTTGCTCCAGGTCCGGATTGCGGCCTCGGCTCCGTGCGGGAGCGAAAGCCCGATCTGGACCAGCGCGCTCACCCGCTCGAACGGTCTCGCTATCGACCGGGCGTACTCCATTTCCTGGACAGTCCTGGTCTGGAGCCAGTACTGCAACAGCGCTTCGGTGTACTCGCCCCAGTTCTTGAAGAAGTGATAGAACGATCCGGTTGTGACGCTCAGACTTTGGCAGACCTCGGACAGCTTCAGTGCGCCGTATCCGGATGTCGCCAGGATTTCGAGGCCGGCTTCGAAGTAGGCGTCACGTGAGGTTGATGTGGACATGGGTTACTCGATCGAGAATGCAATGGTGTCGGTGCCCATGATGCAGCGCGAGAGAACTCCGCGGGTTTGCGAGGGGCCGCAGTCCCAACCGTGCACCTGCTGGGCCTTGCCAGTGGCGATCATGGGCGCATATTCCTTGGCGATCTTCATGGCCACGGCGCAGTCGATCGAACCGTCGCCGAGGATGACCACGTGCAACGTCCCGTCCGGGCCGTTCACGGTGTCGCACCGCGTCCCTCCGAGGTCGGGCAGACGCTTGGATTCCGGAATCGAGGTGGCCGGCGGCAACGACGGGCCCGGAACCGCGGGTGCGTTCGAGTTCTGGGACACCGTCGAACCGGTCTTCGTCGGTGTCGCGTCGGTGGCAACCGACTGCGGCTGGGTCGATGTCGTGCCATCCGATTGTGCGGAATCGCCGGAGCAGGCGGACAGTGAGACAGCCAGGGCTCCGGCGACAACCGCGGCTCCGAGGAGCCTGGAGATTGCTGCGCGCATGCGCCAACCGTATCGAACCGCGGCCGTTTGCCCGGGAACCTCCGAACCGAGTTCGTCGCGGACCCTGCGCTGATAGGAATCCAGTAGTTGCTTGCGCACCGAAGACCCGGGGGACAACACCTGATGAGTGATTCGTCGACAGACAGTGGGCCGGTTCTCGTCGATCATCGCGGCGCGGTGCGGCTGATCACCCTCAACCGTCCACATCTGCGGAACGCCATCGACTTTCCGATGCGGTACGCCCTTGCCGAGGCCATCGAACAGGCCATGGACGACGCCGATGTCCGGGCGCTGGTGATCACCGGTGCCGGTGGCGCGTTTTGTTCCGGCGGAGACATCTCGACGATGGGCCCGCTGACCCCGGATCAGGCCCGAACGCGACTCGAGGCAGCGCAGCGGGTGATCAGAGCGATCTGGAATGGCTCCAAGCCCGTGGTCGCGGCGGTGGAGGGCCCGGCGTTCGGCGCCGGTGCGGGACTGGCGCTTGGCTGTGACCGGGTGGTGGCCGCTCGTGACAGCTCATTCGGTACCACTTTCACCGCCGTCGGCCTGTCCGGTGACATGGGCATTTCCGTCAGCCTGCCGGCCCGAATCGGACTACCTGCAGCCAAGCAACTGTTGATGTTGCCGCGGCGCATCGGCGGTGAAGAAGCCGGTCGACTGGGTCTGGCCGACTCGGTGGTCGAGCCGGGGACCGCTCTGGAATCCGCTCTGGCGGACGCGGACCGATTGGCGCAGGGCCCGCCACTGGCGCTGGCCGCCATCAAATCCCAGATGGGCAGGCCCGAGCGCAATCGGTTCGATGTGCTCGATGACGAGGTCGAGAACCAGGTGGCGTTGTGGCAGAGCGATGATTTCGCCGAAGGTGTCGCTGCATTCAAGGAGAAAAGGACGGCCCGCTTCCTGGGTCGCTGACACGTGCGCGGTCGCTGGTGACCGTGGCCCGGTCGACCGTCGGTGACGTGAGTCACCGATCACCCTGCGCTGTGACCGACCAGTCAATGTTGCACCCCGGAGAAAATTTGCAGAGTGGTGCAAGTTCCGTATTCTGGGTACATGGAGCAAATGGGTCTACGTGAATCCAAGAAGGCCGCGACCCGGATTGCGTTGGCCACCGCGGTGCTCCGTCATGCCACCGTTGGTGGGCTGGAGTCGGTGTCGGTCGATACCGTCGCCGCCGAGGTGGGCGTTTCGGCGCGGACCTTCCATAACTACTTCGCGGGTAAAGAGGATGCACTCATCTACTTTGTCGGCGACGTCCTCGGCCGGATGGCCGACCTCATCGAATCCCGACCGGTGGATGAATCCCTGTGGGATGCAGTCGAGTACGCGTTGACCGAGATCGCCTGTGACACCAATGCCGTACCCGACCAATTTGTCACCCTGATCAAGCTGCTCGAGACCGAGCCGACGATGGTCGCGCACAAGGACCACAGCGACCTGACCCTCGTCCAGAAGGAACGGTTCGGCGAGGTGATCGCCGCGCGCGGTGCGTCCACCGAGCTGGGTCTGTTCGAGCGACTCGTCTTTTCCAGCGCGCTCTGTACTTTGCGCGTGGCCTTGGAGATGTGGACCGAGGGGCTCGCTCCGCACGACGATCTGCGGCGGTTCCTCGGCGAAGCGTTCCAGGTCACCAAATCCGGATTCACCGGACCCGCACCAGGCGCCAACCATTCCTGATTCTTCACCCTCCTGAACGAACATCCTTTACGGAAGGAAGCCCGCAGTGGCTACATACCTCTATCGGATAGGCAAATGGGCCTATCTGAACAAGTTCAAGATGATCGCGATCTGGCTGCTGGTCCTCGTCGGGATGGGTGTTGCCGCGGCGACCTTGTCGAAGCCGACGACGGAGAGTTTCAGCATCCCCGGTGTTCCGTCGGTGAAAGCCCAGAACGAGATGATCGACGCGTTCCCCGAGAAGCCGAAGTTCTCTGACAACATCGCGATCAAATATGTCGTCCAGGCGCCCGCCGGTGCCACGCTGACCGAGCCCGAATACCAGGCCGCGATCAACACCATGGTCGATCAGATGAAGCAGTTCGACGGCGTCAAGGCGCCCGAGTCGATTGCGAATCCGTTCGAGACCTACGGGACGCAGCAGAATCCCGGACCCGGTCGCGACGCGGTGGTGGAGTTCAACGAGCAAAACCTCGGTGCCTCACCGCAGGAGGCCCAGGCCGACGCGCAGGTCACCTCGCCGATCAACGCCGATGCCACGATGGTGCAGCTCGGCGCCGGTTTCGACGTCGAGGCCGCAGCGGACGTCAGTGCCGCCGCGCATACCCAGATGGACAAGATCGCCGATCAGGCCCGTGCGAGTGGTCTGAAGGTGGAAATGTCGGGTGAGGCGATGCCACAACCGGCGATGGGCATGACCTCCGAGATGATCGGTATCGCCGTCGGTGCGATCGCGATGATCCTGACCTTCGCGTCCTTGGTCGCCTGGGGGATGCCGCTGATCACCGCGATCATCGGTGTCGTCATCGGCATGATGGGTGTCACCGCAGCGACCTTCTTCTTCGACCTCAGCTCCGAGACCCCGATCCTGGCCACGATGATCGGCCTGGCCGTGGGCATCGACTACGCGCTGTTCATCCTGTCCCGGTACCGGTATGAGGTGCACCGTTCGAAGACCCGGGCCGAGGCGGCCGGAAAGGCCGTCGGTACAGCCGGTTCGGCCGTCGTGTTCGCCGGCGCCACCGTGTTCATCGCCCTCGCGGCCCTGTTCATCGTCAACATCTCGTTCCTGACCGCGATGGGTCTGGCTGCCGCCGGCACGGTTCTGGTCGCCGTCCTGGTCGCGCTGACCCTGCTGCCGGCCATCCTCGGCGTGTTCGGCGACAAGGCGTTCGCCGGACGTATCAAGTCGCTCAACCCACCGGATGTGACCCGTCATGATCCGGCTCGCCGGCACAACGGCCAACGCTGGATCAATC
This sequence comes from Nocardia sp. 348MFTsu5.1, assembly GCF_000383535.1. Lineage (NCBI taxonomy): Bacteria > Bacillati > Actinomycetota > Actinomycetes > Mycobacteriales > Nocardiaceae > Nocardia > Nocardia sp. 348MFTsu5.1. The sequence goes on from NZ_KB911512.1 coordinate 347,039, forward strand.
AGGTCGTCCGGCGCCCGGCCGTGTTCGCCATCGGCGGCATCGTGCTGCTGGCACTGATCACCATTCCGATCAGTGGGCTCAAGCTGGGCCTGCCGAACAACGGCAGCAGCGACCCCGGCACCACCGAGCGTATTGCCTACGACATGGTTGCCGACGGCTACGGTCCGGGGATCAATAACCCGTTTGTGGTGGTTGTCAACGGCAGCGGCATCGAGGGCGAGAGCCGGCGGGTGGACGCGTACAACGGTCTGGTCGACCAGATTCGGGGCGTCGACGACGTCGCTGCGGCCGTCATCAGCCCCGGAGACATCAGCGCCGATTCCGGAACCGCGATCATCTCCGTGATCCCGGCGAGTGCCGCCGCCGACGACGCCACCCAGAACCTCGTCAAAGAATTGCGGGGTATGGAATCGAACGTTACCGACCGCACCGGCCTGACCTACGGCATCACCGGTCAGACGGCCATCGAGATCGACGTCTCCGACAAGCTGTCCTCGGCCCTGATCCCTTACCTGATCATCGTTGTCGGACTGGCGTTCATCCTGCTGATGATCGTGTTCCGGTCGATCCTGGTGCCGTTGACCGCCGCGCTGGGCTTCCTGCTCAGCATCGGCGCCACCTTCGGTGCCACGGTGGCGATCTTCACCAACGGCGACCTCGGGCTGGTGGGCAATCCGCAGCCGCTGGTCAGCTTCTTGCCGATCATTCTGATCGGCATCGTGTTCGGCCTCGCGATGGACTATCAGGTGTTCCTGGTCAGTCGGATGCGTGAGGCATATGTCCACGGGAAGTCGGCAAAGGAGGCCATCGTCGACGGCTTCGGCCACAGCTCTCGCGTGGTGGCTGCCGCAGCCGCCATCATGATCTCGGTGTTCGCCGCATTCATGTTGCAGGACATGGTCTTCATCAAGGCGATGGGCTTCGCGTTGGCCATCGCGGTCTTCTTCGATGCCGTTGTCATCCGGATGACCGTGATTCCGGCGGTGCTCACACTGCTCGGTGACAAGGCGTGGTCGCTGCCGAAATGGCTGGACAAGATCCTGCCGAACGTCGACATCGAAGGTGAGAGCCTGAACAAGACGCTGGCCGCCGAAGAGGCCGCCCGCGAGCTGTCCGAAGGGGCGAAGGTCTGACCCGCGTCGGCCGCCGGCAGAGCATCGCGTTTTGCCGGGCAGGGTCGCGGGCTGCGAGGATGCAGCGGTGAGCGATCTCAATGAAGGTCCCGACCGTACCTTTACGGTCGGGACCACCCTGCCCGGCACCCTCGGCCGCACCGGCGTGATCAGCACCCCTCACGGGGAGATCCAGACGCCGGCGTTCGTTCCGGTGGGTACCAAGGCGACCGTGAAAACGGTTGTGCCGGAAGCTGTTCGTGACCTCGGTGCGCAGGCGGTGCTCGCCAACGCGTATCACCTCTACCTGCAGCCGGGTCCGGACATCGTCGACGAGGCCGGTGGTCTGGGCGCGTTCATGAACTGGCCCGGACCGACATTCACCGACAGCGGTGGCTTCCAGGTCATGTCGCTGGGGGCCGGCTTCAAAAAGGTCATCGCGATGGATCTCACCGGGATGCAGAACGATGACGTCATCGCCGAGGGCAAAGAACGACTGGCCCGTGTCGACGACGACGGTGTGACGTTCAAATCCCATCTCGACGGATCGACCCACCGGTTCACGCCGGAGGTCTCCATGCAGATCCAGCATCAACTCGGCGCCGACATCATCTTCGGGTTCGATGAACTCACCACACTGATGAATACCCGTGCCTATCAAGAGACTTCACTCGAGCGGACCCGCCTGTGGGCGATTCGCTGTCTGGCCGAACACAATCGGCTCACCGCGGAGCGCAGCCATCGACCGCTGCAGTCGCTGTGGGGCGTGATCCAGGGTGCGCAATACGAGGATCTGCGGCGCAAGGCGGCCCGTGACCTGGTGACGATGAGCGAAAAGGATGTGGCCGATGGCGGCCGCGGATTCGGTGGCTACGGCATCGGTGGCGCGCTCGAGAAGCAGAACCTCGGAACCATCGTCCGGTGGGTCAACGAGGAACTGCCGGTCGACAAGGCCCGCCACCTGCTCGGCATCAGCGAACCCGATGACATCTTCACCGCGATCGAGAGCGGCGTCGACACGTTCGACTGCGTTTCGCCGTCCCGGGTGGCACGTAACGGCGCGATCTACTCGCTGGATGGTCGCTACAACGTGACCAACAGCCGGTTCCGCCGCGACTTCACTCCGCTGGACCCCGAAATACAGAACTACACAACGCAATACACGCGCGCCTACATCCATCACCTGTTCAAGGCCAAAGAAGGCCTGGCGGCCACGCTCTGCACCATCCACAATGAGCACTTCATCGTGACTTTGGTGGAGCGGGCGCGCCAGGCCATCATCGACGGCAACTACTTCGAGTTCCGGGACGAGTTCCTCGGCCGGTACTACGCGGGGGCCGCAGCCAGGTGATCAGGCGGTCTTGACGACCGAGGTGCCACCGGCGAACTTGTCGTGCCACCCCTGCTTTCTCGGATCGCTGTTGATCGTGACGGCGATGGAGATCGCCAGGCCGAGCCAGGCGAGGCCGAGAAACAGCGGCAGGAAGAAGATCGGCAACCAGGCCAGGACACCGACCAGCATCCAGAGGTTCCTCTTGGCGGATTCGTCGATTGTCGGAGTCCCGCCCGCGGCGCCGATCACCCTGAGCTTCAACAACTTCTTGGCAATCGTGGCTCCGTCCTGCTGGGTCTCGAAGTAGACGAAGTACGCAAACGCGGCGAACGACAGCACAAATCCCAGGACCAGCGCGATAAACCAGGGCGCCGCGAGGAACAGCACGGTGTAGATGATGTTCATCGGTATGGCCACGATCAGCCAGTCGATGATCCTGGCGCCCAACCGGATCCCGACATCGGCCGGTGCACCGGCACCGGATTGCGGTCCGGGAGGACCGAACTGAGGTGCCGGCTGCGCGTACGGGGCCGCGGGCTGCCCATAGGGCGACCCGCCGCCGGGCGGTGGCGGGTAGGCGCCCGGTTTCGGTTGTGGGGGAAGGTTTGCGCCCGGTCCGGGACCCGGATAGGGCTCGGATCCGGAGTACTGGGGTCCACTCATGAGAACGTCCTCTCGCGGGGCGAAGACCCCGTCTGTTGTCGAATTGATGAGTGACCTTAAGCCGGGCACATCGGGTGAATCGAGAGCCGAACCGATAGATATCCCGAATGAATGACCGTCAACCAGCGCTTTTGTGTCAGTGGCGCAGAAGGTCTGCAGGATCGAGAATCCACGGCTCGGACGGCAGGGTCGCCGGAACGAATCTCGCGAGCATCAACTCCGCGGTGACCATCTCATCGGGGTCGGCGAGATTCAACGAGGTCGCGATCGACGACAGCACGTGCGGCGTGTCCACGCCGGCGGCGTTCAGATCGCTGAGAGTCACTGCGCCATCACGTTTGGCGAGACGTTTGTGCTCGGTGTTCAAGACCATCGGAACATGCGCGTACGTCGGCGGTGCCAGCCCGAGCATCGTCGCCAGATAGCTCTGCCGGGGCGCCGAACTCAGTAGATCGTCGCCGCGAACCACCTGATCGACGGCCTGGGCGTTGTCGTCGATGACCACCGCGAGGTTGTAGGCCGGGATCCCGTCGCCCCGGCGCAACACGAAATCGTCGACCGTTCCGGTGTACCGGCCGGCGAGGGCATCGGACACGGTGAACTCGGTGACGTCGGAGCGGAGGCGGATCGCGGGCCGCCGCCCGGCGTCGATATGGGCCCGCTCCGCCACGGTGGTCAGATTCCGGCAGGTGCCGGGATACGCGCCCGCAGGGCCGTGTGGCGCTGACGGTGCATCGAGGATCTCGCGCCGGGTGCAGTAGCAGTTGTAGGTGAGACCGCGGTCTTGCAGCTCGGAGATCGCGTGGTCGTAGTTGGTGAGCCGCTGCGTCTGCCACATGATCGGTGGGTCCCATTCCAGACCGAGCTCGGCCAGGTCGGCGAGTTGCCGCTGCGCGGATCCGGCCGCCACCCGGTCGAGATCCTCTATCCGCATCCGGAATGTTCGGCCGGTGGATCGGGCAAACATCCAGGCCAGCAGGGCGGTACGCAGATTCCCGACGTGCAGGTCCCCTGACGGGGACGGCGCGTACCGTCCACCACCGCGATAGTCCACCCGCATGAGCCTACAAGTGGAAGTATTGGTCGGCATGGACCTCCCTGTGATGCCCCCGGTGGTGCCGATGCTCGCCAAGGCCGCGGCGAAGATCCCGGACGTGCCCGGTGAGCAGGTGTGGTCGCATGAACCGAAATGGGACGGCTTTCGCGCCATCATCTTTCGCGACGGTGACGAGGTGGTGATCGGTTCGCGCGGTGGCAAAGACCTGGGCCGGTACTTTCCCGAATTGATCGAGGCCGCGCGAGAAGAGTTGCCCGACAAGGTGGTAGTCGATGGCGAGATCGGGGTGCAGGCAGAATTCGACGGCGTACGCCGTCTGAGCTGGGATGCGTTGTCGATCCGGATCCACCCTGCCAAGTCGCGGGTGACGATGCTCGCCGAGCAGACACCGGCTATGTTCATCGGCTTCGATGCGCTGGCGGTCGGGGATCGGGACCTGTCCGGCGAAGCGTTCTCGGTGCGCCGGGCAGCGCTCCTCGAGGCGATACCCGGTGCGGGGCGATGCCGCGTCAGTCGGGTGACCACCGATGCCGGCCTCGCCCAGAACTGGTTCTCCGAGTTCGAGGGCGCCGGACTCGACGGTGTGGTCAGCAAACGTCTCGACGGCGTCTACGTCCCGGGCAAGCGAGAGATGATCAAGGTCAAGCACAAGCGCAGTGCCGACTGCGTGGTGATCGGCTACCGCGTGCACAAGAGCGGAACCGGGCTCGGCTCGATGCTGCTCGGTCTCTACGCCGACGGGGAGCTGCGGATGGTCGGTGGCGCGGGAGCGTTCTCCGACGCCAAGCGCATCGAATTGCAGCAGCTGCTCGAACCGCTGCGAGTGGATCCGGACAACGTGGCCGAGGGCGAACCCAGCCGGTGGAAGGAAAAGGGCTCTGCGCAATGGATCCCGATCCGTCCCGAGCTGGTGGTCGAGGTCGGTTATGACCAGATGGAGGGACAGCGGTTCCGCCACACGGTCCAGTTCGTCCGCTGGCGCCCGGATCGAGAACCGGAGAGTTGCGGCTACGAGCAGCTCCAGGTCCCATTGACCTACGATCTGTTCGACGTATTGGAGGGGCAGGACTGATGGCCAGATCACCGGCTGAGGAACTCGACGTCGACGGAACGCCTGTGCGGCTGTCCAATCCGGACAAGATCTACTTTCCGCAACTCGGTGAGAACGGTGGCCGCAAACGCGATCTCGTCGGGTACTACCGGACCGTCGCACTAAAGGGCGCACTGCTGACGGCCCTTCGCGATCGCCCGACGTTCCTGCAGCGCTTCCCCGACGGCATCGAAGGCGAGGAGATCTACCAGAAGCGGGTCGCGGCCAAACGCCCCGAACACGTGCAGTCGACGTCGATCACCTTCCCGTCCGGGCGCAAGGCCGACGCCATCCGGACCACTTGCCCGCAGGACATCGTCTGGGCGGCCAACCTCGGAACGGTCACGTTCCATCCCTGGCCCACCATCGCGCCGGACAACGATCATCCGGATCAACTCCGCATCGACCTGGATCCTCAACCGGGGACCGACTTTTCGGATGCGCGGCGGGTGGCGATCGATGTCCTGCGGCCATTGCTCGACGAACTCGGGCTACACGGCTATCCGAAGACCTCGGGCGGGCGTGGACTCCACATTTTCGTGCCGATCGAACCCCGCTGGGATTTCATCTCGACCCGGCGGGCCGTCATAGCGCTGGCTCGCGAACTCGAACGCCGCGACAGTGCGGGCATCACGACGTCGTGGTGGAAAGAGGAACGCGGGGAACGGATCTTCATCGACTTCAACCAGAATGCCCGTGACCGGACCATGGCTGCCGGCTATTCCGCCCGCCGGACCCCCACGGCCACGGTCTCGACCCCGGTCACCTGGGAAGAGCTGGCCGACGTCGACCCGCTTGATTGCACCATCGCCACGGTCCCGGGATTGCTGGACAAACGCGGTGATCCCATGTCCGACATCGATTCTCATCGCAGCAGCCTCGAGCCGCTCCTTGAACTGGTGGCCCGGGACGAACGAGATGGACTGGGAGACATGCCATATCCGCCGAGTTATCCGAAGATGCCGGGCGAACCACCGCGGGTGCAGCCCAGCAAGAAAGTGGCTGCGCACTGGGACGGTGACGGGAACCCGGTGGCCCGCGACGACACCTGACCCAACCCCGGACGAGCCTGTTGTACGAGGACGAGCCACATACATGTGGCTCGTCCTCGTATATCCGCCTCGTTTGCGTGGAGCCTGGAAAAGCAAAATCGCCCCGTATCGGAAATACGGGGCGATTTCGGTCTTCGTTCTCCTGGCGGAGGATAGGGGATTCGAACCCCTGAGGGCTATTAACCCAACCCGCGTTCCAGGCGAGCGCCATAGGCCACTAGGCGAATCCTCCGTCGGCGAGCTTACCGGCTAAGAGCGGACTCGCCAAAAACGGGCTGGTCAGAGGGGAAATTTTCACACTCTGTCGTCGGCCCGCTACACTCGTTCTCGGATCCCGCGCGGCGAGCATCCTGTGAACTCCCCCAGGGCCGGAAGGCAGCAAGGGTCAGCGGGCTCTGCCGGGTGCGCGGGGTCCCCTATTTTGTCTCCGAGCAGATCCGCTGTTCTGCGCGAACCCCGCGCAACCACAGTTCCGGGGCGGGGCGTTCCGGGAAAGGCCGAAGTGAATTTCCACTCGATGAGTGCTGACCAACTGACCGCCACCCAATCCGAGCTGCGTACCAAGTACCAGGCGCTGGTCGATGCCGGTCTCAAGCTGGACCTCACCCGGGGTAAGCCGGCCCCCGCGCAACTCGACTTGTCCGCTGAACTGCTGTCGCTGCCCGGTGACGGCGACTACCGCGACGCCCACGGCACCGACACCCGCAACTACGGCGGCGTGACCGGTCTGCCCGAGCTGCGTGCGATCTTCGGTGAACTGCTCGGCATCCCCACCGACAACCTCCTGGCCGCCGGCAACGCCAGTCTCGAGATCATGCATGACCTGGTGGTGTTCGCGCTGCTGCACGGCACCCCGGATTCGGCAAAGCCGTGGGGGCAGGGCCCGATCAAGTTCCTGTGCCCGTCGCCCGGCTACGACCGCCACTTCGCGATCACCGAGTCCTTCGGGATCGAGATGATCACCGTGCCGATGAACGACGACGGTCCCGACGTTGCTTTCTGTGCCGACCTCGTTGCCTCGGACCCGCAGATCAAGGGCATGTGGTGCGTGCCGACCTACTCGAACCCCACCGGTGCGACGTACAGCCCCGAGGTCGCCGGCGCCCTGATGTCGATGAAGGCCGCTGCTCCTGATTTCCGCATCTTCTGGGACAACGCGTATGCCGTGCACACGCTCGTCGAAGAGCCGCCGGCCCCGATCGACGTCCTCGGACTGGCTGCCGCTGCCGGTAACCCGAATCGGCCCTTCATCCTCGCCTCGACCTCCAAGATCACCTTTGCCGGTGCCGGCGTCTCGTTCTTCGGATCATCGCCTGCGAATCTGGCCTGGTACCAGCGCAACGTGTCGATCAAGACGATCGGTCCGGACAAGCTGAACCAGCTGCGGCACCTGCGTTTCTTCTCCGACGCCGACGGCGTGCGCGCCCACATGGCCAAGCATCGTGAACTGCTGGTGCCGAAGTTCGCGTTGGTGCTGCAGATCCTGGAAGAGCGCCTCGGCGACGCCAAGGTCGCATCCTGGACCGAACCCGAGGGTGGATACTTCATCAGCCTCGACGTGATCGACGGCACCGCGGCCCGGGTCATCACTCTGGCCAAGGAAGCCGGGATCGCGCTGACGGGTGCCGGCTCGGCATTCCCGTACAAAAAGGACCCGAACGACCGCAACATCCGGCTGGCCCCCACGTTCCCGGGCCTCGAGGATCTGCGTGCCGCCATGGACGGTGTGGCGACCTGCGTCCTGCTCGCGTCTTCGGAGCAATTGCTCGAGCAGCACGGCTGAATGCTCACGTGTGGTGACCGGACGAGGCATTGAGATTCGAAATCCGGTGGACACCGACTCCGACAGTTCAGCGTCGAACAAGCAGGAACCAACAGTAGAAACCCGTCCCGAGCGGACCGTGCGATGGCCGGCCGCCATGGTCGTGATCTCGATCGGGTTGGGGCTGATAGCACTGTGGCTTCAGAATCTGGCGGTTCCGCTGGACGAACCCTATTGGGGTATTTTCGGCAACCAGCTCGACCTCGAGGTCTACCGGCAGGGCGCCCAGGCCGTCCTCGACGGGCACCGGCTGTACGAGGCCAAGCTCGTCGGGGTCATGGACTACACCTACGCCCCGGCGTCGGTGTTCGTCTTCGTTCCGTTTGCGCTGATGACCGTCGAGATCGCCAAGGTCGTGTGGATGGCGTGCACATTCATCGCGCTGTACTTCGTGGTGACGCTGAGCTTTCGGAGCCTCGGATACCGGATCACCTGGCCGGTGCGGAGCATGGCTCTGTCGCTGGTGATGATCGCCACGTTGATGGAGCCGGTGCGCACGACGATGTGGTACGGCCAGATCAACGTCTTCCTGATGCTGTTGATCCTGTGGGACCTGCTGCGCGACAAGGACAGTCGGCTGCGTGGTCTGGGTGTCGGGATCGCTGCCGGCATCAAACTGACGCCCTTGATCTTTGTGTTCTATCTGGCGATCAACCGGAACTGGCGGTCGGTCATCGTTGCCTGCGCCGGTTTCGTCGGGACCGTGGTGCTCGGTTTCCTCGTGATGCCGCGGGACTCCTGGAAGTACTGGAGCGGCACCTTCATCGACTCCGAGCGGGTGGGTGCTCCCAACACCGTCGGGAATCAGTCGATCCGCGGCGCACTGGCGAATCTGTGGCAGACCGACAGCCCCAACATCCTCGTGTGGGGCACGCTGGCGCTCGCGGCCTTGGTGCTGGGGATGGTCGCGGCCTCTCTCGCACATCGCGTGGGTCACGAACTCCTGGCCATCACCCTGGTGGGTATGACGGGCGCCGTGGTGTCGCCGATGTCGTGGGGACACCACTGGGTGTGGGTGGTCCCACTGCTGGTGTTCGGGGTCCATCTGATGCTGTCGGTGCGGGCAACGGCACTGCGGATCCTCGCCGCCGTCGGCGTGGTGGCATTGCTGCTCACCACCTTCATCTGGCGCACCTACCGGGGATATCCGGTGGAGCAGATCGAGCGGGTCCTGCCCGACGCGTACTTCACCGGGCTGTTCCACAAGTTCGGCATCACCTGGCTCCGCTGGTTCACCTACGACCCCTACAACTGGCTGTTCCTGGTGGTCGCCGTGATCAGCATCATCTGCCTCACGGCACGGCGCCCGGCCGATCGGGTATCGGCGGGCTAACATCTTTGGCGAAGTAACTGGTTTGGGAAGGCGGACAGTGACCACTCACGACGCCACGACTCCGGCGACGCGTATACGTTTCCCGACCAGTCCCTGGCTACTCGCCGGGTTCGTGGTCGGCGCGATCATCGCCGTCTACGTCCAGCTCACCATCATCCCGCTCGACACCAAGGTCTTCGGTCTCTTCGACAATCAGGTGGACCTGCGCGTCTACCGGCAGGGTGCGTTGCACCTGATGGATGGACAGCCGCTGTACGAGGCGCCGATGCTGCGCAACGGGCTGCTCTACACCTACACCCCGTTCTCGACGATCGTCTTCCTGCCGTTCGCCTGGCTTGATGTCCCAAGCGCCGAAGTGCTGTGGACGGCGTTGATCTTCGCGACCCTGTTCTATGTGATCGTCGCGTCATTCCGGAGCCTGCGCTACCGCGTCGACTGGCGGTTGCTGATCGTCTCCGCCTCGCTCGTGTGCGCCTCGACTTTGCTCGAACCGGTTCGGACAACCATCTGGTACGGACAGATCAACGTCTTCCTCATGGCGATCGTGCTGTGGGATCTCCTGCGTCCCGATGGCAGCCGGCTCAAGGGGATCGGCGTCGGTATCGCGGCAGGTGTCAAACTCACACCGGGCTTCTTCATCCTCTACCTCGCGATCACCCGGCGCCGGCGGGCAATTGTTGTCGCGGCCGGCACCATCGTGGCCACGATGGTCATCGGATTCCTGGCCACACCGGGGCAGTCGTGGAAATACTGGACCGATCGGGTCATCAACTCCGATCGGGTCGGACCGACCGATGCGCCCAGCAATCAGTCGATCAAGGGCGCACTGGCCACCGCGTTCGGGACCGCCGACCCCAATCAGGTGTTGTGGGCGGTATTGGCGGTCGCCGCGATGGCACTCGGGATGTCCGCGGCCTACGTCGCGCACCGGCACGGGCAGGAACTCCTGGCGCTGTGCCTGACCGGGATGACGGCGACGACGGTTTCCCCATTCAGCTGGGGACACCACTGGGTGTGGTTCGTACCCTTGCTCGTCTACCTGGTCCATCTCCCCATCGCGGCCTGGCGCTCCGGCCGGACCGGGCTGCTGGCGGTGACGCTCCTGCTTCCGGCGGCGCTGTACGCAACAGTGTTCATCTGGCGGAACCACGTGCCCGGAGGGGCCATGGGGTTCAAGCCGTACTACGCGACCGGCATGTTCATGACACGGTTCCCCGATTGGCTGCGGTGGTTCTCGTCCGAACCGTATCTGTGGGTCTTCGGGGTGACCGCGACGGCGACGCTGATCCTATGGGGCCCGGCCGAGTTCCGGCGGTTCCGGACGCCCAAGCCTGCACCTCGACTCGATCGAAGTCCGCTGGCCGATCCCGCGTCCGTCGGACCGCGCCGGTAGTCTCGCAGCGTGGCTCTATACCGGACTTATCGCCCCGCGACCTTCGCCGAAGTTGTCGGGCAGGAGCATGTCACCGAGCCGTTGGGTGTTGCCCTGAACTCCGGCCGGATCAACCATGCGTATCTGTTCTCGGGACCGCGTGGTTGCGGTAAGACGTCGTCCGCCCGGATCCTGGCCCGGTCCCTGAACTGCGTGGACGGACCGACCTCATCGCCCTGTGGGAAGTGCTCGTCCTGTGTGGCGCTGGGTCCGGGTGGTCCGGGCAACATGGACGTGATCGAACTCGACGCCGCCAGCCACGGTGGTGTCGACGACACCCGGGAACTGCGCGATCAGGCGTTCTATGCGCCGGCCGAGTCGCGCTACCGGGTGTTCATCATCGACGAGGCCCACATGGTCAGCAACGCGGGATTCAACGCGCTGCTCAAGATCGTGGAGGAACCGCCCGAGCATCTGATTTTCATCTTCGCCACCACCGAGCCGGAGAAGGTCCTGCCGACCATCCGGTCGCGCACCCATCACTACCCGTTCCGGTTGCTGGCCCCGGCAACGATGCGCGGTCTGCTCGAACGGATCTGCGCGAGCGAACATGTCATCGTCGAACCCGCCGTGTTCCCGCTGGTGATCCGTGCCGGCGGTGGTTCGCCGCGTGACTCTCTCAGCGTGCTCGACCAATTGCTGGCCGGTGCCGGACCAGAGGGTGTCACCTATCAGCGCGCGCTGGCATTACTGGGCGTTACCGATGTGGCATTGATCGACGATGCCGTCAACGCATTGGCAGACCAGGACGGGGCTGCGCTGTTCGGCACGGTCGAGGCCGTGGTGGATGCCGGTCACGATCCCCGGCGGTTTGCCGTCGATCTGCTCGACCGACTACGGGATCTGATCCTGATGAATGCGGTCCCCGACGCCGCGCAACGCGGGCTCGTCGAGGCGCCGGACGATCAGGTGGAGCAGATGGTGGCCCAGGTCGCGCGGCTCGAAGCGGGCACCCTGACCCGCTTCGCCGAGACCGTCCACGACGCACTGGGAGAGATGCGCGGGACCACATCCCCGCGACTGCTCCTGGAGGTGATGTGCGCCCGGATGTTGCTGCCCGCCTCGTCCGATGCGGAATCGGGTGTGCTGCAACGGATCGAGCGCATCGAGTCGCAGCTTGCCAACGGCGTGGTCGCCGCCCCGGCCGGGGGTACATCTGCATCGGCGCCCGTCGCTCCGGCGGCCGCGCCGATCGACGCGGCGGCCTCGAAGTTCGTCCGGCCGTCGCAACGCAAGCCGCAGGACGATGTAGCCGGATCGGAGTCGGACACCCCCACACCAACACCGACTCCAGAACCTGAACCGGCTCCCGTGCCGCAGCCTGAACCTGTAACGGCACCCGAACCTGCAGCAGAGCCCGCGCCGGTCCCGGAACCTGAACCGGTGCGTACGCCTGCGCCCCAACCGGTTTCGGTGGCGCCGCCGCCACAACCGGAACCGAAGCCGCAACCAGAGCCCGCACGTGAGCCCGAACCGGCGTCGCCGTTCGACGACATCCCGCCGCCGCCCGAACCTGATTTCGAACCCGAACCCGAGCCTTTCGGTGAGCCCGGGCCGCGAGTCGAACCGAAGCCCGTGGTCGCATCGGGTGAACTGGATCTGGCTGCGGTGCAGGCGAAGTGGCAAGAGGTCCGGTCTGCGGTCCGCATTGCCAACAAGGTGACCGAGGTGATGCTCTCGGGCGCTTCGGTCCGCGGCGTCGACGGCAGCACCCTGATCCTGACCCACGATTCGCAGCCACTGGTTCAGCGGTTGAGCTCACAACACGCGGTGGATGTGATCACCGCGGCGATGTCGCAGGTGTTCGGCGGTGATTGGCAGGTCCAGGTGCATCCGGCATCGGCGATGCCCGCGATGCCGAAACCTCAGGCGGCACAGACCGATACCCGCAAGCCCGAGGCGAAGCAGGCTACTTACACGAGGCCGAGTCGTGGTTCGGCCGGGGCCGGTGCACGTGAAGAAGAGGCACCTGAACCGGAGCCTGAACCGGAACCGGAACCTGCCCCTGATCCGGTCAAAGACGAAGATCTCACCGACGCCGAACGTGACGAGATGATCGCCACCGCACGCAATTCCACACCGGACCCGCGCGAGGATCCCGAGCAGATCGCGATCGCACTGCTGACGAGCGAGCTCGGCGCAACGCCGATCAACTAGCGTCCCGTCGCCTGCGCGACAAACCCACCAGAAGCAGTCAAACCCACACGTTGCAACGTGTGGGTTTGACTGAAGCTGCTGGGTTTGTGGAGATCAGGCCTGCCACCACGGGCGTAGCGGAAGCCCACCGTTGCTGCCCTTGTCGTCGAGCTTGACGGCCAGCACCTGGTGGAGCTGAATGATGTTGCGATCGAATCCGAGTCGGCAGCCGGCCATGTACAGACCCCACAGCCGGGCAGTGCTCTCGCCGACTTCCTCGACCGCCGCATCCCAGTTCTCGACGAGGTTCCTGTTCCAGTCACGCAGCGTCATCGCATAGTGGTCTCGCAGGTTCTCCTCGTGGAGCACTTCCATCGAACCGACGTCCTGGATGGCCGAGATGATCTTGCCCGAACCGGTGAGCTCACCGTCGGGGAACACGTAGCGGTCGATGAACGGTCCGGCTCTGTGTCTCGTCGCGTTGTCCCGGCGGGTGATGCAGTGGTTCATCAGGATTCCGCCGTCACGCAGCTTGGCGCGAATGAACTTGAAGTACGAGCGGTAGTTGGCGACGCCGATGTGTTCGGTCAGTCCGATGGACGAGACCGCGTCGAAGCCCTCTTCGGTGACGTCGCGGTAGTCACTGTGCCGGACCTCGGCGAACTCGGTCAGGCCCTCGTCGATGATGGCCTGCTGCGCCCACTGGGCTTGTTCCTTGGAGAGGGTCACACCGATCACGTGGACGCCGCGCCGGGCGGCGTACCGCACCATTGATCCCCAGCCGCAACCGATGTCGAGCAACCGGTCACCGGGCTTGAGCCTCAGCTTTTCGAAGATCAGGCGGTACTTGTTGCTCTGCGCCTCTTCCAGGCTGGCTTCCAGGTTCGGGTAGCAGGCACAGGTGTAGGTCATCGACGGCCCGAGCACCAGTTCGTAGAAGGCGTTCGAGACGTCGTAGTGATAGTGGATCGCTTCGGCGTCGCGGGACTTACTGTGCCGCAGACCTTCCGCGATCCGTCGCCACCGCGGCAGTTGCTCCTGCGGGGGCGGGGCGATCGGCTTGAAGTGTTCGAGACCGATCGACCGGGTGATCTGGGCCATCGTCCGGGCCGACGGCCGGGTGAAATGGAGGTCCTCGGCGAGCGCGCGGAGTGCTTCGTACGGATCGCCCCCGTGTGCGCCGTGCAGCTTGAGGTCGCCGGCGACGTAGGCGCGGGCCATGCCGAGGTCGCCGGGAGCTGTTGCGAGGTAGGTGGTTCCCCGTGGTGTCAACAACTCGAAGCCGAATTCGGAATCTTCCGGACCGGCCGAGCTGCCGTCGTACGCGGTCACGCGCACCTTGAGGTCGCCGCCGGTCAACGCCTCGACAACTTCGGCCAAGCTGAGCTTGGGACCCACCACCGATCCGGAAGTTAGGTCATTTTCCTTGAATGTCGTCACTGACGTTGCACCGCCTTCGCATAGAGGTCGAGGAGCCGCGACCCGGGATCATAGTGTTTCTTCAACAAGCGGTAAGACTCACCGCCGTAGAGTTCATCGAACTCTTCTTTGCCGTAAAAAGACTCGGAATACAACGATTTGTGACCGCCGAGTTCGGAGACCTTTATCTCGATCTGACGGTTTGCGTACCCCTCGGGCTGACCTTCGCGCTTCGGCACCGCCGACCAGAAGCCCACATTGACGTACGTCCGCCGGGGTTTGAGGGGATAGAGCGGCCATGGCCGATTCGTATCGGCGCCTGGCAATGCCGGATCCCGAAGTCGAAGCGGGCAGAGCCAGATCGGTTCGATCGGGATGTTCTCGAGGAACCAGTGAACGAATTGCGCGGTGTGCTCGATCGGCACCTCGATGTCCTGGACCACTCGTTCGCCGGGAGGCAGGCCTTTGCGGGCGTTGAGCTTGTCACCGACGTTGAATCGATGATCGAGGGCGATCAGTTTCCAGTAGAAGCTGCTGCGCAACAGCTTTTTGGGCCAGAACCGCCGGATACGCGGGTTCTGCGCACCGAACGCCCGGGAACACCAGAACCAGTCGGTGTCCCACCGCCAGAGGTAGTCAGAGATGGTGAGACGGTCGCGGATCGGAGTCGAGTCCGCGGAGTGCTGGATGGACCGGTAGAAGATCTGGTCGCCGGTGTAGTCACTGACCGGGCCCGCCGTGGTGGCCTGACGGCCCAGGATCAGGTAGCTCTCGGTGGCCGAGAACACCACACCGTCAAGGTAATCCACGCGTTCGCCATCGAACTCACCGTTGTCGACGATCTGTGTCATCGCCGTCTGGAGTTCGTCGAGCGCGGTGAACCGGACGTGCCGCAGGTCGACGTACGGTGCGACCTCTTCGAGTTCGATCCGCAGTCGCGTCGAATAGCCAAGCGTGCCGTAGGAATTGGGGAACCCGAAGAACAGATCCGAGTTCTCGCTGGTCGGTGAGGTGGTGACGATCTCGCCGGCTCCGGTGAGGATGTCGATCTCGACCACGGATTCATGCGGCATACCATTGCGGAAGGACGTCGACTCGATACCGAGTCCGGTGACGGCGCCGCCGAGGGTGATCGTTTTCAGCTGCGGAACGACTTTGGGGGCGAGTCCGTACTTGAGGGTGGTGGCGACGAGTTCCTCGTAGGTGCACATGCCGGCGACATCCGCGGTGCGCGCGGCGACGTCGACAGAGATCACCCGGCCGAGTCCGGAGACGTCGAGGCCGGGGAAAGGATTCTTGGCGCGCTTTCGGAAGAGATTGGATGTTTTCTTGGCCAGACGGACCCTGCCCTCAGCAGGGATGGCCTGGTAGCTCGCCAACAACGTCGCGACGCCTTCTTCGAAGGCAGCGCGACCGGACACGGAACCCATAACCCTCGGCACGCATTAGAGCCTAGGACCACCGCCTGGGACATGCCACTTCAGATGGCCGGTATGTCGTTCTGGCAGGCTCAAGGTCTACAGCTCACAAACCGGAAGGTGATATTCGTGGCACAGGTAACAGCATCACAGTCAATCGAGGTCAATGCCGCACCCGAGCAGGTGCTGGCGGCCCTGTCGGACTACCAGACCGTGCGTCCGACCATCCTGCCTCCGCAGTACCTCGACTACGCCGTGGTCGAAGGTGGGGTCGGTGCCGGCACCGCCGCCAAGTGGACTCTGCAGGCCACGTCGAAGCGTTCGCGCAATGTGCAGGCCTCGGTGGATCAGGTGGGTTCGACGATCACCGAGACCGACGCCAACTCGTCGATGATCACCACGTATCAGGTGCAGCCGCTGGGCACCGGCTCGAAGGTCACCACCGTCACCACCTGGCAGGGCGCCGGCGGTGTCGGTGGCTTCTTCGAGAAGATCTTTGCGCCCAAGGGTCTGGGGAAGATTCAGGCCGAACTGCTGGGAAATCTGAAGTCGCACGTCGAACGCAGCTGAGCCGGCCACGCCCGGAGCACTGAGGCCCTCGTGAGGAACCGTCGACCGTCACCGCTGCCGCTGCGGGACGGTGTTGATGCGACCCGGGTGGTCCTGCGGGCTTCGGGTGTCACGGTCGCCGAGGCGATGCTGGCCGCACCGGCCTGCGCGGGACTCTCGGTGGCGGACCTGTCGGATCGGGCCGCCGAGGGTGAGGTCCGCGACATCGCCGGCGACCGGGTCGATCTGGCCGCGCCCGCGCAGGTGGGTCGCCCGATCTACTTCTATCGAGATCTCCCCGACGAGACCGTGATCCCGTTCGAGATGCCGATCATCCACCTCGACGACAACCTGGTGGTGGTCGACAAACCGCATTTCCTGGCCACCATGCCCCGGGGTGCGCACGTGGTGCAGACGGCCCTCGTGCGGTTGCGGCGCGAGCTCGACAATCCACAGATCAGCCCGGTGCACCGGCTCGATCGCCTCACCGCGGGCGTGCTGATGTTCAGTCTGCGCCCGCAGGCCCGGGCGCCGTATCAGCTGCTGTTCGCCGACCGCCGCGTCGACAAGGAATACCGGGCGCGTGCCCCACTCTCCGGAGACGTGGAGCTACCCGTGACAATCCGCAACCGCATCTTGAAGGACTCCGGTGACCTGCGGGCGCGGGTGGTTCCCGGTGAGGTGAACGCGATCTCCACCATCGACATCACCGAGACCCACGGTGACCACGGCATCTATCGGCTGCTGCCCCAGACCGGTCGGACCCATCAGCTGCGGCTGCACATGTCCGGGCTGGGAATCCCGATCGACGGCGATCCGCTGTATCCCGAGGTCCGGCCCGAGGTGGCCGCCGCTCCGGATCACGGTGACTTCTCCCGTCCGTTGCAGCTACTGGCCTACGCTGTGGAGTTCGACGACCCACTGACGCGGCAGCGCCGCCGATTCGAGAGCATCCGCACCCTGCGTTGAAGGTTGAAGGAGGCCGCACATGGCCATCGTCGTTTCGTACGACCGCTACGAGGATCTCGCCTGTGAGGTTGTCATCTTTCTCGACGACGAGACCGGTGACTGTTTTCAGGTGCAGCGCGATCTGCCGCAGACGCCGACGTCGGCGGCCACGGAATCGGCCATCTACCAGATCAGCACGGGTGCCGGGCCTGCGGTGGAGCAGGGGATCGTCGCCTGGCAGCGGAACGGTGAAGAGTTCGAGTTCGCCCTCTCGCCCCTGGCATCGAGGATGTTCGGGGGCAACGCGCGACTGCGATTCGAGGCTCGGCCCGGTGACGGCGATACCATCGAAGACATCGCCGCTCATCTGGAACGCATGACGCGCCGGTGAGTGCCCGCGGGTGCTGACGCAGCAGGTTCGACAACGAGACATTCGACGCAAGGACGACAAATGCAACCAGAAAACCCGATGGCCGGACTCCTCGAGCAGGCTCAGCAGATGCAGCAGCAGCTGCTGGCCGCGCAGGACGAGCTCTCGGCGGCAGAGGTGACGGGCACCGCCGGCGGTGGCCTGGTGACCATCACCGGTTCCGGAGCCGGTGAGGTGACCTCGGTCACGATCGATCCCAAGGTTGTCGACGCCGACGACGTGGAGACCCTGCAGGACCTGATCGTGGGAGCGTTCGCCGACCTTGCCGAGAAGCGTGATGCGCTGGCGCAGCAGAAGATGGGTCCGCTGGCCGGAGGCCTCGGTGGTCTCGGCGGCGGTTTCCCCGGCCTGGGCGGATAGCCACCGGTGTATGAAGGCCCGATCCAGGACTTGATCGACGAGCTGGCCAAGTTGCCGGGACTCGGTCCGAAGGGTGCCCAGCGCATCGCCTTCCACCTCATGGCCGTTCCGGCCGCGGACATCGATCGACTGACCGCGGCACTGGTCCATGTCCGGGACGATGTGGTGTTCTGCGAGGTGTGCGGCAACGTCTCCGCGCAGGCGCGCTGCCGGATCTGCCGGGATGCGCGGCGCGATGCCAGCAAGATCTGTGTGGTCGAAGAGCCCAAGGATGTCCAGGCGATCGAACGGACCAAAGAATTCGCCGGCCGCTACCACGTGCTCGGTGGTGCGCTCGACCCGCTCGGTGGCATCGGTCCCGATCAGCTGCGGATTCGGGAATTGTTGCGCCGCTTGGCAAACCAGGAAGACGGCGTGGACGTCAGTGAGGTGATCGTGGCCACCGACCCGAACACCGAGGGCGAGGCCACCGCCACATACCTGCAGCGCATGCTCCGGGATTTCCCCGGGTTGTCGGTGACCCGGTTGGCCTCCGGACTCCCGATGGGCGGCGACCTGGAGTTCGCCGACGAGCTGACGTTGGGTCGGGCGTTGTCCGGCCGCCGTGTGCTGACCTAGGCGCGCCGGTATGTTCGATCAATCTTGGATGGATGCCGTTGCCAGGCAACTGAAGTCGGGCATCGTGGCCATCGACGGTCCGTCGGGTGCCGGGAAGTCGACGTTCGCCGATGCCCTGGTCGGCAAGCTCGAGGAGTTGAAGACCCGGGTGGTGCTGATCCGGACCGACGATTTCGCCACCTGGGGAGACCCGGTGGGGTGGTGGCCGGAGCTGGAAGAGGAAGTGCTGCGGTCGTATTGGCGAGGGCACGATTTCCGGTATCACCCGCGCATCTGGCGGGATGGCACACCGGAACTCGGTCCGCGGGTGTGGCTGCGGTGGGAACCGCTGCTGATCATCGAAGGTGTGTCGAGCGCCCGCATGCCGGTTCGCCGGCATCTCAAACGTGCGCTCTGGCTCGACGGTGGTACCGAGGAACAGCGCCTGGAACGTGGGGTCGCACGTGACGGTGAAGAGCAACGCGAAAACCTGCGCCGCTGGCAGGATTTCGAGCGCGGCTGGTTTGCCGTCGACCGGACCCGTGACTTCTGCGAGGTCGTCCCCGAGTACGTGAACCGGTAGCCGAGTGTTGGTTATTGGTTCTGAGTTGTCGGCCTGGTGAGTAGTTTGCACACGGTGGCGTCGGACACCTGATCGAATCGTTCGTACCACTGGCCCACCGCCCGAAAATCGGTTGGTGTGCTCACGCAGACGAGATCGTCCACCAGTGGCGCGATCTCGGAGATTGCCGACTGCGGTGCGACGCCGACCGCGACGATCAATCGATCGGGTTTTTGTGTGCGGGCGGCCGCGATCGCGGCGAGCATGCTGGATCCGGTGGCGAGTCCGTCGTCGACCAGGATGGCGATCCGGCCGGCCATCTCCAGCGGTGGCCGACCGGCCCGGTACGTCTGCTCCCGGCGCGTCAGTTCGCGGGTTTCCGCATCGACCACCTGTTGTAGCTGTTGCTCGGTGACCCTGAACTGGGTAACCACGTCGCGGTTGATGGCCGGAGAACCGCCGAAGGCCACCGCACCCAGTGCCAGCTCCGGACTGCTGGGGACACCGAGTTTCCGGATGATGAAGGCGTCGAGGGGCGCGTGCAATTCGGCCGCGACCTCCCAGGCGACCGGGACGCCACCCCGGGCAAGACCGAAGACCGCGACGGCGGGGTTGTCGACGAGATGCGGATCGCGTTTGATCAGCGACTCGGCCAGCAACTGGCCGGCCTCGCGGCGATCTCGCAAGGAGTAACCCCGGTAACCCCATGGTTGGCGCGTGTCCGGTCACCTCCGCCGGCTCTTACAGAAACTGTGCCTTTGTGATGCAGGTCTTTCCATTCTGCACGATGACCTCGTACACGATGCGGGATTGGTTGACGGTCTCACCGGATTGCCAGGAGGCTGCGACCAGCACTTCGGCGGCCGGTGCGGCCGGATCGTGTGGCACCACCGCAACCGATTCGAATGTGACTGTGCTGGTGCGGTTCTGGGCTTTGAATTCGTCGGTGAACGAGATCAGGTTCGGTAGCCCCGCGTCGGCGAACTCGCCGCAGGTCTTGTCCTTGAAGGTTGCGATTTGGGTATCACTGGTGGCCGGGCTGATCTCGAACATGCTGCGGGTGACCACCTCGGCGATGTCGCGGGCCTGCTGATCGCCGATCACCGGGGTGGGTGTGGCGGCCGGCGCGGCGTCGGTGTCGTTGTCTGGCGCGGTCAGGGTGGCCAACACGATGGTCAGCGCGACGACGGCCACCAGGATGACCACCAGAATGATCGCAACGCGCAGCCGGCGACCGGAACCCGGGGGGCGTGTCGGTGTGGGCGATCCGTCGATCATCACAGCACCTCCATTGCACTGATGCACATCGGGACGGCGGTGCGCTGCACCGTGAACTCGATGGCGGTCGCGGTCGGGGCCGCAGGCGTGTTGTTCTCGGTGGTGTCGAGTGTGAAAAGGGCGAGCACCGTCGCGGTGGTCTCGTCCAAGCCGACGATCCCGTAATGCGCGTTGGAGGTCGCGACGCTCCGGCCGGTGTCGGCGACGATGCCGGGCAACGTCGCCTCGGTCTCGTTCCACTGGTCGAGGGCATCGCCGCAC
Source organism: Nocardia sp. 348MFTsu5.1 (assembly GCF_000383535.1). Classification (NCBI taxonomy): domain Bacteria; kingdom Bacillati; phylum Actinomycetota; class Actinomycetes; order Mycobacteriales; family Nocardiaceae; genus Nocardia; species Nocardia sp. 348MFTsu5.1. The sequence continues at coordinate 367,891 of NZ_KB911512.1, forward strand.
AGTGTTGCCTGTGCGGTTTTCACCGTCGCGTTGATTGTGTCCGGCGTGAAGTTGTAGAGCGATTCGCTGGTGGCCCGGACGGTGTCGACCAATTCGGCCTCGGGGGTGGGTGCAGCCGTGGTCGGCGGCGGCGCCGCGGACTCGTCCTGACCGGCGATGGACCAGGTGATCGCCCAGGTGACGGTCACGACCACCGCGAGCAGGACGAGTCCCAGCGCGAACACCAGCGGAGCCCGATTTGTGTCACGGCGTTGTGGCACAGGTGAATTCGCCATCGATGTCAGCCCCGGCGGCCGGCCGCCAGACGTTCACGACGCAAGAGGTCGACCTCGGGCAGGTCCAGCGGTTCGATCTTGTCGACACCGAGCGCACGGGACAGTAGGAGGTCTGCGAGCTCCGGGTTGCGGGCCAGTGCGGGACCGTGCAGATAGGTACCGATCACCGAACCCTGTACGGCGCCTTCGATCTTTTCGCCGGCCCCGTTGCCGACGCCGTACCGAACCTTTGCCAGCGCCCGGGCATCGGCGCCCAGCGTGGTGCCGCCGCGATGGTTTTCGAAACCGGTGAGGGGCTGTGTGAGACCGGAATCCGGGGCCGGATCGGTGATGAGTTCACCGATGCTCCGGGTCTCCTGTGGGCTGGTGGTGAGGTCGAGCATCGAGATGCCGTCGACCCGCTCACCCGCCGAGGTCTCGTACCAGTGCCCCAGCACCTGGATGGCGGCGCAGATGGCCAGCACCGGTCGTCCGGCCTCGGCCGCCCGCTGCAGGCCGGGGTACTTCGTCAGATGCCGCGTCGCCAACCGCTGGGCGTAGTCCTCGGCGCCGCCGAGTGTGTAGACGTCGAGGGATTCGGGAACCGGGTCGGAGAGCGTGATCTGGACGATCTCGGCGTCGATGCCACGCATCCGGGCGCGCTGCCGCAGGATCAGGGCGTTGCCGCCGTCGCCGTATGTGCCCATCACGTCGGGGAGTACCAGGCCGATGCGCAACGTCGATTCACTCATCAGCGGATTCCCTTCTCTGAACGGTCCATGGCGGTCCCGAGGTCGCGGAACGCGGTGTAGTTCGCGAGGACTTCGACGCGTCCGGGTGGGCAGGACGCGATTGCCGCCATCGGGTCGGCGATCGTGGTGTGCTCGGCGCCGGCGTAGAGGAGTCTCACGCCGAGATCGGTGGCACGTTCACCGGCGGCGACCACCTGGATGTTCTCGAACGCCTCGAAGCGCACGTCCCAGAGCCAGCTCAGATCCTCACCGTCGGGCACCTGACCGTTGACCGCGATCACCAGACCTTCCGCGTCCTGGTCGATCATCGACATGGCTTCCTGCCAGCCGGCCGGGTTCTTGGCCAGGAGCATCCGCACCCGATGCGGTCCGATCTGATGGATGCCGTACCGGCCGGCGACCTCGCCGACGGTGCCCGCGGCAGCGGTTGCCTCTGCGGGGTCGGCGCCCATCGTCACGGCAGCGGCGATGGCCTGCGTCGCGTTTCCGCGGTTGGCCGTGCCGGGAACCGCGAGTTTCATCGGGTGGGAGAAGCCGTCCGGCCCGTATACGTGGGTCTCGTCGAACCACCAATCCGGTTGGGGCCGTTTGAAATCGATGCCGGGGGAGTACCAGTGGTCGCCTTCGCGAACGATCGGTTCACCCGAGCGCGGACAGCTGACCGAGTCATTGGCCCAGCCCGCACCCGCGGCCACCCACACCACCTTCGGGGCGTCGTAGGCGGCGGACGAGACGAGCACGTCGTCGCAGTTGGCGATGACAGTTGCCTGCGGATGCGCGGCGATGCCCTCGCGCAGCCGCCGCTCGATCATGTTGATCTCGCCGACCCGGTCGAGCTGATCCCGCGAGAGGTTGAGCAGGACGATCGCCGTCGGATGGACCGCGTCGCTGACGTGGGGGACGTGCAGTTCGTCGACCTCGAGCGCCGCGAGCTTCGCGTCCCGGTGCAGAGAGAGGGCCGCGACGATCCCGGCGTCCATGTTCGCGCCATCGGCCTGAGAGGCCACCTCACCGAGGGACGCGAGCGCCGCCGCGGTCATCCGGGTGGTCGTGGATTTACCGTTGGTTCCGGTGATGATCACGGTCCGCTTGCCGCGGCCGAGTTCGCCGAGGAGCGCCGGGTCGAGCTTGAGGGCGATCAGGCCGCCGATCATCGAACCTTTGCCGCGACCGGTCTTCTGTGAGGCCCAGCGGGCGGCGGCGGCGGCGCGCAGGGCGAGCCTGGCTCGTGGTCGGAGCCGGGTGGACGGGCGCGGTCGGTCATCGTCGAGCATGGCAGCGAGTTTGTCACAGGTGCGGGTGTGACAGGAGTCGAGACCCGCAGGACCTGGGCGTCGAGGCAGTGATGCACCGAAAACTCAGCCCGACTTCCGGCGGCGTCCAAAGCTCTGGAATCGGTAGAGATAGGGCGCGATGCGGTGGAGGGGGACGCCGCGCGGCCAGTCGTCGGGCCGGAAGTACGCATCGGTGCCTCCGTCGACGAAAATGACGCTGCCGCAGAGGAAATCGGCGGCGTCCGACAACATGAAGATCACCCAGTCGGCGAGCTTGCCGGGATCGCCGAATCCGCCCACCGGAACCGGAAAGCGTTTGACCGCTTTGGATTCGGTTGGTGACGCCAGCTGGGCCTCCAAGAGCGGTGTCAGGATGGCGCCGGGGGCCAGCGCGTTGAGTCGGATCCCCGCGCCCGCCCAGCGTGGTGACACCGCGTGGTGGCGCACCCATCGGCTGACCGCGATTTTCGATGACGCATACGCCATCACCGATGCGCCTTTGCCGTAGAACCGGAATGACCGGACGGCCTTGTCGCAGTCACCGGCCTGGAATGCCCGGATGGCGCGACGCGGTACGGCCGGTACCGTCGTCGTGGAATTGCTCGAGAAGACAACAACTTTCGCTGTATCGGTGGCCGCCAATGCTTCACGGAAACCCTCCAGCAGATCGACGACACCGAAGTAATTGACCTCGGCGATCAGGCGTGGACGGTCTTTACCTCGTCCGGGTCCCAGCCCGGCGGCGAGCACCGCGCCGCTGAGTTCACCCTCTGATCTCGCGAGGACTTCCTTGACCGCGCCGTCGCGGCCCGCTGCCGTCGACAGGTCGGCAATCACCTCGGCATCCTTGAGATCGACGCCGATGACCGTGTGGCCCGCCGCGATCAGCTTGGCGGCCACCTCCCGCCCCATCCCCGATGCAGATCCGGTGACGACATAAACACCCATATGCACTTCTTCCTCGACAGCCCGGACCCAGCGGAACGTAATGTACGCGTTACCCGCCGGTCGGGGAGGCCATTCGGCGCGAACAAGAGCACGCTCGACGGCAACAAAGGCACGCTCAACGGGACCCCCGCCGGGACCGCCGCCGACCGTGCCGAACGGACCGTTCACCGTGCCGAAGTTGCAGCAATAAAGGCACGCTCGACGGCAACAA
>NZ_KB911512.1:371542-434445 GCF_000383535.1 Nocardia sp. 348MFTsu5.1
GGCACGCTGGACGGGACCCCCGCCGGGACCGCCGCCGACCGTGCCGAACGGACCGTCGAACGTGCCGTAAATGTCACGCGCGTCAGGCGGGGACTCGGTCCTCCACCGGCGGGCCGACGATCGCCGGCACGGGGGTGCGCCGCGCAGTCAACCCGGCAAAGCAGCCGATGATCACGATGGCGCCACCGATAATTTCCCAGGGACTCGGTGTTTCGCCGAGGAACATCCAGGCGGCCGTGATCCCGACAACCGGCACCAGCAGGGAAAACGGTGCGACCCGGGATGCGGGGTATCGGGACATCAGATACGTCCACAGCCCCGAGCCGGCCGCGGTTCCGAGGACGATCACATACGCCAGACCGGCGAGTGCGACAAGGCCGGTGTGTGAACCCACGGTGGCGATCGCGTCGAATCCGGCTGCCGGTCCTTCGACCGCCAGGCTGAGCACGTACAGCGGAATCGGCGGGATCACGCACATCCACAGCGTCATGTGCAGGGCGTTGTCCGGGCGTGCCAGACGCGAACCGATGTTGCCGAACGCCCAGCCGAGTCCGGCGACGAGGGTCAGCAGCACCGGCAGCAGAGCAGCGCTGGCGCCGTGGGTGGCCCGATCGGCGCCGATGACGACCATGCCGGCGATCGCAACACTGATGCCGATCACTTGACGCCGGTTCATCTTCTCGCCGAGCAGCAGCACGCAGAGCAGCACGGTGAACGGCGCCGACGACTGCAGGACCAGCGACGCGAGCCCGGTGGGCATCCCCTGGTCCATCGCGAGGAACAGGAACGCGAATTGGACTGTGCCGAAACCGATTCCGTAGAGCAGCAGCCATCGCAACGGAACGTTCGGACGTGGGACGAACAAGATCACCGGCACGGCCATCACGGCAAAGCGCAGGGCGGCGAAGAACAGCGGTGGGAAGTGTTCGAGTCCGGCGTGGATCGCAATGAAATTCAGTCCCCACAGCAGCACCACGGTCAGGCCAAGCATGCGGTCGCGAGTAGTCACTCGTCTATGTTCACGGCAACAACAGTTCAGTTCAATCTAATTATTGTGGATCGATAATGTAGAAGAACTTCACCTTTGCTCAGGCGATCCGCACCGCCCGCAGCACGGTGTCGTTGACATGGCCAAATCCGGCCGACGACGGATCGACGCGACGCGGTTGTGTCCGGTCGACGAGGACCTTCCAGTTGTCGCCGAGGAACGCCGCGAACTCGTGGGAGGTGTAGTAGTCGAGCGGGTTGAAGTCCGGATCTCCCGGATGTGATTGCGCGTGCTTCCTGATGTGATCCTCGGTCATATCGTGACTGACCACGAACAGGGTGCCGCCTGGAGCGACGGCTCCGACGAACGCTCGGGCGGCGACGTCGCCGGGGGTGCGAACCAGCGGGAAGTAGTGCATCGACACCAGATCGAAGGTTGATGGCTCCGGCGGATTCTGAACCGGATCAGCATGCGTCCAGCTGATCGACGGGTGATCGTTCAGCTCCTTCGCCCGGGCGAGCGCGGCGGACGAGATGTCGACAGCGGTCACCTTCCATCCGCGATCGGCCAGCCAGCGTGCATCGGCGCCTTCGCCACACCCGACATCGAGTGCGGTGCCGGGAGTGAGGTCAGTGAGTTCGCCTTCGAGTGCGTGGTTCGGGTTGTTGCTCCAGACGCGGTCAGTGCGTGTGTACCGGGCGTCCCAATCTGCTTCATTCATGGTCTTCAGTGTTCCCGGAGGCGTCGCATCTTGGCAATGTTCCTTGCTGGTTCAGCAATGAGTCTCTTACTATGAGGGACCTAGCAGTGCAAAGCACGCCCGCAATGCGGTGTCTTCGATGTCGGCGACGGGGCGACCGTTCTCGACCGCGTTTGCGGTCAGCTCGTGGAGGCCACCGAGCAGCATGATGGCCATTTCTGTGGTCACCGGGTCGATACCCGCGGCCCGCATCTGGGGCGTGTCGGTGAGGGTGACGAGGGTGTGGACGAAGTCGTTGATGGCTTGCTGCTGGACCGGGCGCGCGCCTTCGCCGAGTGCGGGCAGTTCGCGGATCCAGCACAGCGTCATCGCCGGGTGCGAATCCATCGACCGGACGTAGGCGCCGATGGCCTGACGGATCTGATCGGCCCAATCGGCATCGGGATCCACCGCGGCCACAATGGCCTCGATGCTCTGGTCGTTGGTGACGTGCAGCAGTTCGACGAAGCAACTCTCTTTCGATGCGAACTCTTGGTAGAAGGTTCGCCGCGAGGTCTTTGCGTGCCGCACGATGTCGGCGACCGTCGTTGCGCGGTATCCGCGTTCGACGATGGACTCGCCGAGCGCTTCGAGAAGCCGGAGTCGGAACTCGCTGTTGCCTGGCGGGCGCGTCGGGGCCGGGGTCGGGGCGGGGTTCGGCACACCGCCACGATACGACGCCGCAACCCCTTGTGATGCGTGGTACGTCAGCGTACCGTCGGGATTGATCGAGTGACTCAGAACACTGGCGGGGAGTGGTTCGGCATGAGTGCAGTCAGACATCAGGCAACCGTCGAACACGATCGCGCCGAAGTGCCCGATCTCCCACCCCGCGTTCCGTTGCCACGTGCGCTGCAGGGTTTGCCGTTCATGATCGCCAGAAAGCAGACAATGGCCATGGCGGCCAAGCGTTTTGGTTCGGTGTTCACCCTCAACATTCCGGTATTCGGGACGTCTGTGGTGGTTGCCGATCCGCAATTGGCCAAGCAGGTGTTCACGACACCCTCGGACGTCCTGTGCAACATCCAGCCGAATCTCAGCCGGGTACTGGGCGAAGGCTCGATGTTCTCTCTGGAAGGCGACGAGCATCGCGACCGGCGCAAACTACTGACACCTCCATTGCACGGCAAGGCAATCAAGGTCTACGAGCAGATCGTGGCCGAGGAATTCGCGAGGGAAGCCGCAACCTGGCCGGTGGGGAAGAAGTTCGCGACGGTCGAACCGATGATGCGGGTCACGCTGAATGTGATCCTGCGGACCGTCTTCGGCGCGCAGGGAGAGTACTTCGACTCCCTCCGCCGGGTGATTCCGCCGATGGTCGAAACCGGGTCCCGGTGTGCGACGATTCCCGACTCCGTGCAGAAAGGGCCGATCGGGCCCTGGGCCCGGCACCGTCGACTGCGGACCGAGTACGACGCGATCATCGAGGACATGGTTGCCACGGCCCGGCGGGACCCGAACCTCGAAAATCGCACGGACATCATGGCATTGATGTTGCAGAGTTCGTACGACGACGGCTCGGCGATGACAACCAAGGAGGTTGCCGACGAACTGGCGACCCTGCTCGCCGCCGGACACGAGACCACCGCCAACACGCTGGCCTGGGCGTTTGAACGACTCAGTCGGCACCCGGAGTTGTTGGCGCGCTTGGCAGCCGAGGTCGACCAGGGTGGTTCCGAACTGCGCCAGGCGACCATCCTGGAAGTGCAGCGCAGCCGCCCCGTGATCGACTTCGCCGGCCGGCATGTGCTGTCGTCGATGTATGAACTGGGTCAGTGGCGAATTCCCAAGGGCAGCACCATTCTCGTCGCCATCTCACTGATGCACGACGACAGCGACCAGTTCCGGAATCCGGCGATCTTCGATCCCGGGCGGTTTGTGGGCAACCGGCCGTCGGCCGCGTGGCTGCCGTTCGGGGGTGGCACGAGGCGCTGTATCGGTGCGGCGTTCGCGAACATGGAGATGGACGTGGTGCTGCGCGAGTGCCTGCGGGAGTTCGAGATCGTCGGCACCGATGCCCGCCCAGAACGCTGGCACGGACGGGGCGTCGCGTATTCACCACGGCGCGGTGGGCGAATGGTGATCCATCGCCGTTAGTGTGACGGGTATGGACTTGCAGCGTTTACGGATACTGCGAGAGTTTGCCGACCGCGGCACGATCGGTGCCGTCGCGCAGGCGTTGAACATGACACCGTCGGCGGTGTCGCAGCAGCTCAAGGTCCTCGGCAAAGAGGCGGGCATTGCGTTGCTCGAGCAGGACGGACGCCGAGTGCGACTCACCGATGCTGGTCGGGCCCTGGTGTTGCGGGCAGATGAGGTTGTCTCCGCAGTCGATCGGGCGGCCGAGGAGATGGCGTCCTACCGCGACGATGCGGTCGGTTCCGTGCGGATCGCAATGTTCCCCTCGGGTGCCGCGGTGCTCCTGCCAGGACTCATGGAGCGGATGAGCGAGGCCGGGATCGCACTGATCTCACGTGACGAAGACGTGCGCTATCAGGAGGCCCCGGCGTTGTTGTCGGACTCCGACGTAGTCCTGACGCATCGTGACGAGCGGGCACCGCAGGTCGTCTCGGCCCGGGTGGCCGCGACCTTCGTGATGCGCGAACCCATCGATCTGGTGGTCGGTGCCAATCATCGCCATGCCGGGCGCACCGACGTCACCCTCGGTGAACTCGCCGACGAGGACTGGATCAGTGTGCGCGACGGGTTCCCGATCGACGACGTCCTGCTGTCGCTGGCTGCCGTCACCGGTGTGCAGCCCCGGGTGACACACCGTATCAACGACTTTCGGACCATCGAGGCGCTGGTGGCACGCGGCCACGGGATAGCGTTGATACCCCGCTATTCTGTCTGCGACCCCAATGTGATCCGGCTCGTGCTCACCGGAGTGCGGGCGGCCCGGGTGTACGAGGCGCTCAGTCGCCCGGGGGCGCAGGATCGCGGCGCCGTCCGTCAGCTGGTGAGCGCACTGGTTGCCGAGGCAGGCGCCATCGAAAGCTTATCTCTCCCAGGGGGATTCACCGCAGGATCTTGACTGTCTCCGCTGGAATCGGCTGGGGTGCACCGGAATCGCCGATCAACACGTAGACGGTGTCGACCGCGCAACACAGCTTGCCTGCGACCTTCACCTGGAAACTCACCGTCAAGCTGGTCGTCCCGATCCGAGTGCACGACGCGTACACATCGACGACGTCGCCGTGGCGCACCGGGGCATCCCAGGTCAGAGTGGAACTCTTCAGCCGCACCCGCTCCGCAAAAGAATCGAGTCCGCGGGACGCGCAGAACGCGCCCATGGCCTCATCGCAATAAGTCAGGTAGTGCGCGTTGAATACGATGCCTTGCTGGTCGGCCTCGGCAAAACGCACCGGGGCCGACCAGGTCGGTTGTGTCACTTCGAGGATCGATCCGCCACTAGGGTGCCCAGGTCCGAGGTGCCTGTTCGCCGGCCTCGGGAGCGTCGCCCTCGCTGGCGGCGCGCGCTGCACGGTTCACGGCGGAGACCACGGCCCGCAGTGACGCAGTGGTGATCGATGGCGCGATCCCGCAGCCCCACACGGTCTCACCGTTGATCTCGACCTCTACATATGCGGCGGCGTTCGAATCGTCACCCGAGGTGAGTGCATGCTCCGAGTAATCCAGGACCTGGATCGGGTAACCGACGGTCGACAGGGCATCGACGAACGCGGCCAGCGGCCCGTTGCCGGTACCGGAGATCTCCTTCTCCTTGCCGTCGATCTTGACCGTTGCGGTGATCTGGTCTTCCCCACCGTCGATCTCGGCCGCGTCGACTCGTTGCTTCATGCGCTCGAGCGGACGGATCGGCTGCAGGTATTCCGCGGCGAAGACGTCCCACATCTCCTTGGGCGACACTTCGCCACCCTCGCCGTCGGTGATCTTCTGGATCTCACGGCTGAACTCGATCTGCAGGCGCCGGGGCAGCTGCAGGCCGTGGTCGGCCTTCATGATGTAGGTGACGCCGCCCTTGCCGGACTGGCTGTTCACGCGGATGACGGCCTCGTAGCTGCGCCCCACGTCCTTCGGGTCGATCGGCAGGTACGGAACCGCCCAGAGGATGTCGTCGACGTCGGAATCTGCTGCGTCCGCGTCGATCTTCATCTGATCCAGGCCCTTGTTGATGGCGTCCTGATGGCTTCCGGAGAAAGCCGTGTATACCAGGTCGCCGCCGTACGGGTGCCGTTCGTGCACGCCCAGCTGGTTGCAGTACTCAACTGTCCGGCGGATCTCGTCGATGTCGGAGAAGTTGATCTGCGGGTCGATGCCGCGGCTGAAGAGGTTCATGCCCAGGGTCACCAGGCAGACATTGCCGGTGCGCTCGCCGTTACCGAACAGGCAACCCTCGATCCGGTCGGCGCCGGCCTGGAAGCCCAGTTCTGCTGCGGCGACGCCGGTTCCGCGATCGTTGTGCGGGTGCAGACTCAGGATGACCGAATCGCGGCGGGCCAGGTTGCGGTGCATCCACTCGATCGAGTCGGCGTACACATTGGGTGTCGCCATCTCGACGGTGGCCGGCAGGTTGAGGATGATCGGCTTCTGCGGTGTGGGATCGATGACCTCGGTGACCGCGTCGCAGACCTCTTTGGCAAACGAGAGCTCGGTGCCGGTGTACGACTCCGGTGAGTACTCGTACCGCCAGTTGGTGTCCGGGTACTTCAGCTCTTCGGCGCGGGCCTTGTGGGCGGCGTCGGTGGCGATTTTCTTGATCGCCTCCTTGTCGGCCCGGAAGACCACTCGACGCTGCAGGACAGACGTCGAATTGTAAAAGTGCACAATCACATTCGCGGCACCGCGGCAGGAATCGAAGGTGCGCTCGATGAGCTCGGGACGGCTCTGCGTCAGCACCTGGATCGTGACGTCGGCAGGGATGGCGCCGTCTTCGATGATCTCGCGGACGAAGTCGTAGTCGGTCTGGCTGGCCGAGGGGAAGCCGACCTCGATCTCCTTGTAACCCATCCGCACCAGCAGGTCGAACATGCGGCGCTTGCGGGCCGGGCTCATCGGGTCGATCAGCGCCTGGTTGCCGTCGCGGAGATCCACGGCGCACCACATCGGTGCACGGTCGATGACCTTGTCGGGCCAGGTGCGGTCGGGGAGCGAAATGGTCTCGACCTCGTCGGCGAACGAACGATATCGGTGCGCGGGCATCGCTGAATTGCGCTGGGGGTTCCAAGCGGGCTGATCAGCGGGAATGGGTCCGGCCGGTTCTACGATTCGGCTGGCATTGGAAGTGAAAGCATCTGCGGCAGGCATTGGTCAATCTCCGGGTTGGTGGGGCAAGACCGGCGCGTCACAAAACCCGCGACGGGAAGCCGGTCTGGATCAGACCCCGCCGCGGCAGAGGAGAAGGAGCACGCGCTGCATGTTTGCGACTCTACTCCCGTCGTTCGCGAACTCCAAAGTGGGTCTCGTCAGGGCTCTGACGTGTATGAACTGCCCCACGAGTCGCTGAAGGCGACCTGGTGCAGCGGCAACCGGGTGCGCTCGCGGCTGTCACGTTCTGCGATCTCGGGTGTCAGCGAGGCCGGGTCGGAGAGCCTGCCGATGGCCACCATGAGAAGTGGTCGACGGCCGGGCGGTATCGCAAATCTCTCGATCATCGCCTCGGCCCGGAACCCGCCCATCGGATGAGCATTCCAGCCGTCGACCTGTGCTTGCGTGATCATCTGCGAGGCCGCGAGACCGACGTCCATGGTTGCGTAGTCCTGCATCTTCGGTTCGTCCGGAACGTCGGCGGTGCACAACAGGATCAGCGCCGCCGCGGCCGGCGCCCAGGATTGGTTGCCGCGCTTGAGGCCGTCGACAAGCCCGTCGAAGGTGTTGTCGCCGCGCACCCCGACCACAAAACGGACCGGCTGGTTGCCGCCGCCGGTGGGCGCCCATCGACCGGCCTCGAGAATGTCGCCGAGGTGTTCGCCGGAGATCGTGGCGGTCGCGTCGTAGCCGCGGGCGCTCCACCGCCCGGACAGGATCGGGTGTAAGGGCACGGTGAAACTCCTTTGGGGGCAACGCCTTGTGGTGGAGCCCTTTTGGCTTACTGGGCCGGTTGCTTGACCGACGTCCGGGTGCGCAGCAAGACCGCGACGATGACGGCCATCGCAGCCAAGAGTGCCACGTTGACGGTGGCCGTGACGTGCAGGCCGTCGACAAACGCGTCGCGCGCGGTATCGGCCAATGTGCTCTGCGCGGCCGGGTCGAGGTCCTGTGCGTGATGGAGCGTCTCCGACAACGTTTCCTGGGCCCCGGACCCTTCGGTGTTCTTGCGGAACACCATCGTTGCCACCGAACCGAGGATGGCGAGGCCGAACGCGGTCCCCAACTCGAAACTGGTTTCGGAGATGCCCACGGCCGCACCGCTCCGTTCGACCGGCACCGACGACACCGCGACGTCGGACACCAGCGAGAAGATCATGCCGTAACCGATGCCGGCGATCGCCGAACTGACCAGGTACACCCCGACACCCTGGTCGACGCCGAGGAAGATCATACCTGCGTTTCCGGCGGCGGCGAACACCATGCCCAGGACAAACGCCCAGCGCACCGAGACGTATGCCGCGATCCGGGAGGCGCTCATCGAGAAGGCGGCAACGGCGATGGCCATCGGCAGGCCGAGGAGGGCGGCTGTCATCACGTCTCGTCCGAGGACGGACTGCAGGTAGATGCCGGTGAGGTAGCTCAATGCGCCGAGCGTCATCATGCCCGTCAGTGCGCTGCCGATCGCTGCCGAGAAACGCGCGTTGCCAAACAGTTTCAGCTCCAGCAGCGGGAACGGGGTGCGGCGTTCGTGGCGGATGAACAGCCACATGCCGACGATTCCGATCGCCGCAAAGGTTAGCGTGGTGGTGTCGAGGCCTTCTGCCGCACCATGTTTGATCGCGTACACCAGTGGCAGGATGCCGAGCATCGACAGCGCGATACCGAGTACGTCGAACGGATCGGTGATGCCGGAACGATATTCCGGGACCAGACGCGGTGCGAGAACCAGCAGGACCAGTAGGACCGGAACGTTGATGAGGAACACCGAACCCCACCAGAAGTGGTGCAGCAGAACGCCGCCGATGACCGGTCCCAGTGCTGAACCGCCGGCGAAGGCAGCCGTCCAGACGCCGATAGCCTTGGCCCGGGTCACAACGTCGGGGAACATGTTGCCGATCAGCGACAGGCTCGACGGGAGCAGGGTTGCGCCGCCGATACCCATGATGGCGCGCGCGGCGATCAATGCCGAGGCGTCCGGTGCAAAGGCTGCGAGGACGGACGCGACACCGAACAGCGTCGCGCCGATCAGGAGAAGCCGGCGCCGGCCGAAACGATCGCCGAGGTTGCCCATCGTGATGAGCAGGCCCGCGATCAGGAAGCCGTAGATGTCGACGATCCAGAGTTGTTCGGCCGCTGATGGGGCCAATTCGGCACTCAGGGTCGGGATGGCGAGGTACAGGACCGAGAAGTCCATCGAGACCAGGAAGACAGGGAGGGTGAGGACGGCCAGTCCGAGCCATGCCCGGCGGCCAGAGCGATGTTCTTTCGCCCCGGATCCGCTGTTGGCCGGTCGGTCGATGATGCTCACTGCACTACTCCTGGTCGATGCTATTGGGTACAACGTACGCATATGGGTACGTTGTACGCAAAGCGTTTATTCCGGCGCTCTCGTCGATCCCGGACAACGAATGAGCAAAGGAGGTCTGCCCGATGACTGATGCCGCACCCGAACGGGGCTCCGAGGGGAACAAACTGACCCGTGCCGCAGTGGTCAACACCGCCATCGAACTCGCCGATGTCGACGGCTTCGGCGCGGTCACGATGCGCAAGATCGCCGACCGGCTCGGCGTCGGGACGATGTCGCTCTACCGGCACGTCTCCGACAAAGATGCCCTGCTCATGGCCATGTCGAATGAGATCGGCGTGCGGTTTCCGTACCCGCCGGCCGGTGATGCGACCTGGCGGGAGCGAGCCAAGATCGCAGCCGAAGTCGACTGGACGCTGTACCAGCGACACCCCTGGGTGCTGCTGGCATTCGCTTCCCCCCGCACCAGCATGGGGCCTCAGAGTCTGAACTGCCTCGACTGGCTGACCGAGGGCTTCATGGAGTTGAAAGTCACCACCGCCGACGCGACCGAAATGGCGTTGTCGCTCTGGAATCACATCGCCGGCACCGTGCTGGGCGTTGTCGCGGAGCGGCTGTTGCACGACCGCGCCGACGACGACAGCGAAGGCCAGAGCGGATTGACACGGCTGCTGGCCGGCAAGCCCGACGGAGTGCCCCCGCCGCACCTGGTCGAACTCGTCGGGACGGGCAATCCGCAGTTGAACGATCCGAGGTACCTACTCGATCAAGGCGTCGAAGCACTCTGCGACGGCTTCGAGGCAAGGGCACACCGCCTCCGCTGATCCCCTCGACCGTGCCCTCGTTACCGCCGAGCGTGCCGAAGCCACCGCCGACCGTGCCTTTAAGACCGCCGAGTGTGCCGACGATGTCGTCGCGCTCGCGGTCGCCAACAACTTGGGCACGTTCGACGGCCCGTTTGGCACGCTGGGCGGCAACGAGGGCACGCTCGGCGGTGGCACTGGGCGGCAACGAGGGCACGTTCGACGGCCCGTTTGGCACGCTGGGCGGTGGGGCGGCGTCACATGGCGTGTGGATACACGGTGAGCATGTGTGCGCCGAACCAGGAACTGAATGTGACCATGATGATGACGACGATCACCTGGGTCGATGTCCGCCGTTTGGCGAGTCCGATGGCCACCGGTACGAGCAGGACGAATGCGGGTAGGAGAAGTCGCGGCCGGCTCATCATCAGTCCGCTGGATGCCACGATCGAGACCACCACCAGCGCGCCGTACACCGACACCGGCCAGGGCACCCGTTCGATGAAGCTGTAGATCGCCAACGCGATCGTGATGACGATGATCCAGGCGGTGAACACCGGGGCCACCTCGGGTGAGTTCACCAGTGCGAAGTTGACGAAGTCGAAGGCGGCTTTGCCGTAGTCGATCTCGGTGTTCCAACCCTCGGTCTGGATCCGGAACCATCCCAGCGGTTCGCCGGTCTTGTGCCATACGACCGCCAGATATGCCAGATATCCGAGCGGGCTGATCACGATGGCGACCCAGGCGCGCCACCCGTCGCGATGACGCAGTGCGGCCGCCAGGATGACAACAGCGATCAGCACAACAGCTGTCGGACGACTGAGCCCGGCAATCATCGTGCAGGTTCCGGCCAGGAGCCAACGTTGCTGGAGGACGCCGACCAGCGCCCACGCGGCCAGCGCGCAGAACAGCGCCTCGGTGTAGGCCATCGACAGCACGATGCCCATCGGGGCCGCGGCGAAGAACACCGAGAGCAGCAGCCCTGCCCGCGCCGGATCGGCTTTCGAGAGGCGGGTCCCGCCGGAGTCGCCGAGCTCCTCGGTGAACCAGTTGGTGATGCGGGCCGGAATCCAGCGAGGGGGCCTCGGCCGACTCTGCATCTGCTCACAACAGATGGCACCGATCCGCGCCACACCGACGGCGGCAAGCGCGCCGAGGACCACGTTGACGGTGAGTGCGGCACCGAGCGGGCTGAAGCCGGGGATCTTGTCGACGGCACCGGCCAGAAGCGGATACCCGGGAAAGAACGCGTACGGGGTGTCGGAGTTTCGCAATCCCTGTGCGTCGGTCTGGGTGAGGGGAACGCCACCGTAACCGTGCTCTGCGATGGCCAACATCCATTTGCCATCCCAGGCGGACAAGACAGACCCGAGTCCGCGGCCGTCGCGGAGGTGATCGAACCGCTGCAAAGTCAGCAGTCCGATCAGGCGGATAACCAGGAACGCCGTGATCGGTTCGATCCAGCTGCGGTGCTTGTACAACCGGTCGCTGACGGTTTCAAGTGTCGATCGGCTGAGCACCTCACGGATCCTAGTGCCGGGAGAGCCAATACATCGGCAATGAGGCCGCGTCCGATGCGTCGGCGCACGAGAAGATGCAGGTCGCTATCCTTGCACGAGGCGGTCGACGGTTCGTGCCGTTCCCCGCTGCCCGAATTTAGGCAGCTTGATGCAAGCGAGAGAAAGGAAACTGCGTGGCTCTGGTCGTGCAGAAGTACGGTGGCTCGTCAGTGGGCGACGCCGAACGGATTCGCCGGGTGGCGGAGCGCATCGTCGCGACGCGCAAAGCTGGCAATGACGTCGTCGTTGTCGTCTCTGCGATGGGTGACACCACCGATGAACTCCTCGATCTGGCGGAGCAGGTGTGCCCATCACCGCCACCGCGGGAAATGGACATGCTGCTCACATCGGGTGAGCGGATCTCCAACGCCCTGGTGGCGATGGCGATCAGCTCTCTGGGCGCCGAGGCGCAGTCGTTCACCGGGTCTCAGGCCGGTGTGATCACCACCAGCAGCCACGGCAACGCGAAGATCATCGACGTCACGCCGGGGCGCGTCCGCTCGGCACTCGACGAGGGCAAGATCGTGCTCGTCGCCGGTTTTCAGGGTGTCTCGCAAGATACAAAGGACATCACCACACTCGGTCGCGGTGGTTCCGACACCACAGCGGTTGCCCTGGCCGCCGCGCTCAATGCCGACGTCTGCGAGATCTACACCGACGTCGACGGCATTTACACCGCCGACCCCCGGATCGTTCCGAACGCCAAGCACCTCGACACCGTCTCCTTCGAGGAGATGCTCGAAATGGCTGCCTGTGGCGCGAAGGTCCTGATGCTGCGCTGCGTGGAATACGCCCGCCGCTACAACGTTCCCGTTCATGTGCGCTCGTCGTACTCAAACAAACCCGGCACCATGGTGTCGGGATCGATGGAGGACATTCCCGTGGAAGAAGCCATCCTCACCGGCGTTGCCCACGACCGCAGCGAAGCCAAGGTGACCGTTGTCGGCCTCGATGACAAGCCCGGCTTCGCCGCAAAGGTGTTCCGTGCGGTCGCCGATGCCGAGATCAACATCGACATGGTGCTGCAGAACGTCTCCAAGGTCGAGACCGGCAAGACCGACATCACCTTCACGTGCCCGAAAGAGGTCGGTCCGCTGGCAGTCGAAAAGCTGACAGCCCTCAAGGACGAAATCGGTTTCAGCTCCATCCTTTACGACGACCTCATCGGCAAGGTGTCGCTCGTCGGTGCCGGGATGAAATCGCATCCGGGTGTCACAGCGACGTTCTGTGAAGCGCTGTCGAAGGCCGGCATCAACATCGAACTGATCTCCACCTCGGAGATCCGGATCTCGGTGCTGTGCCGCGACACCGAACTCGACGAGGCCGTCCGCGTGCTCCACGCGGCATTCGATCTCGGTGGCGAAGAAGAGGCCACCGTCTACGCCGGAACGGGGCGATAGCCGTGGGTGTACGTGTAGGAGTTGTCGGCGCGACCGGTCAGGTCGGAGCCGTCATGCGGAAGCTGTTGGAAGAGCGCAACTTTCCGGCCGACGAGATCCGGTTCTTTGCATCCCCGCGGTCTGCGGGCAAGAAGCTGCCGTGGCGCGGCGGCGAGATCGTGGTGGAAGATGCCGCGACGGCTGATCCCTCCGGCCTCGACATCGCGCTGTTCTCGGCCGGTGCCACCATGTCCCGCGAGCAGGCGCCCCGGTTTGCCGCGGCCGGTGTCACGGTGATCGACAACTCGTCGGCGTGGCGCAAGGATCCCGATGTGCCGCTGGTCGTTTCGGAGGTCAACGGTGAGGAGGCGAAGAATCCCAAGAAGGGCATCATCGCCAACCCGAACTGCACCACGATGGCCGCGATGCCGGTTCTCAAGCCGTTGCACGATGCTGCCGGATTGCGGCGCCTGATCATCTCGTCATACCAGGCTGTGTCCGGTAGTGGCCTGGCCGGCGTCGAAGAATTGGTCTCGCAGTTGCGGGCCGGCATCGACGATGCCGAGAAGCTGGTCCACGACGGATCCGCGGTGTCGCTGCCTGCTCCGGTGAAATACGTTGCGCTCATTGCCTTCAACGTGCTCCCGTTGGCCGGTTCGCTCGTCGACGACGGCTCGGGTGAGACGGACGAGGATCAGAAGCTGCGCAACGAATCGCGCAAGATCCTCGGACTTCCCGAGTTGCTGGTCAGCGGAACCTGCGTGCGGGTTCCCGTGTTCACCGGCCACTCCCTGTCGATCAACGCAGAGTTCGAGCGACCATTGTCCGTCGAGGAAGCCACCAAGCTTCTCGAAGGTGCTCCGGGCGTCACGGTTACCGAGGTACCGACCCCGCTCGAGGCCGCCGGCAAGGACAACTCACTGGTCGGTCGCATCAGGCAGGATCCGGGTGCTCCGGAAGGCCGGGGCCTGGCTTTGTTCGTCTCGGGTGACAACCTCCGTAAAGGTGCGGCGCTCAACACCATTCAGATTGCTGAGCTGTTGGTCTAGTCGGGCGATGGTGCCCCTGAAAACTGTTGAATAGATGGGCGGCGAGGGTAAATCTCCCTCGCCGCCTTCCTATTTGACAGGTTTCAGGGCCGTGGGAGCTTGCGGTGGCGATCGGGTCTGGTGATCGCGCGGATGTCGGCGAGCACCCCGTCCCAGCCGTAGAGCACGTCGTCGTATGTGATCCGCATTGTCAGCCACCCGTCGACCAGCGCTCGCCTGTCGCGCCGGCGATCATTCCGGTAGTTCTCCAGGCTGGTGTGATGTCGGATGCTGTCGCACTCGAGAAGTAGCCTTCCGACCCCGAGGTCGACCCGCCCCACGCCCGGGATCGGTGGCTGGACAACGACCGCGAATCCAAGCGCCCGTAGTCGGAGGCGGGTGATCGATTCGGTGCCCGACTGTGAGGCCGGATCGCATTTTTCCAGTAGCGCGGCCACCCGCCGAGCCGATGGGCCCATGTCCGAGGCCATCTGTGCCACGGTCAACTTCTCCGTGTTCAGCGCCGAATCGCAGGTGGCGATCCAGTGTTCGGGGCTTAGACACCGCGCGGCATATAGCAGTGCCGTGGGAATCTGATCGACCGCAGTCAACGCCGGAGGTGGGCTACCGAACCCTTTGCACTTTGGACGGGTCGTCGGCTCGCCGTGCCGGGTGGATCGGGTGTGCACGTGGCTGGAACCGGGGGCTACCCACAGGCCATGTTTGCGCAGTGCAGTAACACAGCCGAGCACGCCCCCGGCCCGGACCGCTGCAACCACCTCGGGATCAGCTGTTGGCGTCGCATACCAACCGTGCCGTAGTCCGACGAGCGATCCGGTCTGGGTTTCGCGGCGGATCTGCCATGCGTTCATACCGTACCGGTGCAGTTCTTTCGTCGAATAGACACCAAAATCCATGATGATCAGACGGATGACAGGCGGCTCCGGCTTCGGTCGCCCCGGAAACTGTCACGTATCAGACCTCCGAGGGCAAATCTCCCTCGGAGGCCTGATATTCGACAGTTTTCGGGGGCATCAACCTGGTTCGTGTTTGTATATGCAGGTGACGCGCGCTGGCGGTTCGACGGTGGTGTTCTTTGCGGTGCTTCTGTTGTTGGTGATGGCAGCACCCGCCGCGCAGGCCGATGTGGGTGCGCTCGATGTCGGTCCGGCCGGAACTTCACTCATCCACGGGGATCCCGCATCCACCGATTCCACACCCAATGCCGGACCTGGAACCGATGGAACACTGGTTGCCTCGTCGCTGCCGGGTGGAGTTTGCGCAGCGACCTTCATCGGGAGCGACGGCCTGCCGGTTGCCCTGTGTACCGGCTACGTCGGGGTGGATCCCGACATCTGGTCGAGCTCCGCTTCGCTTCGTCTCCCCGGGTTTGCCGTCCCGACTGTGAAACTGTTCGATCCGGCCACGGCCCAGCCGATCGCGTCGATACAACTCACCAAAGGTGGGCTGCTGGGCGGGGTGTACGGCTACCTCGACAACCAGGATCGGGTGGTGATGGCCGACGGGTCGGGCTCGATCCTCAAGATCGCTCACCGCAAGAACCCGGACGGACAGTGGCAGTTGTTCATCGATGAGCGTCTGGACGTCGGTGATCAGATCCCCGCCGATGACGCGATCACCGGTCTCGCGCCGGACTTCGATGGGCGCATCTGGTTCGCGACCACGGGCGGTGTCATCGGCACCGTCGAAGCCGGTGGTGGCCGGGTCGGATCCACGCAATTGCCGGCCGGCGAGAAGCTCACCAACGGTCTCACCATCCGTCCGGGCGGTGCCTCCATCCTGACCAGCCGGGCGCTATACGAAATGCGTGCCGATGAGCAGGGCGTGCCGCTGATCGTCTGGCGGGCCACGTACGAGGCCGGAAGTGTTCGTCGGCCAGGTCAGCTCGCGCCCGGATCGGGCACCACGCCAACGTATTTCGGGCCGAACGGCGACGAATGGGTCGCGATCGTCGACGACGCGCCCCGGCCCAAGTTGTTGGTCTATCGCTCCGACAACGGTTCGCCGGTCTGCAGCACCGATGCGTTCGGAACGTCGGGGCAGGGCACCGAGAATTCGCCGATGGCATCGGGAAACTCGATAGTCATACCCAGCACGTACGGATTCCAATATCCGCCGCTCGCCACCTCGGGTCCGAGCGATCCGCCGTCGGCGCCGTTCGCGGGGGGCATGACTCGAATCGATGTGTCCGAGAACGGATGTGAGCGAGTATGGGAGAGCAATGACCGGATTGCCACCCTGCCCAAGCTCTCTCGCGCGGACGGTCTGATCTATGCGCTGACCTACGGTCCGCAGGCACCCGGTGGGGGAGTGCAGCAGATCGGTCCGGTCTACTACACGGCCGTCGACTTCCAGACCGGACAACGAAAGGCGTTCGCTCAGGTGGGCGTGGCGCCCGTCGACGAACCACTGCAGCTCACCGGAACGATCAGCTCTGACGGCGCGCTGTGGCAGGCGACGGTCGGGCGGATGCTGAAGATCGGTTGACGCTCGGCCACCATGTTTCCCGTGAAACTGAACCGGTTTCGGTTTCTGATCGCAGGCTGCGGGGGCGCGTGAGCCTGCGGATGCAACAATCGACAATGTGACGCAGGACCCAGGGGATCAACCGAACGAGCCGAAGCGCGACCGCCCGAACCTCGAGAAATCAGAGACCGGGCCGGACGAGTCTGTGATCGTGCCGCCCGACCTGGAAGGTATGCCGTCGCTGGCAGAACTCGATGCGGCCGACATGGCCACAATCGCGCAGGGCCGGACGTCCAAAGACAAGGACCACGCCAACTTCGACGAGGACGTTCCACCACCGGCGTCGCTGTACCACGCCTGGCTGTTGTGGCTGGGTGCTGCGGGTGCGGCGGCGATCGGGGTGATCTACGGATTCCTGAATCTGGGTGCGATCACCGATCTGCTGACCGAGCGACTGCAGGAGGGGGTCCGGGACGACCCCGCCAATGCCGCACCCGCCGATCGGATCGATTCGATCGCCGGGTTCTTCCCGCCGGCCATGCTGATCACCACGCTTCTCCTGCTGGCCGTCCAATACCCGCTGCTGGTTGCCATCGGCCGTCGGCGCAGTCGCGGAGCCCGCAACATCTACGTGACGATGGCGCTGGTGATGCTCCTGTGCATCCCGATGGGCATAGATCTGCTCTTCGACTACTCCGCCGTGCCCGCGGCGATCCGGATCGTCGGCTGGCTGCAGTTCGCGTTGTTGCTGCTCTCCGCATTGTGCACGCTGCGTCGCGGGGTGAATCAGTGGCTGCCGCCGTCGAACCGGATGAAGCCTACGCAGATCTTCCGGCCGGGTAGTCGCTACTCCTGATCGGTGTCGGGCTCGGAGACTGCGGCGGCGGCCTCGACGATGATCTCGCGCATGGCCTGCTCTGCGCCGGCCGGATCCCGGAGTCGGATGGCCCGGGCGACCTGATCGTGCAGGTCGATCGCCGCGGGGTTGGGCCGGGTGGGCATCATGCCGTGGTGGGTACGTCCGGCGAGGACCTCTCCGACCACGTCGCTCAGAGCCCGGAACATCTCGTTGCCGCTCGCCTCGAGCAGGGTGCGATGAAAGATCTTGTCGGCGAGCAGGTATTGATCGAGGTCGCCGGAACGGCCGTGCATCACCATGTCCGACACCGCGGCGGCGAGGATGCGGCACTGATGTTCGTCGGCGCGGTCGGCGGCGAGCGCGGCTGCGACCGGCTCGAAACCCCGGCGCAACTCTGAGAGCGTCAGCAGGAAATCCGTGCGCTCACCTGCGTCGAGACGCCAGCGGATCAGCCGTGGGTCGAAGACGTTCCACGTCTCTTTGGGTTGAACGGTGATCCCCACCCGGCGGCGTGAAGCCACCATGCCCATGGATTCCAGGACCCGGATGGCCTCGCGGGCGACGGTCCGCGACACCCCGTAGTGAACGCCGACGGCGTCGAGTGTCAGCACGTCCCCGGCAGGATGATCGCCGGACACGATCCGGGTCCCGAGATCGGTCAGCACGCTGCCGTGCAATTCGCCCACTGTTGTGTCAGATGCCACGCATTTATCTTCCCATTCACTTGCCGGTGTAACAAAGAACTGGTTTTATCTCGTCTGGTCTTGCAAAAGTATGACTATTGAAGCAGTATATGTGACGGTCAACACAATGCGGCGATGGAGAAGGTATGAACACAGCTCTGGTTGTGATGGGGGTATCGGGTTCGGGTAAGTCGACGGTCGGGGCAGCCCTTGCACAACGACTGCGCGTTCCGTTCGCGGACGCCGACGACTTCCACCCTCCGGCCAACATCGCAAAGATGTCCGGCGGACACGCACTCGACGACGACGACCGATATCCCTGGCTCGAGACGATCGGTCAGTGGCTCACCGCGCACAGCGACGGTGGAGTGATGAGTTGTTCGGCGCTCAAGCACAAATATCGCGACCAGCTCCGTGCGCACTGCCCGACGGTGCGGTTTGTGTACCTCTCCGGATCTCCCGAGGTGATCGGACGCCGTCAGGCGAGCCGTCCCGGGCATTTCATGCCGCCGGCGCTGTTGGCGTCCCAGTTCGAGACCCTCGAGCCTCTCGGTCCCGACGAGCAGGGTTACGAGATCAACATCGACCAATCCATCGACAAGATCGTCGAGACATACATCGTCGCCGCCGGCGTCGATCCGAGCATCACTGAGGAGAACTGATGTACGCAGCATCTGGAGCTGTGCTGGCAGCCGATGTGGAGTTGCCTGAACCCGTCGCGCCCGGCTGGCAGCTGATCCTTGCCGCCCTCTTGGGCATCGCGGTGATCGTTGTCCTCATCACCGTGGCGAAGGTCCACCCCTTCCTCGCACTGGTCGGCGGTGGTCTCACGGTGGGAATCGTTGCCGGTGAGGCGATCCCGGATGTGCTCAAGTCCTTCACCGGTGGATTCGGAACCACTGCAGCCGGCGTGGGTATTCTGATCGCGCTCGGCGCGATGTTCGCCAAACTACTCGCCGATTCCGGTGGCGCGGACGAGATCGTGGACACGATCGTCGGACACGCCTCACCGCGGATGTTGCCGTGGGCGATGGCGCTGGTCGGCGCCATCATCGGTCTGCCGATGTTCTTCGAGATCGGCCTCGTGCTACTGATGCCGGTCATCTACCTGGTCGCGCGGCGGTCCGGACTGTCGCTGATCACCGTGGGTATTCCGGCGTTGGCCGGTCTGTCGGCGATGCACGGGTTCGTCCCACCACATCCGGGCCCGCTGGTCGCCATCGATGCTCTCGGCGCCGATCTGGGCACCACGCTCGCTCTGGGTGTTGTTGTTGCGGTCCCGACGATCGTCGTCGCCGGACCGCTCTTCGGGAAACTGGCCGGCCGCTGGGTCGTGCCGCCGATTCCCCACACCTTCGACGCCGATCCTGCGGACGGTGTGACCACCAAACGGCCGTCCTTCGCGATCACGATCTTCAGCGTTCTTCTCCCGGTTGTCCTGATGCTGGGCAAGGCAATTGCCGAGATCTTCATCGAGGACGATGACTCGATCGTGCGGGAGATCCTCGATGTGCTGGGCACGCCGATCATCGCCTTGCTGATCGCTGTCGTTGTTGCGATGTTCACCCTCGGCCGCGGCTCCGGCATGGACCGCGACACCATTTCCAAGGCCACGGGCGCAGCGCTTCCGGCGATCGCCGGCATCCTGCTGATCGTCGCGGCCGGTGGCGGATTCAAACAGGTCCTGGTCGACACCGGTATCGGTACGCTGCTTGCCGATTGGGCAACGGACGCCAACATCTCGGTCATCCTGATGGGCTGGACCCTGGCCGCTCTGATCAGACTGGCGACCGGTTCGGCGACCATCGCGACCATCACGGCATCGTCGTTGATGCTCGGACTCGTCGATGGCCTCAGCAGTGGGGAACTGTCACTGGTGGTCTTGGCGATCGGTGCGGGTTCGGTGTTCTTCTCGCACGTCAACGACGCCGGCTTCTGGCTGGTCAAGGAATACTTCGGGATGTCCGTCGGCGAGACCATCAAGACGTGGTCGATCATGGAAACCATTCTCTCGGTGGTCGGTTTGATTGTGGTCCTGCTGCTGGGGTTGGTCATTTAAACACCAAGTAAGGGGACACCAACTCCGTTGACCGTGCCCATCCCACCGCCGAGCGTGCCGAAATCGCCATTGACCGTGCCGATATCACGCTTGATTCCGTTGCCGTTCAGTATCTTTGGCACGGTCGGCGGTTGGATGGGCACGCTCGACGGGGCGATTTTCGGTACGGTCGGCGGTTGGATGGGCACGGTCGGCGGTTGGATGGGCACGGTCGACGGGTCAGGGGGTGGCGGCGGTTGCGTTCGGGTCGAAGGCGCCGGGGATCTCGTAGATGTTGCCGTCGAAGCCGGCGCGGAACAATCGTCCTGCCGAGAATCCGGTGTTGCCGCGGCCGTAGGACACCACACTGGATGCCGGTAGCCCAGATGCCAGGGCACAGAACTGGTTGGGCCCGTCGACGCGCAGGATCTCACCACTGATGTCGGTGGGGACGATCGGCCGGTCCTTGGAGTCCAGTGTCAGACCGTCGGCGGCCGCGATCACATCGGTGCCGCCGAAGGTGACCAAAGACTGTGGTGCGCCGGGATTGTTGACCGGAATCCGGCTGACACCCGGATTGACGAATGTGCGGGAGACGTAAAGGTAGCCGTCGTTGTTACCGAGTACCGCACCGTTGGCACTCGGTAGTTGGGCCCAATCAGGTTGCACCGCACCGTTGGGGAACACCCGCCCGACCAGCGCGCCGAAATCGTTGGTGGCGTAGATGGTTCCGTTGCCCGCCACCGCCATGCCGTTGGCAGCGCTCAAGCCGGTGACGAATGGGGTCAGACGTCCGGTTGACGGCTGATACTTCGCGATCGAGGCAGCTCTGACTGCATCGCCGACGAAGACCCGGGCATCGGCGCCGTAGCCGACGAGGAGGGTGCCGTCCGGGGTCCAGGCCAGGGCTCCGGCGCCCCCGCTGGGGACGGTCGCCACCGGGACCGCACCGGCACCGGGCCGGTCGATGCGGAACAGACGTCCGCTGATCAGATCGGTTGTATAGAGGCGGCCACCGGCATCGACGGTGAGGCCTTGGAGCGCGCTCCCGGGGACGCCGGCAACCAGGACCGGGGCTTGCCCGGCACCCGGGCAGATCGCGGCGGCGCCGGCGCCCGGAGCGGTGAACGTGGTGATCGCTGCGGTGACCAGCGCGGCCGCAGCGGCAATCCGGACAAATCGGTTAGATAAAAACTTCGGCATGCCGAACCTCCCGGTGATGGGTTCAAGCCTAGGTGACCGCGGTCACATTTGCACCCGCGCTCAGCACCGTCTGACGGATCTTCCTGGGCTTTTGTGCCATTAACTGGAACTATTCCAGATTAGAGTGTACGGTTGTCAGCATGAACGAGACGCATTCCGGCAACCCGCGGCAGCAGCTGCGGGATGCCGGCCTGCGGGTGACAGCGCCGCGACTTGCGGTGCTCGATCTACTCGACGGATACCCACACTCCACGGCTGACTTTGTGGCGGCGCGGGTCCGTGAGCAACTCGGTGGCGTGTCGACACAGACCGTGTACGACGTGTTGCGAGTGTGCGCCGAGCGCGGCTTGTTGCGTCGCATCGAGCCGGCCGGGTCTGCGGTCCGGTACGAGCGCCGGACCGGCGACAACCATCACCATCTGGTCTGCCGGAGTTGTGGCGAGGTCCACGACATCGACTGTGTGGTAGGTGTGGCACCCTGCTTGCAGCCGGATGCAGATCACGGCTTCATGATCGACGAAGCCGAAGTGACATTCTGGGGTCTGTGCCCGCAGTGCCGAGCGGAAACTGGTCCGAGTTAGAAGTCTCGAAGTTCCTTGTCGTCCAACTGTGTTCGATACCACAGATGCGTATCGCGTTGAAATACAGCATCTTTCGATGGACGTACGAAGAAGGGTTGGTGGAGATGGGAATAGATGCCACGCCGGACATGTTGAACAGACCAGAGCGCCGAACCCCTGGGCTCGAATCCCCAAGTGTCGCACCACGGGGGATAGCCGGGTTCAGCGCAGACCGAATGTAAATTTCTCGAACCAGGAGGTAGTGGAATGAACAATCCGATCACGAGCACATTGAACAATGACCAGCAGGCTGTTGCAGGTAAGGCGCTTCAGGAGACCGTTGTCGACATGATCGACCTGTCGCTCATCGCAAAGCAGGCCCACTGGAACGTCGTAGGTCAGCAGTTCCGGTCGGTTCACCTCGAACTGGACGAACTGGTGACAGCGGCCCGCGACTTCACCGATGCCGCGGCCGAGCGTGCCACCGCCATCGGCGTCAGCCCGGACGGCCGGGCCGAAACCGTCGCAAAGACCGCGGGTACCAAGGGTTTCGGTGAAGGATGGACCAAGGACGTTGACGTGGTCACCGCGATCGTCGCCAACATCAAGACAGTTGTCGACGGACTCCGGTCCCGCATCGAAGCGACTGAGAAGGCCGATCCGGTCACCCAGGATCTGCTGATCGGATTTGCCGCCCGGTTGGAGCAGCTGCACTGGATGTGGCAGGCGCAGGTCGCCTGACCGAAGCCCCAGGTGGCGCGCAGCCCGCGCCGCCTGACGCAAAGCCCCCCACGGCCTACACCCCTCGGCCGTGGGGGGCTTTTGCGTGGGAATCGCCATGTGAATTGTGCGGGCAGTACATTCTTGGGATGGCTGCCCGTCCATTGCATCTGCGCCCGAGTGCGTTGATCCCGATCTTCGTCGGTGGCCTGCTGGGTACCGGAGCCCGGTACCTGTTGGAGAAGGCCTATCCCTTCGAACCGCCGGGATGGCCCTGGACCACGTTTCTCATCAACTTGGCCGGGGCCTTTGTGCTGGGCGTGATCTTGGAAGCACTGGTTCGCATGGGGGATGACTCCGGATGGCGTCAGCGAGCTCGGTTGTTCGCAGGGACCGGCTTCTGTGGCACCTTCACCACCTACAGCGCTTTTGCGCTGGAATCGTCATTGCTCTTCCGGCACGGCAATCTTGCTGCGGGCGTGGGATATATGGTGGCGACGGTGGTCGCCGGCGGCCTGCTGGCCTGGGCCGGGATCTCGATCGCAGCAGCCGTCCACACCGGAGGGGGACGGCGCCGGTGATCGTCTGGGTGGCACTGGCCGGCGCGATCGGCGCGATCGTCCGGTTTGTGGTCGATTCGGAGTTCAAGCGCCGGGTCTCCGTGAAGTTCCCCTGGGGCACCGGCTTCATCAACGTGACCGGTTCTCTGATCATCGGGGTGGTGGCCGGGACGGTGATGTATCACTCGGGCGCCATCGAACTGCAGGTCATCATCGGTACCGGATTCTGCGGTGGCTACACCACATTCAGCACCGCCAGTGTCGAGACCATCGAACTGATGAGGCAAGAGCGACGAGGTGCCGCAATGGCCTATGCCGCCGGTTCTTTGGTCATCTCGGTGGTCGCCTGCGCGGCCGGTCTCGCGTTGGCCTACCTGCTCTGACAGGCTCCACCGAATCGTGGGCTCAGTAAGTTTGCTGCTGCTGCGCCAACTGCGTCTGGATCTTCTGGTTGAGTCGCTGGAGGCCGACCGACGACAGGCCAGGGATCTGACTTTCCAGACTGCGCACCAGGTTGACGTCGTTGATGACCTTCTCGCTGGACTGGATCAAGACCGTGCCCGAACCGGTGAAGTCGAATTGCTGCTCTTCGCCACTGGCCGCACCCATCATCGCCGCGCCTGCAGCCATGAAGCCGGTGATCCAGGTCTGGTCGTAGTGATGGCTCGGTGAGGGGCAGTCCGCCCATCCGACAAGGGCTTCGGGGTCGACCCGCAGCGGGGGCTCGGCGAACATGACCGGCCCGTTCGACGACGCGAGGAACTTGCCGGTGCCGATGAGCGTGAGGTATCCGGGGACGATCGACTGGTTGAGCTGCAGTCCGGGTTCGAAGGCCAGCAGGTTGGCCGCGCGCACCGTGAGGTTGCCGTCGTCGAGGTCGTAGGAGTTGATGTCGTAGCCACGGTCTCCGATGATCAGCGTGCCCTGGCCCTGGGCGATGATGTAATCGCCCATGTAGAGCGGTGCGCTGATGGTGCCGGCGAGGCTCTGCATCATCGCGGTCTGCATGCCCTGGATGAGCGCCTGGAACTGCATCTGCCCGTAGTAGGCGATCATCGCGCCCTTGGACATGATCCAGGGTTTGGTCATCTGCATGTAGTACGCGTAGGTGTTGCCGGGTATGTTGTCGTCGCCCTGCAGCATTGACGGATTGAGTATGTCGCTCATGGCTTTTCCCCTACAGCTTCTGCTCGGACGCTTGCACGAACACGATCCCTTGACCCTGGCACTCCATCTGCATCGCCTCGCCGGCTCCCTTTCCGACGGCGTCACGCCAGCCCACTTTCGACTTCAGCTGGGTCTGGACATTTCCGAACGTGCCGACAAATGCCTGGGGATCGACGAACACCGGGTACTGGCCGCCGACCTGGATCTCCAGCACCTCACCGTGGGCGAGCAACACCACAGAGCCCATCCCTTGCAGTTGCGTCGTGAACATCCCGTCGCCCGTCAACGCGCCCGTTGCCGCACCACGGAGGGCGCCCATGAACCCGCCGCCCCGTCCGCCACCACCTCCGCTGCTGTGAGCGGTCATGGAAATGATGGACGCCTGGATCCCGGCGGTGTAACCGAGTGTCCGGGACGCATCCGCGGTGACGGTACCGCCCTGGGGCATGTCGATGACATGTACTGCGAGTCCCGCGAATCCGTAGTGGACCTGGCCGTGGCCCTCCGCCAGCATGGTGGCTTCGTGTTCACCGCGCATCATCCGGCCGGCCATGCCGGCGATGGCACCCATACCGCTCATACCGGGCATGCCGCCGGCTCCCGGAATCTGGTGCGGGGTGAAGTGCACCTGGCCGGTGTAGAAGAGCATGGCGCCTTTTCGGGCGACCACACCACCGGCTTGGCCGACATCGACCTTGACGACCTTCGAATTGATCTTCTCAAAAACCATGTCGCTCACCGTTCTGCCGGCTGGATGGACACAACACCCTGGCCCTGCCACCGCAGTGAAAAGGCCTCACCACCGTCTTGGCCGATCATCGACCGCCAGCTGACGTCGGTCACAAACGATTGCTGTAGTTGACCTTTGGCGGAGACGAATGCGTCCGGATCGACCACCAGGGGGAGGTTCGGATTCACTTCGAGGTGGATCAGTGGACCTCCGGCCGACAGCAGCGCGACCTGGCCGCTACCGGTCACTGTGGTGGTGAAAAGTCCCTGGCCGCTGGACATCCCGCCAACTCCGGCAAATTGGACATTGGTCTGCAGATTGCCGGCCATTGCCAACAACTGTCGTGACTCGACCTGGATGGTCTCGTTGTTGAGTTGCAGGACCGTCGTGTACTGGGCGTCTTGCGCCAGGTGCACGATGCCGTTGCCGGTGCACTCCATCAACTTCAGCGATTCGCCGGTCGCTTTCTGTTTGAGCCCGGCGAGAACGCCTGCTCCGCCACCGAATCCGGCCGATTTGAACTCGACCTGCCCCTGGTACGAGACCATAGATCCGCTGACTGCCTTGATTGAGGTGTTGTTGAGTCGTGCTTCGACAACACGCTTGGTCAATCCGATCAACTCGGCCATCTGACCTGTTCCCCTATGAGTTCGATCCTGCACATGGTGGCTTATCGTATGCGCCGCGGGCCCGAGGTGAACAGTGAAATAGACAGTTCAAATGATCACGGCGGTTCGGCCACGACTCCCGGTGCCCTGGCGTGGTAGCGGCGTTTCTGTAACGTGTGTCAGGTGAATGACACATCGTGGGCGGCAGTTGGTGTTGGGATCTTTGTACTTGCGGTGGTCCTCGGGGTGGGCCTGTACGTCTGGTACCGGCAGGCCGAGTCCGTACGCCTCGAGAAGGATGTCGACCTGGCGGTCAAACTACGGTCGGTGGCCGGCGATGATCCGGTCCGGGCGGCCGCCGTCGACGAGTTCGAGACGGCCATCTACGAGCGTCTGTTCTATGTGTCGACGGTGGGTCCACGGGCCAGGGGAGCGGCCTGGGCTCTGCTGGGAACCGTGCTCTCGGCGTTTGCCACGTTGTGGGTGACCGGCGACAGCAACGTCGAGCGTGCCGTTCACTACGGTTTTGCCGCAGTTGCAGTTGGTTTCGCGCTGACGTTTGTGGTCTTCCTGGCGTTGACGGTGTACGCGGCGACCACCATGCCCAGGATTTCTTTCGCCGATTCCTATGAATCGGAAACCTCTGGCGACTGAGAATCAGAACCCGGGATATCCGCCGGGTCCGGTGGTTGCCATAGGCGGCGGATAGATCTTTTTGCGGCCCAGGATGATTCCCGTGATGCTCGTCCCGACCACGATCAGCAGCGTCACGGTTGCCAGGATGGCGCCTGGCCCGGTCGAGAAATCGTTCAGTCCTTCGAACAGAACCGAATCCTCGTCCTCGTCGAAGATGACGCATGTGCTGGGTACAAGAAGAAATGCCAGCGCCACGATGAGATGTAGGACGGCCAGGACGAGGATCGCGATCGAGTTGCCGAAACGGCCTATGTTGCAGACGATCAGCAGAGCCAGGACGAAGACCGGTAACACGAAGAACGGGATGAACGTCGCTGCGAATGGCGTGCCGGTGGTCCCGGGGTCCATGGTTATCTGCGAACCATCCTGGAAAACCTGACCCCAGCCGTTGACTGAAATCGTCGGTGCCTCGGTATATCTCGGTTCGAATGAAGCCCAGGTCAGCCAGCCGTACGCGATGAACAGCAACGCGCCCACCATCGCGACTGCCCCGAGGATGCGGGTTGCTCCGACCGCGGCGGGTTGTAGATGCACCGCCGGCGAGTGATCACTCACCGAGAACTCCGGCACCGGATAGTGGTGCGGATACGGCGGCACTGCGTATCGCTGGTCAGAGTATTGCTCTGCCGGGTACTGGGTTTGGAGCGGATCCCCGTACTGCGGTGGCGTATACGGCACGAACTGATCGGAGGACGGTGACGGATACGCCGGATAGGGATTGACCGGCGGCGCGTAGGTGGGTGTCGCTTCGGTGTGGTCCGGTTGCTTGGTCAGATCCGGGCGGTAGCCGCCTTGATCGCCTGAGTTACTGGTCATCGTCTCCGCTGCTTCCGGGTCGGGTTCGGACCCATCGTAGGGGAAAGGGCGTGTCAGCCGACGCAGCCGAAGCGTGATCTGAACGCGGTGGGTGTGATGCCGACGGCTGTCGAGAAGTGGTGACGCAGCAGCGTTGCCGATCCGAATCCCACCCGTCGCGCGATCTCTTCGATGCCCTGACTGCTTGATTCCAGCAAGCCCTGTGCGGCCAGCACCCGTTGTTCGGTGAGCCATCGAAGCGGGCTGGTGCCCACCTCGTCTCGGAATCTGCGAGCAAAGGTTCGCGGCGACATATTTGCCTTGGCGGCCATGTCGGAGATGGCGATGTCGGCGTCGAGGTTGCTCAGCATCCAGCCGAGGACCTGTCCGAATCCGTCGTTGTCACATTCGGGCACAGGCTCTTTCACGAACTGGCGCTGTCCACCCTCGCGATGCGGGGGCACCACCATCCGCCGTGCGATCTTGTTCGCGACGGTCGGCCCGAGTTCGGTGCGCACCAGATGCAGGCTCGCATCGATACCGGCCGCGGTGCCGGCGCTGGTGATGATGTTGTCTTCTTGGACGTAGAGGACGTCGGTGTTCACGTCGACTTCGGGAAAGAGTCCCCTCATCGCCGCACCGTACTTCCAGTGGGTGGTGGCGGATCTGCCGTTGAGAAGTCCGGCGGCGGCCACCACGAATGCGCCGGTGCACACCGACAAGATGTACGCGCCCCGTTTGTCGGCCGCACGGAGGACATCGAGCACCGCTTCGGGATAGTCGGCACTGACCCGCCCGGCCGGAATCGCCACGAGATCGGCATCGGCGCAGGCTTCGAGTCCGTACTGGGGGACGATCTGGGCTCCGGTGGTGAAGTTCAGGGGCTTGCCCGGTTCGATTCCGCACACCCGCAGGTCGATTTTGGGTACGCCTTCGTCGGTGCGGTCGACACCGAAGACCTCACACACAACGCCGTATTCGAACGCTGCGACAGGTTCCTGCAGGATGACCGCGACTGACTTCAACACTTACCAAGTATGGCAGAAAATTTGCGGGGATGGTCAAATCTGCCACTGTTGGCACGATCTTTTCGGGCGCATAGTTTCGGACATGGATATCGAAGCAGTCATCATCTCGGCGCTACTCGCCGTGGCGCTGGTCGCGGCTTTCGCCGTGATCTACCAGAACGCAATGAAAACCGCCCACCTGCCGCGTGCTCCGTTCGGCGCCGACGTGGAGGTCGGGCTCGAGGAGCAGCAGAGGTGGGCGGAATCAGACGTCGTTAACTCGGAGCGATCAGATGACCTGGAAGTTCGTGACCCCGCGCTGGGGTAGGTCGTCGAGAATCGGTTTGATGTTGGTGCCGGTCTCGGGACCGATGCAGCCGAAGAAGTAGTACGCATTGACCATGCCGACCAAGCGGTCCCCGACAACGACGGGGCTGCCGGAATCACCTTCGACAACACAGATCTGGCTGAAGTGGGCAAATCCGTCCGAGAACCAGGTCACGCCGCAGGTGTTGCCGGTGGTGCGGCCTTCCTTGCAGCCGATCTCGGGGAATTGTGGCGCTTGTGTTCGGATCCCCCGGATTGTCACCCCGCCGATCCGCTCGACGGGATTGACCAGGGCTGCGTCGAATCGGATGAGCGCATAGTCCAGGACGTCGTTCGAGAACACGATCACGCCGAGTTGCCCTGCGGCCTTGGACGATTCGGACAGGACCGGTGTGCCGGCTTTTCCGCAATGACCGGCAGTCAGACCGACCAGGGCGTTGTTCTGATCGTGTCCGATGGTGGTCAGGGTGCACGCGTTGTATCCGCCCCCGCCCGTCGGGAACAGGATTCCGGACCCGCCGCCGAGGGTGACCTTCGCCGGTGCTGCCGTGGCGGTCGATACCCCAAGGGTGGTGAGTGCGAGCAGAGCGAACAGGGCTGCGATGACCGTGCCGAGCTTTTTGAACATCAATTCCTCACGTGAACCCATGACGATGACACGAGAACCTGAGATCAGGGCCTCGTGTCATCGCCTTTGGAGCAGAGGGTAGCGCAGATCGTGGATACGTCGATGTCGCTCGGCGTATCTACCTGCGACCGGCCTTGATCATTTCGGCGGGCTTGCCACGCACTGTGCGAGGTAGAGCTGCTCGCCCAGCTTTTCCATCAATTCGAGTTGCGTGTCGAGATAGTCGAGATGCTGTTCCTCGTCGGCCAGGATCCCCTCGAGCAGGATGGCCGTGGTGGTGTCCTGTTTCTCGCGGCACATCGCGATACCGGGCTTCAGTCGGTTGATGACGTCCACCTCGATGCTCCGATCGCTGACGAACTGCTCGCGCAACGTCTGTCCGACCTTCAGCGAGAACAGTCGCTGATAGTTCGGCAGGCCGTCGAGCAGAAGGATCCGGTTGGTGATCGCTTCGGCGTGATTCATCTCGTCGAAGGATTCCGCGCGGGTCGTTGCAGCTATTTCCGTGAAGCCCCAGTTCTCCTGCATTTTGGAATGCAGGAAATACTGGTTGATTGCCGTCAGTTCACTGGTCAACTGCTCGTTGAGCAGCTTGAGAACCTCGGGATCTCCTTGCATGGTTTCTCCTCACGTCAAAAGAAGCGCGTGATTTCATCACCGGGAGGGCTGGTCCTGGTGGGGCTGTATGAACCCGCGCGCTGCATTCAATTTACCCGGTAGCATGGCGATTCGACCGACAATGATGGACCTTTGACAGCAAGGACGGATCTGATGACCGAGCATTCGCGAATCCTGGCCTCGGATTTCTCCGTTTCCAACGAAGCCGGAATCATGGAACGCCTTGCGGAGAACAATGATTCGCTGGCCCGCCTGGGCGCGCATCACCTGGTCGTCTATCGGGCATTGCATGACGACAAACGTGTTTTTGCCACGCTGGGCCTCCGGGACCGCGGGTCGATCGACAAGCTTTTGCGCAGTCCGACGGTGATGGAGTGGTACGACGCCGCCGGCGTTGATGAAATTCCGCCGATGTTCGCCGGTGATGTCGTCGAGAAGATCGAGCTCGAATCGGCGGTGTCAGAGGATTCCGGGATCATCGTCGCTGCGATTGCGCCGGTGGAAGACGTGGACGCGCTACTGGAGAAGGTGCGTCGGAGTCTGCGCCGCTTCATTGCCGCCGGTGTGCGCCGGGTTTGGATATACCGGGCGTTCGATGACGGCCACGAGGTGATGATCCTGCAAGAACTCGACACCGAAGAGCATGCCATTGCATGGGTCGAGCATCCTGACGCCGCCGCCGAATGGATGTTGGGTGCCGGCGTCGGCGTCTACCCCCCGCTGTTCGTCGGGAAATTGGCGCGGGTCATGGAACTTCAGCTCGCCGGATAGCCGCAGGTATCCACGATGTATGTATGTCTTTGTCATGGAGTTACGAGTCACGTTGTCGAACAGGCCGTGGCCGATGGTGCACGCACGTCCAAAGAAGTCGCGAACGCATGTGGTGCCGGCAGTGACTGTGGTCGCTGCCGTGGCACCGTCCGCGCGATCATCGAGACGCACTTCGCAGGAGCGCCGGCCACCCACCGATAGTGTGGGGTTTTGGCGGCTTCCACCTGGGGAAATGCTCGCCAAAACCGCACATCATCGGGTGTGGGGGCTACTGGTTAAAGGTCCATTTCGCGATCTCGGTCTGATCGGCACCGGGCCCGAGGTCCTTGTCGGCGTCGGCCCAGACCTCGACCGCTCGTTCACCGAGCGGCGCGGAAACACCGATCGCGGATGCGAGGCCGGTCGCGATCCGCATGTCCTTCAGCATCAGTTCGAGCCGGAAGCCCGAGTTGTAGGTCTCCGGAATGACGAACTTGGGGAACTTCACCTCGGTGGCGGCATTCTGGCCGCTCGATGCGTTGAGCATCGACACCATCAGTTCTTGATCGAGCCCGAAACGTCGTCCGATGGCCACGCCTTCGGAGGTGACCAGGAGCCCGACCGCTGCCATCAGGTTGTTGATCGATTTGAGCGCATGGCCGGCGCCGGTGTCACCGACCCGGGTCATCACACCCATCGGTGCCATCAGGTCGGCGATCGCGGCGACGGATTCTTCACTGCCGCCGGCCATGATCGTCAGTTTTCCGGCCTGTGCACCGGCAACGCCACCGGACACCGGCGCGTCGACGAGGATCGCTCCGGTCTTCTCGACCGCCTTGGCGAGTTCGACCGTCGACAGTGGTTCCGACGAGCTCATGTCGACGACGGTGGTGCCCGGGGTCAGTGCGGCGAGCACGTTGTCGTCGCCGAGAACAGCCTCGACAACACGTGAGCTGGGCAGCATCAGGATGACGTATCGGGCACCGGCGATGGCTTCGGCCGCGGTCTCTGCGGACTTACCGCCGGCGGTGACGAGTGCCGCACGCGCGGTGTCGGCCGGATCGAATCCGACGACGTCGTAGCCGGCGTCGAGGAGCCTGATCGACATCTGTGCGCCCATGTTGCCCAGACCGACAAACGCGACGCGGTCTTTCTGCTGTGTGCTCATGCGATGTGCTCCGCAACGATTTCGTTCGCCACCCGGAAGGATTCGAGCGCGGCGGGTACGCCGACATAGATCGCGGTCTGCAACAGGACCTCCTGGATTTCTTCGGGGGTGACCCCGTTGTTGAGGGCGCCACGGACGTGGGCGGCGAGTTCGGTGGGCTTGCCGAGTGCGGTGAGCATCGCCAGATTGATCATCGAGCGCTCGCGGCGGCCGAGTCCGTCGCGGGTCCATACCGCGCCCCAGCAGTACTCGGTCACCAGCTCCTGCATCGGGCGGGTGAAGTCCGTGGTGGCCGCGACAGCACGCTCGACATACTCGGCTCCGACCACCTCCTGACGGACCTTCATGCCGGCGTCGTATGTCTCGCGGCGGGTGGCTTCAGTGGTCATCTGGTCCCGGTCCTCTCTCCGATTGGCCCGTTGCCACTGCGTTGAGCAGTAGTTCAAGGGTCATTCACGCCAAATGGTATTGGCATTCTCATTTTTTGCAAGTACGGTATTCACATCATGAACGAGAACGTGGAAACCTCCTCTGGCATCCCTCTTGAGTCGGTGTATGGACCGAGTCCTGACGGGTCGACCCCACCCGCCCCAGGCGAGTTCCCCTTCACCCGCGGAAATTTCCCGTCGGGATATCGGGGGCGGCTCTGGACCTTCCGTCAGTACTCCGGATTCGGAACTGCCGAAGAGTCGAACCAGCGCTACAAGTATCTGCTGGGACAGGGTGGCACCGGCCTTTCGGTCGCCCTCGACCTGCCGACACAGTGTGGCTATGACTCCGACGATCCGGAGTTCACCGACGAAGTCGGTCGCGTGGGCTGTGCTGTCGACACCCTCGCTGACGCCGAGATCTTGTTCGATGAGATCCCGTTGGACAAGATCAGCACCAGCTTCACCATCAACGGCACCGCCGCCATCCTCTTGGCACTGTATGTCGCTGCTGCGGAGAAGAAGGGTGTGCCCCGCGAAAAGCTCACCGGCACAATTCAGAACGACGTGCTCAAAGAGTATGCCTCGCGTGGAACCTGGATCTGGCCGCCGGAGCCGTCGCTGCGACTGATCGCCGACACCATCGAGTTCTGTGCCGCCGAGGTCCCGCGTTTCAATGCGATCTCGGTCGCCGGCGCACACTTCCGCGACGCGGGCGCAAATGCCGTGCAGGAGATGGCATTCACGCTGGCCGACGGAGTCACCTACTGCGACACGGTTGTCGAGCGCGGACGGATGACCATCGACCAGTTCGCCCCGCAGATCTCGTTCTTCTTCTACACCCACGGTGACTTCTTCGAGGAGATCGCCAAGTACCGGGCCGGCCGCCGCCGTTGGGCGACGATCGTGCGCGAGCGGTACGGCGCCAAGACCGAGAAGGCCGCGATGTTCCGCTTCGGCTGTGTTGCCGGCGGCGCCTCGCTCTACGCACCGCAGGCCCAGAACAACCTGGTCCGGGTGGCTTACGAGGCAATGGCCTCGGTCCTCGGTGGTGTGCAGTCGATGTTCACCGCTGCCTGGGACGAGCCGTTTGCGCTCCCCAGTGAGGAATCGGCGACGATGGCGCTGCGTACCCAGCAGATCCTCGCTCTCGAGACCGGTGTGACCAAGGTTGCAGACCCGCTTGGTGGTTCGTACTTTGTCGAGGCGCTCACCGACGCCACCGAGAAGAAGATCATCGAGATCATGAGCGACCTCGAGAATCACGGTGGCATGGTCGCCTCGATCGAGGACGGCTACCTGCAGGGTCTCATCGCCGACGAGGCGTACAAGATCCACCAGGACATCGAGCGGGGCGATCGTCCCGTGGTCGGTGTGAACCGTTTCGCCTCCGATGAGGCCGCACCGGACATCGCGACCTACGAGCTCGACGCCGAAGGACGGGACCTGCAGCTCAAGCGTTTGGCGAAGGTCAAGGCCGAGCGTGATGACGAGGCCGTGAAGAACACGCTGGCGAAACTGTCGCGAGCCGCGGAAGGGACAGAAAACCTCATGCAACCCCTGATCGATTGTGCAAACGCGTATTGCACCGTCGGAGAGATGACCACCGCACTCAAAGACGTGTGGGGCGAGTTCACGCAGCCGGTGGTCTTCTGATGACCGCTCGTATTCTCGTCGCGAAGCCAGGCCTCGACGGCCACGACAAAGGCGCCAAGATCGTTGCCCGTACCCTGCGTGACGCAGGATTCGAGGTCATCTACACCGGTATCCGGCAGCGGATCGAGGACATCGTCTCGATCGCACTGCAGGAAGACTGCACCGTGGTGGGTCTGAGCATTCTGTCGGGTGCGCACGTCGGTCTCACCAAGCGGGTTGTCGATGCGCTTCGTGCGGCAGATGCCGGTGACATCAAAGTGATTGTCGGCGGCACGATTCCGCAGTCCGACGTACAGAAACTGCTCGACATCGGCGCCTCGGCGGTGTTCCCCACCGGTACGCCGCTCGAGAAGCTCGTCACCGATATGCGGGAACTGACCGGTACCGCGGCACCGGCATAGGGCCTTTCGAACACAAAGCTATGACCAACCCCGCCACGTGAATGAAGAAACCATGTGGCAGAACTAATTTCGTCAACTTGGAGGTATCGTGCGCGTCGGGGTAATGATCGGACCGGAGCGCGGTGACGCGACCAAGAAGGTCGAACGGATGATGGCCGACATCGTCTGGGCCGAAGAAGCCGGGTTGGATTCGGCCTGGGTGCCGCAGATTCCCACGGACTTCGACGCGCTGATCACCGTTGCGTTGATGGGTACCAAGACCTCTCGCATCGAGATCGGTACCGCCGTGGTGCCGCTGCAGGCGCAGCATCCCATTGCCCTTGCCCGCCAGGCACTGTCGGCGCATGCGGCAACCGGCGGCCGGTTGGCGCTGGGTGTGGGACCGTCGCACCACTGGATCATCGAGGACATGCTCGGCCTGCCGTATGAGAAGCCGGCCAAGCTGACCCGCGACTACCTCGAAGTGCTCAACGCCGCGCAGCAGGCGCCGGGCGAGGTGAACGTCGTGAACTCGACCTACAACGTTCACAACCCACTCGACCTGGGACCGGTCGCCCCGATGCCGATCTTGGTCGCGGCACTCGGACCGGTCATGCTCGACATCGCCGGCCAGCACACCGACGGCACCATCCTGTGGATGGCCGACGAGCGCGCCATTGGCGATCACGTAGTTCCCAAGATCACCGCTGCCGCAGAGAAGGCCGGACGCGGTGCCCCTCGCATCGTCGCCGGAATCCCCGTCTGCCTGTGTGCACCTTCGCAGGTCGAGGTGGCCAAGGAGCGGGCAAACCGCATCCTGGCTGAAGCCGAGGTCTCGCCGAACTATCAGCGGCTGCTCGATCAGGGCAACGCGAAGGATGTCGGCGACCTGTGCGCGGTCGGTGACGAAGAGGCGATCATGAAGCGCTTCAAGCAGTTCGAAGACGCCGGTGTGACGGACCTGTCGATGCGTCTGCTCCCGATCGGTGACACCCGTGACGAGCTGATCGCATCCAAGTACCGCACCCGGGAAGTGATCGCCGGGCTCGTGGCGGACATGCGATGAATGCCGGACCCCTCGCCGGGATCCGGATCCTCGAGGTCGGACACATTCTGGCCGGCCCGTACGCGACCATGATGCTCGCGGATCTCGGTGCCGAGGTGACCAAGATCGAACCGGCCACCGGTGATCTGTCGCGGCAGGTGAGCGACGCCTATTTCGCGAGCCTCAACCGAGGCAAGCGGAGTATCTGCCTCGACCTCACCACCGAGGCGGGCCAGGCGCGCCTCGGAGAACTGGCCTCCGAAGCACACGCTTTGATCGTGAATCTGAAGCCGTCGGCGATCCGAAAGTTCGGGCTGACTTACGAAGCTCTGCAGAAGTGGAACGACAAGATCGTCTGCGTCGCACTGACCGGATACGGACTCGACCAGGGCGACGATCCGGCGTTCGACTACGTCATCCAGGCGGTGACCGGTGTCGCATCGCTGACGGGTGATCCCGACGGTCCGCCGACCTTGCCCGGATACTCCGCCGCCGACAACTCGACGGGACTGACCGCCGCGTTGGGTCTGCTGGCGCAGATCATCTCCGGCAAGGGTGGCCAGGTGGACGTCTCGCTGCGTGACGTGATGCTCTCCCAGCTGAACTACCGGGCGTCGGCCTACCTGAACGAGGGCACCGAACCGCGACGGATGCCCAATGGTGCGCACTCGTACTACGTTCCGGCGCAGCTCTTTCCGACAGCGGACGGATATCTGGCGCTGTTCGTGACCCACGACGGCTTCTGGCGCACCTTCTCCGCGGAGGCGGGCATCGAGGGGTTCGCGACCATGGCCGAACGGGCCGCGAATCGCGACGAGGTTCTCGCGGTCGTGTCGGCGGCGCTGGCCACCGACACCGCCAAGTCCTGGGAGGCCCGGCTTCGTCCCCTCCAGGTCCCGGCCGCCGCCATCCGGACACTGCCCGAGGCGCTGGCCGAGAATCCCGGAATGGTCGTCAAGGCAGGGACTTTCAGCCTGGTCGGCAACCCGATCCGGATCAGTGGCTACGAACCCGAATACGGTGCACCACCCGCGCTCGGCGAGCACGGCGCACTGCCGTCCTGAATCACCCCAACAGCCATAACCACACGCTCCAGTCACCTCCAGGTGCTGCAACACCTGGAAATGACTGGAGCGTGTGGTTTTTGGGGCGGATCAGGTGGCGCGCTCGAAGATCGCGGTCAAGCCCTGGCCTCCGCCGATGCACATCGTTTCCAGGCAGTAGCGGGCCTGACGCCGATCGAGTTCGTGCAACATGGTGGCGAGGATCCGGACACCGGTGGCACCCACGGGATGGCCGAGGGAGATGCCGGAACCGTTGACGTTGGTCCGTTCGAAATCGGCCGGCCCGAAGTTCCATTCGCGGGTGACGGCCAGCGCTTGGGCGGCAAACGCTTCGTTGAGTTCGATCAGATCGATCTGACCGAGGGTCAGTCCGGCCCGGTCCAAAGCCTTCGCGGTCGACGGAACCGGTCCGATACCCATCTCGGCGGGGTGGACACCGGCGGTCGCCCAGGTCACCAGGCGGGCCAGAGGACGCACACCCAGTGTCTCCGCGTTCGCGCGGGTGGTCACCAGAGTTGCTGCTGCTCCGTCGTTTTGGCCGCTGGCGTTGCCTGCGGTGACCGTCGACTCCGGATCTTGGTCCTTCAGGATCGGACGCAGGCGGGAGAGGGATTCCACGGACGTCTCGGGGCGAGGGTGCTCATCGCGGTCGACGACTCGCGTCGTGCCTTTGCGGCCCGGAACGGTGACCGGCACGATTTCGGATTCGAACAATCCCGCATCGATCGCTGCCGTGGCGCGTTGATGCGACGTCGCGGCGAGTTGGTCCTGTTCTTCGCGCCCGATGTTGTATGTGCGACGGAGATTTTCGGCGGTTTCCAGCATGCCGCCGGGAACCGGATAGTTCTTTCCTCCGGCGGTCACGCGGCCCCGTGCGAGCCGATCGTGCAGTGCCGCAGGAGCGCCGCGAGCGCCCCACCGCAGGGATTCGGTGTAGTACTCCGATCGGCTCATCGATTCGACGCCCCCGGCGATCACGAGATCGGCCACTCCGGTCTGTACCCGCATCGCGGCGTCGAGCACTGCCTGCAGGCCCGAACCGCAGCGCCTGTCGAGTTGCAGACCGGGCACCGTCACCGGAAGTCCGGCATCGAGTGCGGCAACCCGCCCGATGGCGGGTGCCTCCCCGTTCGGATAGCACTGACCGAAGATCACGTCGTCGACGGACGCAGGATCGATGCCCGTTCGCCTGATCAGTTCTGAGATCACCAGTGCGGCAAGGTCGGTGGCGGGCACATCGACGAAATCACCCCCGTAGCGCCCAACCGGTGTTCGCAGGGGCGAACAGATGACAACGTCGGTGGCGGAATCAGTCATGGCGGAAGTCTCTTTCCCGATCGGACCATTGTTGCGCGTAATCGCGCAGCACCACGGCCCGGATCTTGGTGCCGTTGCCACCGACTGTGGTGGGCATGGCGTTGATGATGTGGATGGCGGAGGGAACCTTGAACGCGGCAAGTGTTTGTGCGCACCACGTGCGCAGCTCCGCGGATCCGGTGGTCGCGGCATCGTCGGAGTCGGTCTCGGCGGGCACAACGAAGCCGACGGCCTGGGTGTATCCGGCGGCATCGGTGATGCCGACGACCTTGGCGGTGTGCACGTCCGGATGCTGTGCGAGGCGGTGTTCGATTTCGGCGGGGTCGACGAGGAAGCCGCGCAGGCGCAGCGCATCTCCCATCCGGCACACGTAGGTGTAACC
Organism: Nocardia sp. 348MFTsu5.1; assembly: GCF_000383535.1. NCBI lineage: Bacteria > Bacillati > Actinomycetota > Actinomycetes > Mycobacteriales > Nocardiaceae > Nocardia > Nocardia sp. 348MFTsu5.1. Next base: position 409,491 of record NZ_KB911512.1, read on the forward strand.
ACCATCGCCGGTGGCGACGCCGAGGTCGCCGCTTCGGAACCAGCCATCACGGGTGAAGGCGTTTGCTGACGCATCCGGATTCCCGAGATACGCGTCGACGACGTTGGGGCCTCGGAACTGTAGCTCGCCCTGCTCACCCTCGGGTACAACGGTGTCGGTGACGGGGTCGGCGATCCGTACTGTCATAGCTGTATCCACCGGTCGACCGCCACCATTCCACCGGACGTCTTCGGGATCGGTGTCGCGCCAGAGCAGGGCGAGGGCAAACACTTCGGAGGAGCCGAAGACACCGGTGGTCTGAGTGCCGAACTCGTCACGCAGCCAGGCGGCTATCTGACCGGAGCGGCCCAAGAAGTCGGCGATACCGATCCATCGCAATGCCGACATCTGGTGGTGCTCGCCGGAATGCCAAGTGTCGTAGAGGCGGCCGAAGAGATCATCGCCGCCGGCACAATGTGTGACCTGCAGTTGTGTCATCCGTCGCAGGGTGTCGCGGGCGTCGAAGACCGGTACCATCAGCAGAGCCCCACCACCGGCCAGCATGGCCATCGCGAGGCTGTAGCCGAAGACCCCGGACACCGGCAGCACGCACAATGCCACGTCACCCGGGACCACGCCCATGATGGCCGCGTCAGCCCGCGCATGCCGAACCACACCACTTTCGCTGTGCGCAGCGAGCTTTGGCGTCCCGGTGGACCCTGACGTGGTGAACGCGACCGCCAGCCGCATGTCGTCGACGGACCTGCCGGCCGGGGTCAGAGCAGTTGTATCCGGGGTGTCGGGTACCCGTGCACCGTTGATATCCGAACTGCCGCTGAACCAATGGCCACTGCCGAGGTTCAGATCTGCGTGGTGCTCGGCGTTTCCATCGGGGCCGGCGACCACTGCCACCACCGGAGGCGCCACCGACGGTGTGGCGGTGACAGCGGTGGACAGTGTGCCGAAGAGGTCGAGGCCGTGAAAGTTCAGGGCGACGGCGACCACCGCCGGCCGGGCGCTGGTGAGAATGTGCGCGACCTCGGCCGTGTTGTACCGCGTATTCAGACCGATCACGTGGGCGCCGATCGATGCCGCCGCGAACTGCCACACCAGAGCATCGGACCAATTCGGTAGCAGCACAGCCACACACTGGCCCGACCGCAACCCGACCTCGGTCAGTTCGTGGCTCAGACACTCGACCCTGGTGCCGAACTGTGCCCGGCTGCACGACACCGGTGCCCCGTCGACGACGTCGTACGTCAGGGTTGCATCGGGGTCGAGCTCGATCAGCTCTGCGAGCAGGTGCTGTAGCGACGCGGCGTGCGTGGTGATCATAGTGTCACCGCCGCGTGCTCCCGTACCGGCCGGCGAAGGTCGGCGAGCCACCGGGCGGCAACGCCGGCAAAATCGTCGATCTCCTCCATAGGGTAGTGGCCGACCGCTTCGAGCCTGCTGAAGCGGGCCCGGCCGGGGGCGGACGCGTTGATCTGATCAGCGGCCTCGCCGACCGCATCGGCATTGATCCAGGGATCATCGGTTCCGGCGACCAGATGGATCGGGCAGGTGAGATCGGTCAGGCGGTCGCGGACATCGTGCCCACCCCAGCCGAGGAGGTCGGAGGAGGAGATCTCGGGATCTTCCCGCTTGTGCATCAGTCCGGCGAGATGTGCCGCGGCCGGGTCCATGGCGCGTCCCACCGAGGCAAGGGTTCCGAGGTACGTACGTTCTGCGCGGGACGGCCCGGCGACGTCCTCGAGTTCGCGGCGAAGACCGGAGAGGCCGACCCGGCCCGGGCCTGTTTCGGCGGCCATGGCGATCGCACCCGAGAGCGGACGATCGGGGCGGGTGGCCATCTCCAGGGTCAGTTTGCCTCCGATGGAACACCCCAGTACGTAAGGCTTCTCGATGTCGAGGATGTCCAGCAATCTTCCGAGCCAGTCGCCGTAGGCGACCAGATCGGTCACCGGTCCGGACAACGCGGGTTCGGATCGTCCGTGCCCTGGAAGGTCGGGTACCACGACCCGGTAGCCGCGCGCGGTGAGACCGCCGCACACTCGTCGCCATTGCACGCCACTCTGACCGGCGGTGTGCAGGCAGAGCAGCGTCGGGAGCTTGTCCCCGGGTAATGTTCCTTCGGGCGTGTGTATTTCGACGAATCCGAGTGCGCTGTCGATGTCGAGGTAACGGGCTTCGATCATGATCGCGCCTCCCGGGCGATGTGGCGTATGTGACCCATCAGGATGTTGAGTGGCTTCGTCAGCCGGAGGTACTCGTATCCGTCACCGGTGGAGGAGAATTCGCCGCAGATGACACGACGCATGAAGTTGTCGTCGGTGTCGAAGGCGAGTTCGGTCCACAGACGCGGTGATGCCGCGAATGTGAACGTGGCGCCGTGGGGCACCCGCCGGGTGACGTCGATGATGCGCCCGCGGTAGATGCGTAGATGGAGTTCGAGTTCGCCGCAACGCAATCCGATGGTTCCGTCCCAGGTGGACAACGACGATGTGAAAGCACTGTCGGAGCCGAGTCTGCGGGCGAGCATCTGACCCCAGGCGACGGTGCAGAAGTCGACTGCCTCCGATACCGGGGCGATGTCCGCGGTGGTCGGCTTCCATACCTGGGTGCCTTGCTCGCACACCCGCCCGAAGCCGTCGACCAGATGCACGGACAGTTCGATACCGTCGGCGGTGATGGCCGTGATGAGGACGTCGGCGTGCACCGTGTCCGATGTCGTGACCAGATGACTTGTGGCCCAGTTCATTGTGGTCAACGCGCAGGTCGGTGGCGGCGGCGACAACAGTTCGGCCACGACACGACCGGTGCTCGACAGACCGGCGGGAAGGGTGACTCCGCCATGCGCCAAGATCTCCCCGACCACACGGGCCTCGGAGACGAGCTGATCGCCCACAGCGAGGATGCCGGGGCTCGAGGCGGCGGTCATCACGACTCCACCCGGCCGAGGATTTCATCGGAGATGATGCGCATCTGAATCTCGCTGGTGCCCTCGAAGATCTTGGTGAGCCGAGCATCGCGCCAGTGCCGCTCGACCTGAAAGTCGGTGGTGTACCCGGCGCCGCCGTGAATCTGGACGGCCTCGCTGGTGACTCTTTCCGCCATTTCGGTGGCGACGAGTTTGCACATCGACGCCTCCAGCGAGCAGCGCCGGCCGGTGTCGATATCGGTGGCGACCGAGTACATCAATTGCCGTGCGGCCTCGATGTCGGCGGCCATCTTGGCGATTTTGAACCGCAGGTACTGGAAGTCGCCGATCGGGTGCCCGAATTGGCGGCGGGTGTGTACGTAGGCGATGGAATCCTCGAGTGCGGCGCGGGCCAGTCCGATCGCCCGCGCGGCGGTGTGGGCGCGGCCCACCTCGAGTCCGGACACCGCGAGGTAGAAGCCCTTGTTCTCTTCTCCGAGCATGCGGTCGTGCGGGATCCGGAAGTTGTCGAAGGCGACTTCCCAGGTGTTCCAGCCGAAGTACCCGATCTTGCGAATCTTGGTGCCGGATATGCCCTGTGGAAACCTGTTTCGTTCCTTGTCGATCAGGAAGGTGCTGATACCGCGATGGGGTTTGGCGGGATCCTTGTGCGGATCTGTCCGGGCGAACAGGACCATGTAGTCGGCTTCGTAGGCGTAGGTGCACCACATCTTGGTGCCATTGACGATCCAGTCGTCGCCATCGCGGGTGGCACGGCAGGAGATGTTGGCGACGTCGGAGCCGGCCTCTGCCTCGGAGAGCGCGTACGACCCGAGGTATTCGCCTCGCGCGACGCGGGGGAGTAGATCTGCTTCCTGTTCCGCGGTGAAACCGCCACCCATCCCGTTGCCGCGGGCGAGCAGGCCGGCAACGCTCATCCAGGCGCGGGACAGCTCTTCGGCGACCAGGCAGTATTCGAAGACCCCCAGGCCGAGACCACCGAGCTCCTCGGGGATCATGATCCCGAAGAATCCGATCTCGGACATGGCCTTTTTGAGCTCGTCGGGGATGGCGCCCTGGAGCGGATCGAGTTCGTTCGCGACCGGAAGTACTTCCTTCATGGCGAACTCGCGGGCCAGATCGCGAATGGCCAGACGTTCCTCGGTCAGATACCGGGGTGAATCAGTGCGGGGTTGCGAGGGTCGATGAGTCATGGACGCTCCTCATTCGAGTGGATCGACCGTGTCCGTTTTCGGGTATAGGTGTGATCCGGGTAATTAACGCTCGTTCACCAAGTAGAGCATGGAACCGTCCGAAGCGTCAATCCTTGACGGGCGTGTGCGCTGTGATCAGGCCTGCCGATAGCCCATCAAGTTGAGTGCGTAGCCGGCATAGGTGTCGGCGACCTGCTGTGCCGACAGTGAGCCCGACTCGCGGAACCACAGGGCGATGCCCGCAGACATCGTCAAGACGGCGGTGACCGCCTGGTGTACGTGCTCGACCTCGAAGTCTCCGTTGGCCACCCCGCGTTCGGCGATGGTGATGAACAGCTGTTCCTGGGCGTCGCGTGATCCCACCACCCGCTTGCGATCGAGGTCTTCGAGATAGCGCAGTTCGGTGTTGGCCACCAGGCAGGCCCGTTGGTTGCGGGCGGTGTACAGCGAGTGCGCGGCCACTGCGGCGGTCCACTGTTGTGCGGGCGCGGGCCCGGCCTTTTTCAACGCGTTGCGAGTTGCGGTGAACTGCTCGTCGCTTGCCGAGCGCAGGATCTCCACGAGGAGTTCGTCCTTGTTCTGGAAATGGTTGTAGACGTTTGCGGCGCTGCAACCTGCATGTTTGGCGATATTCCGGAGTGTGGCCGCGTGGAATCCTGCTGTGTAGAACTCGTCGAGTGCAGTGTCCAGGATTCGTTGCCGGGCGTCGCCCGCTGGCCGCATGTTCATGGATGCAGATTAGGCTGTACCGCCTGAACAGGCAAGATGTGCAGTCTTGACGCCCTCGCCTGGGAACGCTATGGTCCACATCACATGAACAAGCGTTAACCAAGTTTGGCGTAGCTGTTCGTCTGAACTTCGACCCTGTGGAGGTACTCCATTGATGACCACATTGGAAGAACGAATCCAGCGCCTCGAGGACATCGAGGCAATCCGGCAACTCGATGCCCGATACTGCCGCCATCTCGACAACGGTGACTGGGACTCGCTGATGGACCTGTTCACCGACGACGGTGTCTTCGACGGACTATCCCGTGTCGAGGGCAAAACGGCGATGCGGACATTCTTCGCCGGTCTCGAGGAAGGTGGTCTTACCTCGTTCTGGCATTTCATCACCAATCTCGAGATCGACATAGACGGAGACTGCGCCACCATCCGGTCTTTCCTGTGGCAGCCCTGCGTGAGCGGCGGCAGTGCATCCATCGCGGCGGGCCGCTACACCGATCAGGCCGTCCGCCTCGACGGCCGGTGGCGGTATCTACGGAAGCAGGTGCGGTTCCACTTCTTCGGACCGCTTCAAAGCGGTTGGGACGAGAACCTCTTCGCCCTCGATTCGGCTCGTCGAGCGGCGGTGCACCCATGAGCGCCGTATTCGAGACCGAACTTGCGTCGTGGCGCGCGATGGCGGAATTGCCCGAGGTCGTCGAACTGAGGCGCAGGCGGCGGCTCGTCACGAACGTCTTCTGTTCGCTGACGGCCGTGTTGTTCACGTTCTTTCTCGTTGCCTTCATCGGCTACCCGCAACAACTGGGAGAACACTCGTTCCTGAGCATCCCGCTGTCGTTCTGGGTGGTCTTCTCCCAGTTCGCCGGCACGTGGGTGCTGGTCTATTTCTACTTCCGCCTCTCGCGAACATATCTCCAACCGGCTGCCGATGACGCGATTCGCGTTGTCACCAACGGCCGGGTGGGTATCGACAACAAGGAGCGCATTGCATGACCGGCGACACCGACTACCTCGCGATCGCGGTATGCACGGCTGTGATCTCATTGACCCTGTGGGTCACTTTCGCCGTGTCCCGGCGTTCACAGAGTGCTGACGGATTCTTCGCGGCCGGCCGCTCGATCACCGGCTGGCAGAACGGGTTTGCCATCGCGGGTGAGTTCATATCGGCGGGCAGCTTCCTCGGAACCACCGGCCTGATCTTCTACAAAGGGATCGATGGCACCGTGATCCTCTTTGCATCCGTGATCTCATTTCTGCCAATCCTGTTCCTGCTCGCCGAAAGAATGCGGAATCTCGGCAAGTACACACTCGCAGATGTGCTGGTCTTCCGGACTGGTGCGCGGCGGGTGCGGGTGGCCGTGGCGCTCAGCACCATCACCACGGGGGCGTTCGTGCTGCTGGCGCAGTTGGTGGCAGCAGGAGTTCTCCTCGAAACGGTGTCCGGGATCCCGTTCTGGGTGTCGGTGATCGTGGCCGGCAGCTTGATGGGCGTCTACGTGTTCGTTGGTGGAATGCTCGCGACCACCTGGGTCCAGGTCATCAAGTCATCGATCCTGGCCGTGTTGGCGATGATCGTCGCACTCGGTGTTCTGACGAAGTTCGGGTACAGCCTGCCCGGAATACTCGGAGCCGCGGCCACCGGCGCACCTGCGGGCGAAGCTGTTCTGGCCCCGGGTCTGTCGTTCGGTGATTCGTCTCTCAACCTCGTCTCGTACGCACTGACCTTCGCGCTGGGCACAGCCGGTATGGCGCACATCCTCATTCGGTTCTTCACCGTGCCGGAGGCGGCCACCGCCCGCCGATCACTCGGCTGGACGATCGCGCTGTGCAGCATGTTTTATCTCATCGTCATCTTGATGGGATTCGGCGCCATGGCAGTCCTCGGCGAGAACGGTGCCGACATCGTCGGTCCCGGTGGCAACCTGACAGCACCGGCGCTGGTCACTGAATTGGGTGGTGGAGCCGGAACCTTCGGCGGATCAATGGCATTGGCCTTGGTTGCCGCGGTTGCTTTCGCCAGCATCGTCGCCGTTGTGGCAGGAGTGGTCATCTCGGCTGCGGGTACGTTCGCCCGAGATATCTGGCCCACCTTGCGCCGCGCGGACTCCGTGGAAGAAGTGGACGAAGATCCGGCCGCCACAGAGCGGGCCGACGCCGCACAGGCTCGCGTCGCCCGATTCGGTGCGATCGCCTTCAGCGTGCTCGCCATCTGCCTGACCTTGATGATCGGCGACGAAACGAATATCACCTATTTCATGGGGATGGCGTTCATGGTGGCCGGCAGTGCGCATCTGCCGGCCCTGGTGCTGAGTATGAACTGGAAGCGCTTCAACGCGGTCGGGGCAGTGTCCGGTGTTCTCACCGGCCTGATCTCGACGGTTGTCAGCCTGATGTTCACTTCGGCTCTGTGGATGGGCGACGGACCGGCACCGCTGGAGATCCAGTTACCGATCATCTTCACACTTCCGCTGGGCGTGGCCGCGTGTGTATTCGGCTCCCTGATCGGTGAAAAGCGCCACGGCCGAGGCTATGACGCGGATGAGAAGTTCGCCGAGATGATGGTTCGCGCGGAAACCGGAATCGGTGCTGAAGGAGTTTCTGTCCCGGTTCACTGACTGCGGAAAAGTTCGGTGAACACCGACTGCCCGACCACTTCGGTGGCGGGCAGTCGGCGACGGTGTCAGGTCGTGTTGTGGGCTGCGCGGCAATTCAGTCCGTCGGATCGGCCGGTGGCTCGGGCGTCTCATCGAAAGATGCTGTGTTCCTTTGGTAGAGGGCACCGACATCACCGTCCAGCATTGCGACGAAATTGTCAGGGAAGCGGGGCGTTTCGATTGCGTTGGTCATGATCAGTCCTTCATGGGTCGGATTCGAACAACGTTGCGTATCCAGGTGGCGATTTCGTGGACGACTCGGTCGGGGGCCTCTGGCAGCAGGGCATGGCGGGCATTCGGGACCACCGACACGCTGACGACATCCCCGAACCGGTCGCGTAGCTCTTCTGCCGTGTCCCGCGGACGGAAGGGATCCAGCTCTGCTTGCAGGTCGAGAATCGGCTGGCGCGCGATATCCCACCATTGATCCTTGGGAGTGGCTGCGGCAGCGGCCAACTGACTCCTCGATACGTCCGGGTACCAACCGTCGAGCCATCCGGTGGGGTCGTTCCCGGGGGCGAAGAACGCGGTGTTCAACAGCGCGCATCGCTCGTCGTCCGGAAGCGACGAGTCAGCACATTTCACTGCGATCTCGGTCAGTTCGACGGGATAGTCTCGGGCACCGCCGGCGGCGACCACCACGCCCCGCACCAGATCTGGCCTGTCGGCGGCCAGCGTGCGGGCGACGTAGTGACCAAACGCGTGGCCGACCACAATTGCTTCGGGGGCGCCGAGGAATTCGATGACCGCCCGGACATCGTCCGCGAGATCATGCAGGGTTATGTCCTCGGTGGGGCCGACGCTGCGCCCGATCCCGCGGGGTTGTGGCCGGGCCACCGAAAAGCCCTTGGCGGCAAGCCCTTCGGCGACGTCGCCGTAGTCGTACGATTCGCGGCCGAGGGAGGGTAGTAGGACCACGAGAGGACCACTGCCCTCGAGAACCACTTCGATGTCGGAATCATCGGTCGGCACGAGGAGGGTCGTTCTCGGATCGGTGTGGTCGGTCATGAGATCTCCTGTGAAGGTGACACTGCAGGCGCCCCTTGTTCAGGAGCGCCCGCAGGAGTCGGGCTAGGCGTCGAGTGGGTCGAGCGTGAAGTCGTACCGAACCACATTCCGGCCGCAGTCGTCCGTGTGTGGATTCAGCAGGAGCTCCGGCTTGGTAGCGTTCGCCACATCGCTGTCCAACCATTCTCCACCCGCGAAGTAGAGCTGGGTGATGATCGGGTGCTGGTTCTCGGCGGACACCCGCAGATGTAGATGTGCGGGCCGCCAGGGATGCCATCCGGCTGCTTCGATGAATTGCCCGGTGGGACCATCGGTCGGGATCTGGTATGGCGCAGGCGCAATCGTGGTGAGCTCGTACCAGCCCTCGCTGTCGGTGACGATCGTCCCGCGGAGGTTCCAGTCGGGAATGTGCGGTGCGAATCCGGAGTAGTAGCCCTCCGCATCCGCGTGCCACAGTTCGATCGTTGATCCCGCGAGGGGTTTGCCCTCGAGGTCGGTCACCCGACCGCGCATGATGAACGGCGTCTGCTTGCGGTCCTCCGGGCGCATCGGGAGCGTGGCGGGAGAAGACAATTCGGGAGCTCCGGGGAGATAGTAGGGGCCTTCGATACTGCCTTTGGTTCCCTTGAACTTGCGTGAGTTCACGTCTTCGATCTCGTGTTCGACGAAGACGTCGAGCAATAGTGGCCATTCGCCACCCTCGCCGACCTCGATGAGCCACTGCTTGAGGACGCGATACTCGTCGTACGTCACCCCGAACTTCTGGATCAGCGCACTGAATCCGGCGAGTGCTTCAGAAGCCATGGCAGACAGGCGTTCCGGTGAGGTGTCCGCGGTGAAGCGTTCACCCTTGAAATTGTCGGTGGCAGCACTGCCCGAGCCGATGGCGGTGGGACTGTCGATGATGGTCATAGTGAGTATCCGTTTCCGTGGATGTCAGTGCTTGCCGAAGTACGAGACGTCGCTGTTGCCGATCAGGTCGGGGACGGTCCAGCCGTCCAGGTCGTACTCGTTGAGGCATTGCTCCGCGAGACCCTTCATCGAGCTGACCGTGCCGCGGGCTTCGGCGAACATGAGGAGCTCGGCCTTCACGCCCTCGTGGTTGCCTGCGTAATTGCGCTCGTAGAGTTCGTGGCGGCCGCCGAACTCGGAACCTATCGAATCCCACAGCGCCTTCATGACTTTGACGCGGTCGACGGCCTGCATGCCCTCGGAGCCGCGGACATACTTGTCGAGGTACGGGCGCACATCGGGACTCTTGAAGTCAGCCGCCGACGACGGCAGGTAGATCAGCCCCGATGCGACGTCCTGCTCGATGATCTCCTTGACGCGTGGGTAGCCCTGCTGCATGAACATGCGATAGGTCAGGCCGTACTCGAGCTTGGGGATCACGGTGTCACCGACCCACGGCTCGGGATCGCGAACCATCGATTCGGTCAACGACCAGAACAGGTTTCGCCAGCCGATGACCTCGCCGACTCGTGTCTGCACCCCGCGGAATCCACCGGCACCGGTGGCGTCGAGGGCCTTCATCAACAGCCCGGCGATGAAGTCGAGCTTGACCGCCAGGCGGGTGCAACCCTGCAGGGTGAAGCGGGGCAGGAAACCGGACTGTGGGAAGAATGCGTTGATCTTCTCGACGTCGCCGTACATGAAGACGTTCTCCCACGGGACGAGCACCTTGTCGAAGACGAAGATGGTGTCGTTCTCGTCCATGCGCGATGACAGCGGGTAGTCGAACGGGCTGCCCATCACCGCCGCCTGCTGTGTGTACGACGTGCGGCAGATCAGCTTCACACCTGGCGCATCCATCGGAACGGTGCAGATCAGTGCGAATTGCTTCTTCTTGATCGGCAGACCGTAGTGGGCGACGAAGTTGTAGTTGGTGATCGCCGATCCGGTCGCGACGACTTTCGCCCCGCTGACGATGAGGCCGGCGTCGGTTTCCTTTTCCACCTTCATGAACACGTCGCCGACCTCATCCGGCGGGAGATGGCGATCCACCGGCGGGTTGATGATGGCGTGGTTCCAGTAGAGGACTTTCTCCTGCGACTCCTTGTACCAGCGCTCGGCATTGGCCTGGAACGGCGAGTACAGCTCCGAGTTGGCGTGCAGCGTTCCGAGGAATGACGCCTTGTAGTCGGGGCTCCGGCCCATCCAGCCGTAAGTCATGCGGGCCCAGGTGGCGATCGCATCGCGGTCTTTGATGAGGTCTTCGGACGTCTTGGATGCACGGAAGAACGGCATGGTCACGCCACCGTTTCCGGTGTCGGTAGGTGTGGTGAGCGCGTCGACATGTTCTCCGGTGTGCATCCCGTCGTACAGCCGTGCGGTCATCCGGATGGGATTCCGGAAGGCGGGGTGGGTGGTGACGTCCTTGACGCGCTCACCGTGCAGCCAGATCTCGCGGTCGTCACGTAGCGATTCGATGTACTCGTCGCCGGTCATCGGCTTGGACGCGAAGTTCGCCTTCGTGTTGGCGTCACAGTTCTCGGCGACGTTGACCTTGCTGCGATCGACATCGGTGCTGGCGGGACGTTCTTCGATGGTGGTCATGATGCTTCCTTCGTGGTCGGGTGGAGATCGGGATGGGTTGTCAGGCGGTGGCGGCGACGAGTGGCCGGTGAAGGGGCGTGAATTGGGCCGTTGCGTCGAACCATCCACTGTGCGGATCGTCGAGACTTCCGTTGTAGGCGGCTGTTCCCGAGGTATCGCCGAGGTCGTGAAATGTGCTGCGGTAAAAGAGCAATGGCTCCCTGGACGTGTCGACGTCGGCGTCGACGATTTCGCCGATGTAGATGACGTGGTCGCCGCCGTCGTAGGACGCCCACGGGGAGCAGACCAGGGTGGCGGCATTACCGGCGAGCACTGGTACGGAGCTCGCCGAGTTCCACTCCGGCTCCGGGTTCTGGGGTTTTCCGGCGAAGTGCATGGCGGTGTCGATCTGGTCCGATGCCAGGATGTTCACTGCGAACGGTGCATCGTTGAGGTATCCGCACGCTTTAGATCTTCTGGTCAGCGTCACCTGGCACAGCCTCGGTTCGAGGGATATCGCGGTGAAAGCGGTGACCGTGGCGCCATGCGGGGTGCCGTCGACGTTGGTGCAGGTGATCACCGTGACGCCACTTGCGAACTGGCCGAAGATGTTTCGGATCATTCGTTGGTCCATGATGTGAGCTCCTGTTGGTCGGATGACTCGGTCGGTCCGGTGATTTTCGAACCGACTTGCTTGCGCTGTGGACACAACGTATGACGGCGGTCACAGCCCGTCGATCCGCTGAGCGAAGCCGCAATCCGGATTCCGCAACGTTGCTGCGTGGGTCTCCGCGGGGTAGGCATGGTGACGCCGATCACAGTTACCCTGAAGGCGCTGGACCATGACAGATCCTCGGTTGGCGGAGGAGTGAGAGCAGGAGCAATGCCGGAACGAGTTGAACGCTCTGGCCTCACCGACTGGGATGAGGTCCACGAGGTGGTTGCCGATGCGTACTTCCCGCATGAACTCCGGCCGATATCACGGGATGATGCAACCCGATATCGGCTGAAGTCGTCGCCGGTCGGGCCCGCGGTCCTGGCCCGGATCGGGTTCGGTGCGGCGGTCTCCATCGAGTCCGATCACCCCGGAGCGTGGGGCATCAACATACCCCTGACCGGGCATCTCGAGTCGACGACCGAGGGGCACCACATCATCTCGACGCCCGGCCAGGCGACGGTCTGTCCACCCGACACCAGGACGGTGATCACCGATTGGAGCCGATCCTGCGAGATCATCGGATTCAAGATCGACCGCGACTACCTGCAGCGAGAAGTCGATCGCATCTGCGGCCGTCCCGGACGGCACCTTCCCCATCAGCTGGATTTGCGGTCCGGCGCCGGCGCCGAATGGATGACCTTGCTCAATTCGGTCGGTGACCAGGCCTTCGGGGAAAGTGTGCTGTTGCGCAATGAGCACATGGCGCAGCAGGTCTGCGGAATGCTCACCACTGCGCTGGTCCTGGCAGCGATACCCGCTGACGAGAACGACCCGGTCGGTACCCGTCCACGCATCGTCAAGCGGGTCATCGACGCGATCCACGCCGATCCCGCGCGCCCCTGGACCGCCGGTGAACTGGCGGAGATCGGAGGAGTCAGCGCTCGGCGATTGCAGCAGGGTTTCCGCGAATACGTGGGCCTGACGCCGATGGAGTATCTACTCGATGTGCGTTTGGAGTGCGTTCACAACGATCTGCTCCACGGTGTCGCCGGCACCAACATCACCTACATCGCAAACGGTTGGGGCATCATGCACAGCGGCCGGTTCGCGGCTGCGTACCGCCGTAAATACGGCGTGCCGCCATCGGACACCCGCCGTCTCGCGGAGGCGTGACAGAGTCGGAATCCGCCCGCCTGGTTCTTGCGGTCATCAAGGCAGGCGCCGTGCATGTGTCTGGTTAGGGAGTGGAGACCAGCTTCTTCTGGACCACGGTCAGTGGGAAGTGGCAGGCCGCGAACTGGCCGGGGCGCGTCTGACGCATCTCGGGTTCTTCTGTGACGCAACGGTCTTGCACGTTGGGACAACGGGTTCGGAATCGGCAACCGGTGGGTGGGTCCAGCGGCGAGGGAACGTCACCCTCGAGTGCCGGGCCGGCGAATGCCTGGTCGGGGTCGGTCAGGGGTACCGAGTCGAGCAGCGCCCGGGTATAGGGGTGGGTGGGATTGGCGTAGACCTGGGCTGAATCCCCGAACTCACAGACCTTTCCGAGGTACATGACCATGACGTTGTCGCTGACGGTGCGCACGACGCCCAAATCGTGGGCGATGAACACGACGGTGAGGTCGAACTCGGCTTTGAGTTCTTCGATGAGGTTGAGGATCTGGGCCTGTACCGACACGTCGAGGGCGGAGACGGGTTCGTCGCAGATGAGCAGGCGTGGGCTCAGGGCCAGGGCGCGGGCGATGGCCACGCGTTGGGCTTGGCCACCGGAGAGTGCGCGGGGTAGGACGTCGGAGTAGCGGTCGGGGGGTAGGCCGACGGAGTCGAGGACCTTCGATGACTTTGCGACGCGGTCGGCTTTGGGGGCGCCGGCGACGGTCATGCCTTCGACCACAATCTCTTTCACCGACCGCCGGGGGTTGAGGGAGCTGATCGGGTCCTGAAAGATCATCTGCATGTCGCGGCGCAGTTGCCGCATCTGCTTCTCGGGTGCCTTCTCGATCCAGTCGGTGCCGAATCTGATCCGGCCGGCGGTGACCCGGTCCAGGCGTAGGACGGCGCGTCCGGTGGTGGATTTGCCGCAGCCCGATTCGCCGACGATGCCGAGGGTTTCACCGGGCATGACGTCGAAGCTGATCTTGGAGACCGCCTGGACGGTCCCGGCTCGGGTGGGGTATTCGACGACGAGGTCCTGCACGCTGAGCAGTGCGTCGTCGCCGCGTAGGTGCGCGTTTCCGCTGCCGGCCATGGGTTTACCTTCCGGAGGGGGTCAAAGTTTTGACGGGCTGGGGGATCACCGGGTGCAGGCACGCGACGTCGTGGTCGGAGCCGACGCTCGCCAGTTCGGGGCCGGGTGCGCGGCAGTCGTCCTGCACGTGCGAACAGCGTGCTGCGAATCGGCAACCGATCGGCGGGGAGGTCGGGTCGGGCAGGGATCCGGAGATCACCCGCAGCGGTGCGTGGCGAGCGTGGTCGATCGTCGGGGTGGCGCCCAACAGGGCGTGGGTGTAGCGGTGCCGGGGGGCATCGAAAACCTCTCGGGTGGAACCGACTTCGGCCAGTCGGCCGGCGTACATGACCGCGACGCGGTCGGTGCGGCCGGCGACCACGGCCAGGTCGTGGCTGATCAGCATCATCGCCATGTCCCGTTCACGTTGCACGTTCCGCAGCAGGTCGAGGATCTGTCGTTGGATGGTGACGTCGAGGGCGGTGGTGGGTTCGTCGGCGATGAGCAGGTCGGGTTCACACGCCAAGGCGATGGCGATCATCACGCGCTGGCGCATACCGCCGGACATTTCGTGCGGGTAGTTGCGCAGCCGCCGCTCCGGATCGGGCACTCCCACCTCCTGCAGGAGGCGAAGTGCCCGATCATGAGCTTCGGAACGGCCGATGCCCAGGTGCTTGCGCATGCCTTCGGTGAGCTGACGCTCCACCCGGACAACAGGGTTCAGTGAGCGGCCGGGATCCTGGAACACCATCGCGATCTGGGGACCCCAGATCTCGAGCTTTTCTTTCTTGGTCAGGGCCAGCAGATCTCGGCCTTGAAAGGTCACCTCGCCTGAGCGTGCCGAGCGCGGTGGCATCAGGCCCATGATGGCTCGGGCCATCACGGACTTTCCGGAGCCCGATTCACCGACGATGCCCAGGGCTTGTCCTGTGTCGAGTGTGAGCGAGACGTCGTCGACGGCGCGGACGGTGCCGCGTGTGGTGCCGATGTAGGCGCGCAGATTGTTCACTTCGAGCAGTGGCTTCGCGTTCATGGTGATCGGGCTCCTTCCTTGACCTGTTGGGTCAGTTCATCCAGATGTTCTCGGGCAATGGCGATGCGAGGGTGTAGAGGTCGACGCCGTGCACGTTTTTGCCGTAGATCACAGCAGGCACCGCGCGGGTGTACCAGACGCCGGGGATCACCTCGACGAGACGCTCCTGCACCGTGTTGTACGCGGTTTTGCGATCTGCATCGGACGTCGCGATGCGGCCGGCATCGAGCGCCTTGTCGAGTTCGGGATCATTGGTGCCGACGAAGTTGCCCGATGAATTGGAATGGAAAGCGGTCCACAGCGGGAAGTCGGGGTCCTGGATGACGGCCGCCGTGATGATCATGTCGAAATCGCGTTGTCCGGCGCGGGCGGTTGCCGCTCCGAAGTCGAGCACCTCGACCTTGACCTCAACATTGTCGAAGGCACTGAGTTGTGTCTGCAATCCCTCAGAGAGCGTACGACTATCGGTGGTCGGGTAGGAAAGGACGGTAAATGAGACCGGTTTACCTTCGGCGGCCAACTCGTTGAACAATTTCTGTGCTTCGTCCTTGTTGGTGGACTGGAGCGGGACGTCGGTGAAGAAGGGCGACTCCTCGGGGAACAAGGTCTGCGGAACTTCGTTTTCGCCGTTGTAGACGATGGTGTTCAGGCCCTCGGTGTCTGTGGCCAGCATCACCGCGCGGCGGGCGCGGACGTCATCGAACGGTGCTCGACGGTGATTCATACCCAGGAACTGTCCGCCGCCGGTGGGCACGATCTCACTCTGGAACCCCGCGGCAGTGGCCTTGTTGACATTGGCCATTCCGCTCTCAGAAGCGAGGTCGGCGCCACCGGTGGTGATGGCATTGATGCGCTGATTGCTATCGGGGATCGTGCTGATTGTCAGCGCGTCGAGGTACGGCCTGGGAGCGTCCCAGAATCCCGGATTCTTCTTCAACTCGATGGACGCCTGGCGGGTCCAGTTGGTCAGCGTGAACGGTCCGGCTCCGACAGGTGCCTGGTCGTAGGCTTCCCGGCCTTTTTGCAGTGCAGTAGGCGAGGCGATCCAGTTGAGTGCGCCGGCTACCAGGGATTCCGCAAAATGGGGATTGGGCGCAGCCATTGTCACCCTGAGGTTCGTCGGATCGACGACTTCTGTGTTCGCCACCTGGCTCGCCTGGCGGGTCGATGTCGATCCGAGTGCGGGATCCTTCAGTCGGTCCCAGTTGAACTTCACGGCTGCGGCGTCGAGCGGCGTGCCGTCGGTGAACATCAGGCCCGGACGGAGTGCGAGGTTGAAGGTGGTACCCCCGTCGGTGGTGGAGAAGTCGGTGGCCATCTTGTACTCGATCTCGAACGTCTCGATGTTGTTGATCATCAAGGTGCCGTACAGGGCGTTGCCCAGCACCGGTTGGTGTGCCCAGGTGTTGGAGAGGGCGGCGGGGTCCAGCGACCGCGGCTCGCCCGTCTGCAAGACCCGAGCGGTGCCGCCGGGAACGGGATCACCTTCGTCGGCGGATGGTCCGGCGCCAGGGGTGCTGCTGTCACCCCCACAGGCGGCGACAAAAAGGAATAGGACAGCGGCCAGCGCCACTGCGACGATCTCGGAGAAACGTCGTTTAGATCTCATCAATTGACCTCTCGAACAGAATTGCTTGGGGTTGTAAGACGAAGTAGATGTATCTGGATGGGTGCCTCAGTGCCCGATTGTCTTGTCGAACTTGGTTCGGAGGTGATCACCCAGCTGGTTGAGCGAGAAGACGGTGAAGAAGATCGCGGTCGCGGGGACGAAGACCAGGTGTGGGGAGGTCGAGAGTGCGTCTTTGCCTTCGCTGATCATTCCGCCCCAGCTCGGGGTGGGCGGTGGGATGCCCAGGCCGAGAAAGCTCAGTGAGCCTTCGGCCACGATCAGGGCGGCCATCACGATCGGCAGGTAGGCGGCCAGCGGTGCCAGGACATTCGGCAGGATTTCTTTGAACAGGATCCGGGAATGCCCGGCGCCCATGTTTTTTGCTGCTCGGACGAACTCGCGTGAGGACCAGGCCAGGGCGTTGGCGCGGGACAGCCGGATGAACGCCGGAATGACTACGAGGGTCAGGCCGAACAGGATGGTGCCGGCACTGGGTTGGAAGATGGAGGCCAGCGCGAGCAGCAGGATCAGTGGTGGGAAGGCGAGCATCGCGTCGGCGATCAGGGAGATGCCGCTGTCGAGGTGTCGGCCGAAGTAGCCGCCGGTCAGGCCGATCAGGGATCCGATGAGGAATCCGAACAGCCCGGCGACGGTGCCGATCACCAGCGAGACGCGGGCGCCGTAGATGATCCGGGACAGTTCGGAGCGGCCGAAGGTGTCGGTTCCCAGTAGTAGATCGAGGGATCCGAACGCGGGGCTGAGGCGGGGGGCGCCGACCGGGACGTCGTAGGGGGCGATCGGGAGCAGGTTCGCGAAGACCGCGGCGAGAATCAGTGCGGTCAGCCAGATGATGGAGAAGATCACCAGTATCGACCGCCGTTGGCGGACCGCGGGGACGGCAAGCTCGGTGGTCGGGTTGTCGGTGGTGGACACGTCGTGGGCCTTGGGGATCGCAGGAGTGGTGTTGACGATGTCGGTCATGCGGTTGCCGCCACCTTTCGGACGCGGGGGTCGATCAGGCCGTAGCTGAGGTCGACGATGGTGTTGATCACGACGTAGACCACGGCGATGAACACGACGATGCCTTGGACCATGATCAGGTCGCGGTTGGTGATCGAGGAGGCGATGAGTTGTCCGAGGCCGGGTAGCCCGAACAGGGTTTCGACGATGACGGTGCCGCCGATGAGTCGTCCGAGGTTGATGCCGGTCAGCGTGATCAGCGAAAACGAGGAGGGTCGAAACGCGTGCCGGAACATCACGTAGGTGCTGGACATGCCTTTGGCGCGGGCCGCGGCGATGTAGTCCTCCCCGAGGGTGGAGATCAGGTCGGTCCGCAGGATGCGGTGGAACGAGGCGATTTCCGTCAACGCGATCGCGATCGCCGGGAGCAGTGCGCTCTGCAGGTTGGGGCCGAGTCCGTCGCTGATATCTGACCATCCCAGGACCGGGAAGATCTGGAGTTGGATGGCGAAGAAGTAGATGAGGATGGGGCCGGCGATGAACGCGGGCACCGAGAGGAACACCGCGGACAGTGCGTTGGTGCCGCGGTCCAGACCCGAACCCGGACGCGACGCCGAGATCACGCCCATCAAGATTGCGACCACCAGGGCGATGAACAGCCCGAGTGCTGCGAGTTCCAGTGTCACCGGCAGTCGTTCGATGATGGCGTCGGTGACCGGTTGGCTGGTCAGTGGTGAGGAGCCGAGGTCGCCTTGCACGGCGTTCTTGAGCCAATCGACGTACTGCATCACCGGTGACTGGTCGAGTCCGAGCTGCTCATCCATCTCGGCGACGGCCTCGGGGGTGGCATTTTCACCGAGGATCACCTCGGACGCCGAACCCGGTGCCAGACTCAGCAGGGCAACCACGGCAATGGTCACCAGCAGAACCACGGCGATGCTGCGCGCAAGACGCGTCGCGATCGTTTGGAACATGAATAGTCAACTTTCGTCTTGCGCAGGGCGGAAGGCGGCGTCGAGATGCCAGGGCTAGGGACTCGACGATTGCTGCGGAACCCGGGTGTCCGCAGCCGAATCTATGTATCGACCACCGTCAGTGATGGCTGTGAGGAGTGCCGCATTGACAAGCGGCTGTGATCTACATCCTAGTGAAGTTCGGGCATTGATGGCAAGCATTGGCCGTACATTTACCCGACCGAAATGTGCTGTGCGTTCGAACTGCATGAACATTGCCCAAAACAGCAACAGGTTCTGGTCAGTTGAAGCGCATCTGTCAATTTTGGAGTTCGTATGCGCTGAATAGTTGTTTATTACAAGCGATTTCGGCTCGCCGCAGACGGTTGAATGAAAAGTTCAACAAGGCCGACAACGATACTGTGGACGCGGCGGCAGTCGGGATCAGGAGAGACGGTTGGTTCCCGTACCTGACTTCGGTGGCAGGGGGAGCCTGGAAATGACCTGCATGTCCGTACAAATCCATCGACGAACTTTCGGCACCGCGTTGCTCGAGAACCGTTGGAGTGTAGAGGAATCGTAGGGCCAGCGGCACCGATGAGTGTGGTGCCACTGCCGCCCGCAAGCCGAGGAGCGGGGTGAAGTTTGTCCGGAGTGCGGTTGTGCGCTGAATGATCAGATGTGACAAATGATCTCGGTCGCGGCGCGGTGACTACGACAGAGAATTCAAACTGGGCCGGCAGCGATGCTGTCGGCCCAGTGGGAGTGGGGATCAAGGGAGGCGCTCAGTCTTCGTAACGCACCTTGATCGATGAGGTGTCGGGGACAGCCTGGCAGGTCAGCACGTAGCCGTCGGCGACCTCGTCGTCGTCGAGTGCGTTGTTGGCGCGCATGGTGGCGCTGCCCTCGAGAACCTCACCGATGCAGGTGGCGCAGTTGCCCGATTCGCAGGAGAACGGCGGCGAGAGTCCGGCGCGGCGTGCGCTGTCGAGGATCGTTTCGCCGGCCTTCATGTCGATCTCGACCTTCTTGCGTCCGAGCTGGATGTACACGGTGCCCAGTTCGGCGGGGGTCGGGACGATCTCGACCACGTGCTCGGCCTCGGGGACGTGATGGGCCGTGCCGAACTCTTCGGCGATGATCCGGCCGGGGCCGGGCACCGCGGACGTGATGACATCCATGAAGGGGTCGGGTCCGCAGAGGTAGCTGTCGGCATCGACGTCGTCACCGATGAAATCGAGAACCTTCTGGGCGTCGAGGAATCCGTCTGTGACATCGAAGCTGCGCACCACGGATAGGCGATCTGGGTACTGGGTGGCCAACTCGTCGATGGCGGCGTGGAAGATCGCGGACGCCGGATCCCGGTCTGCGCACAGCAGGCGCACCTGTCGATCGGTGGACTTGAGTGCGCTCTTGGTCAGCGACAGGATGGGCGTGATGCCGCTGCCACCGGCAAAACCGAGTAGCGGAGCGGACGTTTCGCTCAGGCAGAACAGGCCGGCGGCCCGGGTGATCTCGACCTCGTCACCCTCGCTGATGTTGTCGTGCATCCAGTTCGAGACCTTGCCACCGGGAATGCGCTTGACGGTGGTCATCAGCTCGGAGTCGGTTTCGGGGGCACTCGACATCGAGTACGAGCGATACAGCTCCTCGCCGTCGACCTTCACCTTGAAGGTGATGAACTGGCCGGCGCGGTAAGTGATCGGTGCTTCGAGCGGCGCAAGTACGTATGTACGGGCGTCAGCGGTCTCCTTGACGATCCTCGTCACGGTTGCGCGCTGGAAATGTGGGGGCCTCGCCATGAGCCACCTCCTTCGTGTCCTTTGCAGCTTACCGATAATGATACGTAGATTCTACTAGATGAGAATAGTATTCTCGCCAGTGAGCTAGGATCCTCTCAAGTTGACTCATAAAGAAGGTGGATCGGCCGGTACCCGCCGATCGAGACCTGGTTAGGACACAGACATGGACGGGCCCGCCGCCCTTGCATTCGAGGAGCGCAGCTACACGTTGCCGCAACTCGATGCGATGACGTCTGGGCTCGCCGCCGTGCTCGCCACCCGCGGGGTCGGGCCTGGGGAGCGCGTGGCGCTCATGTCGTCGAACCGTCCGGAGTTCGTGGTCGCGGTGCGTGCGATCTGGCAGGTCGGAGCCGCGGTGGTGCTGATCAGTCCCGCCTACAAGCATGCCGAGGTCGAGCACGCGCTGGCAGTCACCGGCGCTTCGCATGCGGTTGGTGACAATGCGGTCCTCGGGGACCTGATGCCGATGTACAGCCTCGACGATCAGATCGAACTCGGCGAGGCCGTCATCGGCGAGGTCACCTGGCCGGACAAGGACCCGGACGCCGACGCGTTGCTGGTGTTCAGCTCGGGCACCACCGGGATGCCCAAGGCCGTCCGCCACACCCATCGATCCTTCGGCGCCGCCGTCCGGCATTGGCGCGAAGCGCTGGAGCTCACCGCGGCCGACCGCCTGCAGATCCTCACCCCGCCGTCACACATTCTGGGGATCCTCAACGTCATCACCGCGCTCGACACCGGCGCCTGGGTACGGCTGCACCGCCGCTTCGACCTGCAGCTGATGTTGAGCCATATCGAATCGGACCGGATCACGATCGAGATGGCGGTGGCTCCCATCGCGTTGGCACTGGCCTCCGATCCGGATCTCGAGAAGTACGACCTGTCGTCGCTGCGCTACATCATGTGGGGCGCCACACCGGTGACACCGAGCATCGCCGAGAGCGTGACCAGCCGGACCGGAGTGCCGTGGGTGCCGGCCTACGGGGCGAGTGAATTGCCGGTCATCGCCTGCAATCCGATCCACGGTGCCCGCCTGGACAGCGTGGGACGCGCGGCCGCCGGGGTCACCCTGCAGGTGGTGTCCACCGAGAGCCGAGACGTTCTGGGGCCCGGTCAGGCCGGCGAGATCTGGGCCCGATCGGAATCGGTGATGGCCGGATACCTTCCGGTCGAGGCGAACTCCGACGCTCTGACCGACGGCTGGTACCGAACGGGCGACATCGGCACCATCGACGTCGACGGTTGGGTACGCCTGACCGACCGTTCCAAAGAGATGATCAAGGTCAAGGGCTTTCAGGTTGCACCCGCCGAGATCGAGGGAGTACTCCACGGGCACCCGGCGGTCAAGGATTGTGCGGTGTTCGGAGTTCCTGACACGGCCACCGGTGAGGCGATCATCGCCGCGGTGACCGTCACCGAACCTGTTGACACCGATGAACTCTCCGAGCTGGCCATCGAACTCACCGACCTGATCGGTGATCGATTGGCGAAGTACAAGCGACCCAGCGAGGTCATTTTTGTTTCTGATATTCCGCGCCTGCCATCCGGCAAGGTGCTGCGCAGAGTGCTGAAGGAGCGCTATGGACGTTCGTCTGACAAGTGAGCAGCGGCAATTGCGCGATGCTGCTTCGAAATTGGCCGATGATCTGGGACCGTCCGCGGTCTCCGATCTCGACGACGAGAGCCGCATTGCCCGGCTGGAGAAAGTGGTCGAAAGCACCGGCTGGCGTGACCTGCGCTCCGATGGTGCGTCGGCGGTGGAGGTTGCCATCGTCGCCGAGGAGTTCGGCCGCGGTCTGGTCGATGTCCCATTCCTCGGCCCCGTTCTCGCCGATGACGCCCTGCGCCATCTCGTAGAGGGACCGCACCGCTACACCGCGGTTGTCGGCGGAGAGGCGATCGACGCCCGCGGGTTCGACCGCGGTCTGGTGCTCGACGAGAACAAGGTCAGCACAGTCGATCTCGGGCCGACTCGCGATGGCGTCGACCTGACCCGGCTCCGCGCCGATGTGGTCGGAGAGACCACCGCGGCCGGTGATCTGACAACCGAGCAGGCCGAGCGCAATCTCGCCCTGGCCCTGGTTGCCACCACTGCAGACCTGGTCGGTGTCTCCCGCGGTGCCCACGCGACCGCAGTCGAATACGCCAAACTGCGCGAACAGTACGGCGCGACAATCGGTTCGTATCAGGCGGTTGCGCACCTTCTCGCCGAAGGTCTGGCATTGATCGAGGGTTCGATCAGTGTGTTGCGGCACGCCGCCTGGGCCGTCGACGAGCTACCGACCGACGAGGCACTGCAGGCCGCCCGCATCGCGAAGCTCTACTGCGCACGCACCGCGCGGACGGTGTGCGAGACCTCGATTCAGGTCCACGGCGGTATCGGCAATACGTGGGAGTGCGTGGTGCACGTCTACCTGCGCCGAGCGCTGACATCCACCGAATTGTTCCCAGTGAGCCTGGAGGAGATCCAAATTGGACTTTCGTGACACCACCGAAGAAGCCGCGTTCCGGGAGCGGATGCGCGCATGGCTCTCCGAGCGCAAGGGTATGTTCGCCACCTCGGGTGACGAATACTTTTCGCGGATGGGCGAATGGCACCGGGCTCTGTACGAGGCCGGGTTCTTCGGCCTGACCTGGCCGGAAGAGTATGGCGGACAAGGCTTGCCGGCCGTCTACGACGTGATCCTCGACGAAGAGCTGGCGCGGGCCGCCTTCCCGCCGCGGCCGAGCCTGGGCTACCTGGTCGTCGGACTGGGTCACCACGGCAGCGAAGACATCCGTAAACGCTTTGTGCCCGGCATGATCAACGGCACCGAGCGCTGGTGCCAGGGCTTCTCCGAGCCCGGTGCGGGATCCGACCTCGCGTCACTGACCACCACGGCCACCCTCGACGGTGACGAGTACGTCCTGAATGGCCACAAGATCTGGACCAGCTATTCGGACAACGCCGACTGGTGCCTGCTGCTGGCCCGGACCGACAAGAATGTCGCTCGGCACAAGGGCATTTCGGGTTTCATCGTGCCGATGAACCAGCCCGGGATCGAGCAGCGACCGCTGAAGATGATCAGCGGTGTGACCACCGAATTCGGTCAGGTTCTCTTCGACGGGGCGCGTGTACCCGCCGCGAACATGGTCGGCGCGCCCGGCGATGGCTGGAAGCTGGCGATGACGGTTGTCGGGCATGAGCGCGAGCCCTCGACGCTCGGCTTCGCTGCCCGCTACAGCAAGCTGGTCAACCAGATCGCCAAGAAGTCGGAGGGCAAGCCTTCCGCCGATCTGGCATGGGCCGCAATCGAAACCGAGATGTTGAGGCTGCATGTGCGGCGACGACTGTCGGAACAGCTCGACGGCGTCCAGCACAGCTCGGACGGGTCGCTCGACAAGCTGTTGATGACCTGGGTCGAACAGGCCGTGGGACATGCCGCGCTCGACGTGGTCGGTACCAAGGATCCCGAACTGCTCAGTGCCTACCTCTACAGCCGGGCCCAGAGCGTCATGGGCGGTACGTCACAGATTCAGAAGAACATCATCGGATCGCGAATTCTAGGACTGGGAGTTTGACCATGTACGACATGCCCGACGAGATCGACGTCCAGGCCGACGGATCTCTGCGCATCATCACGCTGAACCGTCCGGATGCACTCAATGCGGTCAATCATGATCTGCACGTGGGTCTGGCGCGGCTGTGGCCGCAGCTCAGTGCCGACCGCGGTGCTCGCGCCGCGGTGCTGACCGGAGCCGGCAAGGCATTCTCTGCCGGAGGCGATTTCGCGTATCTCGCAGAGCTGGCCAAGGACGACGAACTGCGCGCGCAGACCATCGCAGACGGCCGTGAGATCGTGCTCGGAATGGCGCGGTGCCGGGTTCCCGTGGTCTCGGCTGTCAACGGTCCCGCAGTGGGACTGGGCTGCAGCCTCGTCTCGCTCAGCGACATCGTCTACATCGGCGAGAAGGCCTACCTGGCCGATCCGCACGTACAGGTGGGATTGGTTGCCGCTGACGGTGGACCGGTCACCTGGCCGCTGCACACCAGCCTGTTGCTGGCCAAGGAATACGCGATCACCGGGGCGCGGATCACCGCGGAGCGCGCCCGCGAGATGGGATTGGCGAACCATGTCGTCGCCGATCCGCTCGCCGAGGCTCTGGCCTGTGCGAAGCGGATCTCCGAGCAACCGCAGCAGGCGGTCGAAGCCACCAAGCGACTGCTGAACCTGCACCTCGAGCGGGCCGTGCTGGCGACACTCGACTTCGCGATGAGCGCCGAGCATCAGTCGTTCACCACCGACGACTTCCAGTCGAATATCGCACGGCTGACTGCCAAGAAGTAGCGGGTCGCGGCCGTCCCAAACAGACGAGCCACCTATACGAAGACGAGCCACAAATACGGTAATTGTCAACCTGTCTGAGACAGGTGCTTGATGTTGATTCCTGCTTGGTCAGGTATCGCTGGTGCTATCGGCGGTCGCCGGTAGCGCTGGGGGTTGGCTTGCCAAAGTTGGTCGAGTCGTCTTTGGCGGCGGGCTCGGTGTTCGATGGCGGTGCCATCGAACACCGAGGCCGGCGTGTGACGGCCCAGACCGCTGTGACGGTGGTGGTGGGCGTAGCGGTCCAAGAACTGTGCGGTCCACTGCCGCGCGTGGTCGATGTCATCGAATCGGTCAGGGCAAGCCAGGTCGT